>NZ_CP025613.1:669234-1003851 GCF_002868735.1 Niveispirillum cyanobacteriorum | reverse complement strand
ATCTCGCAGCGGTCCTTATCCTTGGACCATGCCGGCATGACAGCCAGCAGACCCAGGGCCAGGACAGACAGAAACGGCAGGGGGCGGAACAGGATCGGCATTTTCATTCCAGCATCATCGGCACCACCAAAGATGGATGCAATGACAATGCCAGCAGACGGGAGGTGATCCAAGGTTTTCAGTGGAAACCACGATAAGATCGGGCTTTTGTTGCAAAATCCATTAGGGTGTCCCATCTCCCGGCAGTCGTTGGCCCGGCTTGGCCTTGGGTCCGCTGAGCACTGCTGAGGTCCGGAGAGTGAAAGCACAATGACTGACTTCTCGTCTATCGCTGAAACCGCCCTGGCCCGCATCGCCCGGTTTGACCCGCATCTAAAGGCCTTTGCCCTGGTGGAGCCGGAATGGGTGCGGGAGGAGGCGTGGCGGCAGGATAAGGTCCGGACGAAGGGGCCGCTGGCGGGCCTGACCCTGGCGGTCAAGGATCTGCTCGACCTGCGCGGCCTGCCTACGGGCGGCGGATGCCGCACGGCCGTTGTGGCCGATGCGCCGGCCCATGCCGATACCGCCGCATCCCTGATGGGTGCGGGGATGCTGGCTCTTGGCAAAACGCATACGGTGGAACTGGCCTTTGGGACCTGGGGCATCAACCGCGCCACGGCTACGCCCCGCAACCCGTGGGACACGAAGACAGTGCGGGTGGCGGGGGGATCATCCAGCGGGTCCGCCGTGGCGGTGGCCGCCGGGTTGGCAGATGCAGCGCTTGGCACCGATACGGGCGGGTCGATCCGCATCCCGTCGGCCCTGAACAATCTGGTCGGGCTGAAGCCCACATCGGGTCGGGTGCCGATGGGCGGTTGCCTGCCGCTCTGTCCCGAACTGGATACGATCGGCCCCATGGCGCGTACCGTGGAGCGAGTGGCGCGGATGCTGGCCGTAATGCGCGACCCGCAGGCGGGGCCGGCGCGGCCCAGCCGCAAGCTGGCCCAACAAGCCGTCTTCGACGCCGACGCCGCCCTTGCCGGTAGTCCGCGCGGCCTGGTGCTGGCGGTTCTGCCTGACCGGTTCCTGGACGGGGTCGATCAGGTCGTGGGCACCGCCTATCTGACGGCCCTGGCCCAGTTGGAGGCGCTCGGCGCCAAGTTGGTGGAGGCGGCCCCCGTCATTGATCCGCCCGCCTGTGTGGAGCCGTCAGGCCTTCTGATGGCGGGTCGGGCCTGGCGGCTGTGGCAATCGCGGATAGATCATTTTGAGTCCGAAATGGATCCGGGTGTGCGGGGGCGCTTGCGGGGAGGAGGGGATGTTTCGGAGGCGGAACTATCTAGGCTTATCCGGGTGCAGGCCCAGGAACAGGCCCGGTTCCATGCCTGGGCCCAGGACTATGATGCCATCCTGACGCCGACTGTGCCTATTCCGGCCCCGGCCCTAGCCGACGCCGACGAGGGGCGGCTGCCCTTCAGCCGGTTCGTGCGCATGGCCAACTGGCTGAACCTGCCGGCGCTGGCGGTGCCGTGCGGGGCGGATGCCGTTGGCTTGCCTCTGTCGCTGCAAATCCTGTCCACGCCCTGGCGGGAGGCGGTGCTGGTGACGCTGGGCCATGCGTACCAGTGCGCCACCGATTGGGCGGACCGCCGCCCGGACCTGGAAGCGTTGGTCAAGGCCGGGTCGGTAGGCGCAGCGGCCCCAGCTTGACCAGACCCTCCGCTTCCTTGGCCACCGTGATGGGCAGGGGCGTCTTCTCCATGCCGGCCACAATCAGCAGCCAGTCGCCGGGACGCACGCTGTCGATGCGGAACAGGCCGGCTCGGTTGGTGAAGAAGGCCAGATCCTTGGCATCTTTGATACCCTGCGGTCGCAAGGTGCCGGACAGCAGCGCCATCGGTTTGTCATCCGGGCCGATCAGGGTGCCGACCAGCGAGGCGACCGCATCGGTGCCGATGGTGATGATGGTGCCCGACTTGTATCCCGGCTGCACCGCCGGACGGTCATCGCCCAGATCATAGTTTGCGGGCGCGTCGGGCACGTCCAGCAGGATGGGGCGTACCAGATAGGCGGAGATATTGGGGACAATGGGCACACCCAGCCAGTCGGTCTGGGCGGCGTAACGGTCATCCACGGGATCGACACCGATATCCTTGCCCGCCAGACGCGGATGCGGGGTGATGATGGCGAAGCTGTTGGTGATCGGCCGGGTGACGCCATAATGCCCGTCGGCGAAGGCGAGCGCCGTGCCGAAGGTCATGGAGGTCCGGCTTTCGATGCCCTTGCTGTCATTCAGCGACCGGCGGACTGTGTCCTGACGGACCTGCGCTTCGAAGCGCTGATGCGTGTAGCTGAGGTTGCCCTGCACCCGGTCGCCGGCCTGCCCGCCCTCATTCAGCATTTCCAGCCCGCCCGACAGGGCATTCACGGCATAGAGCGACTGGAACCGCCAATCCAGGCGCTGCTGCTTGGAGATGGTGTCGACATTCAAACCCGCGCTCTGCCGTCCGCTGTCGAACACGAAGCGGGTGGTCAGATAGACGCCCGTATCCTTCGCCCCGAAACCGTCCTTGCCATGGCTGAAGGTCAGATCGACGCTGCCGGTTTCGAACAGGCGGCGGCGCAGGGCCAGATCCACCGAATAGCTGTCGCGTTCCGAGCTGCCGCGCGTTTCGCGGTAGCGCCCACCCAGCGAGGTGGTCAGGTTCTCAAACAAGGGCTGGGAGATACGCAGGGCCGCATCCAGCTTAGTGTTGGAGACGAAGGTCGATCCGAAACTGCGGTAATTGGGGTCGTACCAGCTGACCTGGGCCGTGATGGCCTGACTATCCAGCACGGAGGCGCCGTTGGAATAGGAGCGATAGCGCAGGGTGCCGCCATAGCCCTGTTTCTTGTCGGCGGCTGTTTCGGTGGGCCCCCAATCCTTGCGTCGCAGATAGGCTGACGGCTCCACGCTGAACGTGCCGAGGCCTGTTGCCACCAGTGCCTCTGCCGTGACCGTGGTTTCCGTCTTGTCGGTCTGGGTGCCCAGGGTGAAGGTGAAATTGTCGGTCACGCCCACGCGATGATAGGCAGAAAGGACCGGGTCCTTTTCGTCATAGACATAGCGATCATTGTCGATCCGCGACGGCACGCCGATCGAGTAGCCATATTCCTGTACGCCGGTTGCCAGCAATTGACTGTCGAAGAAGAAGGGGAAGTCGATGGTCTGTTCGCGGCCATAGGCATCGGTGATGCGGATCTGCACATCATTGGTGCCGGACGCGCCGGGGAAATTGTTCAGATTATACGGGCCGGGTTCCAGGCGGAAGGTGCGGGTGGGTCGGCCATTGACGATGACCTCCACCATCGACGGATTGTCGAGGATGAATTCACGGTTGCCGCTGGGCTGCACCATGTCATAGGGCCGGATCGAGAAATTCTTGGCGACCGAGATGCCGGCCACGGCGCGTCCCACCTGATTGCCGATCACCGGCATGGTGAAATCGCCCAGCTGTGTACGGATGCCGGCATCGGTGAAGTCATGGATCAGGCGGACAGGGCCGCGCGACAGGGTACGGACCGCATCCTCGCGGTAATTGATCTCCCCTTCCACTACCCAGCCCTTCCAGTTGATGGCGGGTTCCATGGAGACCGACAGAGGACCCAACCCATCCTTGCCGAAGCCGGTGGGAACGGACAAATATTCGATGGCGGCCCGCATGTTCATCTGTGCTGACAGATCGGCCTGCGGAATGACGGTATAGGCCCGCGCCGCGGCACCGCGTTCCAGCACCGACAGGTCGCGAGGCCGGCGGGCGGCGGCGGGGACCGTAACCTTCACGATCTGGTCGCCACCATCATAGGCCAGTTGGATGCCCGACCGGGTCATGCGGGCAGGCGCGGCATTGCCATCCGGCCCGGCCTGGGCCAGCAATGCCTTGATCGGTTCTTCCTGTGCAATGGGGCGCAGCAGTTCGGAGAGTTTGTTCAGGTCGACCAGCGTGTCGGCAGGGTTGATGGAAACCTGACCCGGCACCTGCCCGATTTCGTACCCGTCGAAGTAGACGGGCAGGTCAGCTTTCTGGCTGCTCTGCGCCTGCTTCTTCTGTCCAAACGCCTTCTTGAACAACTCATCCGCCGAAATCTTCGGCTGGACCGGGGCGGCCGCTGGTGTCGGCGTTTCCGACCCTGCACCGGAGGCCAGCCGGGCCGGCGCCAGGGTCAACGCCAATGCAGAAGGGCCGGCAACAGCCAGCCTCAAACATTGTCGGAACCGTGAGCGCGGGGGGCGGGGCATGGCGGGTAAGCGTGACCGGGCGCGATCAGGGCAGGTTCAGCTTGGCATTCAGCGGGCCCTTGGGCAGGTCACCCGGCCAGGGCAGCAGGAAGCTGCGCGTGACACCCGGCAGCACATTCTCGCCCGCCAGACCACCCAGACGGTCGGTCGGGATGGAGACGGACTTGCCGCCCGCCTCCACCACCAGGGTCGGGTCTTTCAGGATTTTGTGGGCGGTGCCGTCATTGCGGACCTTCACCTCCATCACCACGCCGTCGCTGAGCTGACGCGGGCCGGCGGAGACGACATTGATCTGTGCCTTCACGCCGGGCGGGGTGACATAGATCGAGGCCTTGTACTGCACCAGCAGCTTGACCTTGCCTCCCTCCACCGGTGCCTGCCCGATATCGACATCAAGCTGTTCAGCGATCAGACGGTAGGCCAGTTCCTGATCCGGCTTGGGATTGCCGGTCCATTGCACGCGGATCGACTGATTCTGGTTGGGTTCCAGCACGAGCTGTTCGGGGAAGATCACCCATTCGTCTGACGGCTCGGCGGGCAGATCCTCCCCGTCCGGCCCCATTTTGCGGCCTGTGATGTGGATTTCGATGGCGATGGGCAGTTGGGTATCATTCTCTACCCGGAAAATCTGGGTGGCGCCGCGCCCCGTCGGCTCGAACTCCATCTCGATCGGGATCAGGCGGAAGGCAGAGGCGGGCAGCGTGCCCAGCAGCATTGCCCCCAGCATCAGCATCAGACCGCGAAGATAATGTTTCATGACCGCGCCCCGCATTGGCGTTCCCCCTGCCACCCCGCCGGCGGCATGACCTGTCCCGATGGGTTAAGTATATCGGGCAATCCTTTGAATCATAAGCGTGCGGGATTTGCCACAACGAAGCGTGGGACAAGAGGGTCGCAACGCGCGAGCCCTGCCCGGCATCCCGCCAGCCCACCATAGCCGCGAACCGGCGCATTGTTCAAGTTGATGAGAAAAAAATGACGAAAATACATGTTAATGTGTTCATGCATCGATTCACGTTAAAAGCATCCGCGACTATAGATGGGACCATGAGCTGCCGTGTTGCCTGTTAAGATTGCGTACTCGTCACCTTTGTTGCAAGATGTCGGCTCTGCTCAATCTTCTGTTTATGGCTGTCGCTGCCATTTTGACGAACATCGATCTTGAACGCGCTTTGCTGTTGGTGAATGCGGCCCCCCTTCTGGGTGCCGCAGCGCTGCTGGCCGCGATCTGGTGGAATGGCCGGCGTGAGACCTATGCGCTGTGGTGGGCGCTGTCCTTTGTCACGGTGATGCTGTCCGTCCCCTTGCTGGAGACTGTCGGCACGCCAGCGGACCCGGTCATGGCCGGTGCTGCGCTGCTGGCCGATTGTCTTTACAATCTGGCCTATTATCTGTTCGCGCATGGGGTCGCCATCTATGCCGGCCACCGGTACCGCTGGCGCCGCTGGCTGTCGGCGGGTGTACTGGTGGCGCTTCTGGTGGGGCTGGCCTTGCTGCGCCGTGACGGGGTCCTGCGCGAACTGCTGAATGTCGGCTTCATCGAGGCGGTGCTGGCCATGGCGCTGCTGTCGCTGTTGCGGATACGCCCCCGCCGGGGGCCAGAATGGGTACTGCTGCTCGCGGTGGGCGCCACGTTGTTGGCCAATACGCTCTATGGGCTGGACATCTTGTTGAACCGGCCGCAGGACGCGTTCGACCCGGCCACGCTGGGCAACCGTCTCATTGACTATATCCAGCCCTTCGTGGTGATGGCCATCGCCATGGGGGCGGCGGGCGGTGCCCTGCTGCGCATGACGGACCGGCTCGCCGCTGAACGCGCGGCGGCGGAGGCGGCGGCTGAGCAGGCCCGCGCCGCAGACCGCGCGAAGTCCGAATTCCTGGCCACCATCAGCCATGAAATCCGCACCCCCATCAATGCCATCCAGGGCTGTCTCCAGATTCTGGAGACGCATAATCTGAATGCCGGCCAAATCCGCCTGCTGGAGGTGATGGGCAGCTCCAGCGCCTCGCTGTTGACGCTGATCGATGATGTGCTGGACATGGCGCGGCTGGAGGCCGGGCGGCTGGAGATGGAGCAGGGGCCTGTCGATCTGGGCCTGCTGCTGGGCGATCTGATGTCCAATGTCGGCCCCAGGGCCGAGCGCAAGGGTCTGATCCTGTCCTTGCGGACGGGGGACGGGGTGCCGTCGGGCGTCGTGACCGATGCCAAGCGTCTGCGCCAGATATTGCTGTGCCTTCTCGACAATGCCGTCAAGTTCACCGACCAGGGCCGGGTCACCCTGTCGGTCGACCGGATCGAGGCGCCGGGGTCGGTGCCGGGACTGGCCGTGCCGTCGCCGATGCATTGGGTGCGATTCCAGGTGGTGGACACCGGTGTTGGCATTCCTTCCGAAAAGCTGGACCAGATTTTCGACGTGTTCAGCCAGGCGGACAGCTCCAGCACGCGCCGGTTCGGCGGGGCGGGCTTGGGTCTGGCCATTGCCCGGTCCCTGACCGACATGCTGGGCGGCAGCCTGACCGTGGAGAGCGAGGCCGGGGAAGGCAGCCAGTTCACCCTGTGCCTGCCGCTGGTGCCACTGGCCGTCGACCGTCCGCGCCAGGACGCCCCCATCCAGGGCGCCCTGCCCACCGTTGGCACGAGCCGTCCCGTCATCCTTCTGGTTGAGGATGACGAGGTGAACCGGTTTGTAGCCACCGAACTGCTGATCCAGCGCGGGGCGCAGGTTCTGCAGGCTGGCAATGGCGGCGATGCCATCGCCATCGTCAAGGAACGGCGTGTGGACGCGATCATCATGGACCTGTCGATGCCCGACATGGACGGGCTGGAGGCCGCACGGCGGCTGCGTTCCATGGGTGGACAGGGGGCGCAGGTGCCCATCGTTGCGCTGACGGCCAACCTGTCGATGGAAATCCGCCAGCAATGCCGCGATGCCGGCATGCAGGCCTTTCTGGCCAAGCCCATCAAGCTGGACCATCTGATTGCCACCCTATCGGCGGTGCTGCCGCCCGTGCGCGATCCGGCGGCTTAAGGTCGGCTGTTCCTTCGCCCTTCTGACCAAATTGCTCATAATCTTTTGTCCTTTCCCTGTAAGGAAGGGATGCTCAGCCCTGTCTAATCCATCGGATCAAACGGGAGTGGATGATGGATGCGGGACGCGAGGCGATGTTCAGGCAATGGATGCGGGAGCACCTGACCCTGCTACACCGGATCGCGCGCGGTTTTGCGTCGCCGGCCGACCAGCCGGATCTGTTGCAGGAACTGATGCTGGCCGTTTGGCGGGCGTTGCCGGCCTTTCGGGGCGACAGCCAGCCCGTCACCTTCATCTATCGCGTTGCGCATAACCGGGCGCTGACCTGGCAGGGCAGCCAGGGCGGAAAGGCGCGGCGTGACGCCGAAGCAGCGGCGGAGGCGATGCGGCGCCACGCCCTGTCCGCCGATCCGGATGAGGTGCGGATGCTGGACCGGCTCTACGCCGCCATCCGGCAATTGCCAACCCTGGACCGGTCGATCCTGCTGTTGTCGCTGGACGGGGTGCCGTACCGCGACATCGGCCAAATGCATGATTTGAGCGAAAGCAATGTCGGCGTTCGCTTAACACGTGCCAAGGCCCGTTTGACAGGAATTATATCCCAGATCGAAGCGCAGGAGGAAGAGAAATGAGCATGGATATGGCAAGGCTGGAACGTGCCTGGACCGGGGCCGCCAACCGGGCGGAGGATGCGGCAGGCCTGTACCTGATCGACAGTGCTATGGCGGAGGTGGCGCGGCGGGGCCGGGATTTCCGCCTGCGCATGGGGTTGATCGGGGTGGCGCTGGGCGGGTGGAGCCTGGTGGCGGCCTATGGCATCTTTGGTCGCGGCAATGTCGAGCCTTCGCGGGAATGGGGCAGCCTGCTGCTGCTGGCCATTGCCTGGGCCGTCCTGGCCGTGGTGGTGAGGCGGGGATGGGAGGGGGCGGCGGCGGCCCCGCCCGAGAACCTGCCGGGCAGCCTGCGCGCCCTGCTGTCGCAGGTGGAGGGTGCCATGGGGCGCATCCGGGTGATGGGGCTGGTGGTGCCCATCTTCCTGTTGGCGCTGGGGCTGGCCGTCATGCAATTGGGCGATGTGGGCAAGATGACGGGCAGCAATATCCGGGATTTCGCGCTTCTGGCGACGGTGGGATTTGGCCTGTCGGGCAGCATCATGGCTGTGCGGTACTTCCGGGTGCTGAAACCGGAGGCGGAGCGGCTGCGCCGGCTGCTGCGCCAGTATGAGGAGGGGGGCGTTTGAAGGACGGTCCGGCGGCATCGGTTGAGGATGCCGCCGGTGTACCGCGTATCAGGAGCCGCGGATTTCGAGGTTCTCGATCTGCGGTTCCGCCCGGTCGGCCCAGGCCGGGGTGGGGACGAGGCGCAGGTCGAGCTGCCCCCCAGCCTTGGCCACAACCGCCGGGTCCAGGGACACGGCATAGGTGACGCGGTGCTGCATGTCGGAGGTGTGGCTGCCGAAGAAGGAAATGCTGCCGGCATAATAGGGGCTGTCGAAGCCCGCCACCTTCAGATCGGCCGGCGCGTTCACCACCACCGCATATTCACGGGCCGAACTGGTGGGGCGGGTGAAGGTGATGATGGCCTGCAGCTGTTTGGCATTCAGGCCGATGGGCCATTTCGCCAGCGCATCCACAGATTTTTCATCCGACGCGGCGGCCAGCAGACGCGGTGCGGTGGTCGGCTTCTTCAGGTCTTCCACCAGGTCCAGCAGCGTCTTATCGACCGGCGGGCCATAATAATACCAGAACTGCTTGGGATCGATGTAATCGCCGGCCTTGCCGTTCAGGATCGGCTCCCCCTTCTCGTTCCAGAAGAACAGGAAGGGCTCGCGTTCGAACTGCGCCCGTTCGTCCTTGTTGGTGGGCAGGGTGGGCAGGCCCTTCGCCCTTTGCTTTTCCTCCCACAGCCACCACAGCCGGTCCATGTTGGAATGGTGCAGGAAGAAGATGGGATCGACGGGGGACAGGTTGTTGGTCATGTTGCCGAAGGGGCCAGTGCCCCAACTGCCGGTACCATCGAAGGCGCCGCCGATGAAGTTATGGACCTTGTTATGCGGTTCCCCCTCCAGCTTGGAGAAGACAGAGCCGCTGGCCGGCATGGCATTGTGGGACGCGGTTTTCACGCTGGTGAAGCTGTCCACCATGTTGGCGCTGTTGAACTGGTTCGGCGCCAGCCCCAGGGCGATGTTGGCCGGCAGGCAGTATTTGGCGACCGACGGGGTGATATCGGGATTGCTGCGGGTCGGGTAGCGGGCCTTCAAGGTGGGCGAAAGGTCGGTGGGCGCGAAGGCGCGGTCCCCCTTATCGACGCCGCCCGTCCCGGCCACGCCGTCCCACAGCTTCTGGAACGTGGTATTGCCACGCAGGTTCTGCTGGTTCTTCTGCGCCGCGGTCAGGCGGCTGTAATAGGTTTCCAGCGGACCCTGGATGAAATTGTTGAAGGTGGGCAGGTCGCGCGCGTACCGGGCAAAGGCATCAGCGACGGGCGTCAGCACGCCGTCAAACATGCCATCGGGCAAGGCCTGCTTCTGGCTCCAGTCCCAATAGGGGAACGCGAAGTCGGACATGCCGGAATATTTGCGAACCGTCTGTTCGAAATAGCCCAGATAGCCGCGATGCCAGACATAGAACCACCAATTGCCATGCGGGCAATCCATGTAATGCACGAAGGCATTGCGGAACCAGTTATGGGGATGGGTGGGCGGCAGGGCCAGCATCGCCTCCACAGCGGTCTTGTAGCCCTTCAGCATGCGCTGGCCATCGCTGCTCCACACATCATAGCGGACCCAGGGGGCCGGCAGCTTCGTCGTGGCGGCACCGGCAACCCCGCTGAACGCCCCAAGACCCGCCAGCGCCCCGCCCGTTGCCAGCACTTTGCGTCGTGATACGCGCATAACCCTATCCTCCCCCTGCCAGATGGTGGAGGGGAGGATAGGGTATGGCGGAGAATATGTCACGCACGCATACGCGTAATAGTAGTTTTAGGCGTACACCCAGCGAGGGATCAGCGGGCCAGCACCTCCGCCGCCTGCCGTGTCTTGGTGACGGCGGCGGCCACCTTGCTGACGGCTGACGAGATCGTGTCGATATTGGCCGAGACCTGGGTGACCGTGCTGGAGGTGACATCCATACGGCTGCTGATTTCGCGGGTCACCGCACTTTGCTGTTCCATGGCGGCGGCGGTGGAATTGACATAGCCGCTGACGCTGCCGATGGCGCCGGTGATGCCACGGACGGCGCTGGCCACCTCCGCACTGGTCCGCTGAATATTCTCAATTTCGGCGGAGATCTGTTCGGTGGCGCGGGCCGACTGGTTGGCCAGACCCTTGACCTCTGATGCCACCACGGCAAAGCCCTTGCCCGCCTCGCCAGCGCGCGCCGCCTCAATGGTAGCGTTCAGCGACAGAAGGTTGATCTGGCCGGCAATGTCGCGGATCAGTTCCACGACACTGTTCATGGCCTGGGCCGCGTTGATCAGGCGGTCTGCCTGCTGTGCCACCAGTTCCGCCTCCTTGCCCGCCGCTTCCACCGCCGTGCGCGACCGGGTCATGGTCTGGGCGATTTCGGCCACGGAGCTGGCCATGTCACGCGCGCCATCCAGGACGGTCCGCATATTGGTCAGCGATCCGGCCACGGCGGAGGTGGCACCGCTGCAATCCTTGGAGGATTGCGAGACGGCGCGGTCAATCTCCGCAAAATTCTCGTCGATCAGGTTCTTCAGATCGGCCAGCAGGCGCACCTGATCGGTGACGTTGGAGGCCAGCTTGACCACCTTGGTTACCCGGCCATTACCATCCAGCACGGGGTTGTAGGAGCCTTCGATCCAGACATCGGCCCCCGTTTTGGACTGGCGGCGGAAGCGGCCCGACTGAAACTCTCCCTTGCGCAGCTTGTCCCAGAAGGTGCGGTAGGCCTCTGTATCCCGCTGTTCCGGCGGCACGAAGATGGAGTGATGGCGGCCCTTCACCTCGTCCAGGCGATAGCCCATGGCCGTCAGGAAAATCTCGTTGGCTTCCAGAATATTGCCGTCGGGCGTGAATTCAATGATGGCGGCGTTACGGCCAATGGCCTTGCTCTGCGCCGCGTAGGCCAGATTGGCCAGCCGTTCGGCGGCGTTGGCCCATTCCACGACATAGCCCGAGCGCACGCCATTGGTGGTGATCGGGCTGACCAGCAGGTCGAACATGCGCGGGCCGACCTTGATCGTCGCCTCATGCGCGCGGGAAAGGCCGGACAGCATGTTCCGCTGATGCGACGGGTTCTTGTGGAAAATGTCGATGTTCGAGCCGATCAGGCTGGCCATGCTGAAGCGCGGCAGTTCCTTCTTCAGGTCCGCCTCCGCCTCTGACAGAAAGCCCTGCAGCGACGGGTTCACATAGGTGATCACGAATTCGGCATTCGCGATCATGATGTTGGCCCGCACAAGATCCATGGCCTGCGACTTCAACCGCCCCTGATTGTCCGCCTTTGCCAGCCCGAACATGATCAAAACCCCCTTATCTGCATTGGTTAGCCCGCGACCAGTCCGGCGGAATGGATAGCCGGGCCAATCGTTTTCAGGATGGCGAGATAGGTCTTTCGATCTAGGCCACAATGTATACAGAGGGATAGGCCGCTAGATTTCGTGCAACCAAATGCAACGGAAAGACGCCCCTTGTTGCATGGAGCGGTGGCGCGGGATCAGGGCCAGTCATAGCTGCGTAAGGGGCGGTAGGGGTCCAGCGGCCCGTCATTGTCGCAGACGGGACGGCCCAGCCCCTGATACCGGCAGTTCTGCAACAGCGTGTCGGTGACATGCATGTCCATATGATCGGCCAGCGGCGGGCAGGGCGGGCGCTGCCGCGTTGCCAGATGGCGCACGGGTGGCCAGACGCGGCGCTTAAGGCAGGCCGGTGCCTTGGCCGCTCCCTGGTTCGGTCCGGTGGGCCGGGCGGTCGCGGTTGCCGTCTTGGGTACGGGCGTCGGTGCGGGCATGGGGGCCGGGGCCGGACGGGGCGGCTTGGGTACCGGTTTGACGGCTGGCGCTTTGGCCTGACGGGCGGCGCTCACCGGTGCGGAGACGGGATTGGTAGGGGGTGGCGCTGGCGGCGGAGCGTTCGCCGGGAGGGGGGCGGCGTCGGCCTGGTCGGCCGCACGGGTCATGATGGCGCGCACCGCCGGCGGGGCGCGGCGGATACGGGGCATGGGCGGAGCTGCGTCCCCGGTGCTGGGCCGTGGGGCGGGCGGTGCGGCGGGCAGGATGGAACCGCCCAGGTCCAGCCGCTTGGCCGCCCAGAGCAGGACGCGGACATTGCCATTGCTGATCGCCTCCATCAGGCCAGTGACCACGGCCTCGCGCAGGGCCACAAAACGATTGTCGCTTTCCCGCTGCAACATCCGCCGTTCCGACAAGATGCGGCGGCGCAGGCCCGACGAACGCTGCATCCCGCGCCAGATGGTGGTGCGCGACACGCCGAAATGTTTCGCCACCTCCGTCACCGACACGCCCTTGGCAATGAAATAGGCCACGCGCGCCCAATCCTCGTCCTTCAAGCGGGAGCGGTGCAGGCCGGAGGGAAAATGTTCCTCCGTCGCCCATTCCACATCATCCCCGGCCTCCACCGCCTGCACATCATCCGACCCGCGCCACCATGCCTCCCGCTGTTCAGCGCTGGTCAGTTCATCAAAGGCCGGGTCCAAGGCGGGGGAGGTGGGGAGCGGTTCGGGATAGGCGGGGTTCGGCATGGGGGCCTCCGGCGGTTAATAGAAAAAGCACAGAATATATTCCTATCATTGGGGCCAGCAAGGGTGCAACAGTTGATGGGGGTTCGCGGGGTGGGGGAGATGGGGTAGGGTGGCGGCGGATGGGGACGAGCAGGGAACCGGGAGGGATCGCGTGCCGCTGTACCGTGATGATCGGGGGAACATCTATCACTCGCACAATGTGATGCTGACCGGGGAGGCGGTGCGACCCGGCCCGATCCGTATGCCCGAGGATGCGTGGCTGCGCGTGGCAAAGGTGCATCCGGCCTGGGTCTCGCGGTTGCCAAGTGCCGCCCTGGCCCTGGTGGCGCTGTCGGTTCTGCTGCTGGCGGCCCTGGTCCCGCTCTGGCTGCTGGTCGGGCCGGTGGCGGGCGTGGCGGTGATGATCGGCGTCTGGCTGATCCTCAATATCGGCTATTTCCCGCTGCTGGCCATGGCCAGCAAACATGTGCCCATGGACCGGCCCCTGCGCCTGATCGTGCCGCAACCGGGCGGGCTGATCGCCCTGGAAGTCCTGCGCCTCTGGGGCGCGCCGATCCCGCTGGCCGGTTTGATTGTGATGTGCGCGCAGGACGAGGGCCGCGCGGATATGGTGCCCTGGATGCTGCTGGCGTTGGGCGGGCTGACGGTGGTGGTGCTGGTCCTGACTGTGCGCTTCGTGCTGCGCCTGCGGCGCGGGGCGGTTGGGATCAGGGTGGTGGGGTAGGGGTGGAGGGGGCGGGTGCCTTGGGCTTACTCTTTGCTACCTTTTGCCACCAATGGACCCTGGCCCCATGCCGGACATCCAGAAGATCAGCGTTGCCGTAACGGGCGACCAGCTTTCCGCCATGCGCGACGCGGTCGCGACCGGCGATTACGCCACCACCAGCGAGATCGTGCGCGAGGCCGTGCGTGACTGGCAGCTTAAACGCGCCCAGCGTCAGGACGAACTGGCCCGCCTGCGCCAAGCCTGGAACGAGGGCAAGGAAAGCGGCGGGCGGGCACTGTTTGATGTGGAGGAAGTGTTGGTGCGGGCGCAGGCGCGGCGGGTAGGGGCGGAGTGATCCCGGTTTACCGCACGCGGGCGGCGCTTTATCTCTTAATTAATCTCTATTAGGCGACAGGCTTTTTGCTTGGCCTTGGGCTTTCCTTGCCGCTGAAGCGCTTAGAGTCGTCATTCGATAGACTGCGATGGCAGCCCCGATTAACAGAACAATAGCGTACACTGTTAAAAAATAACCGAATAAACCCGCTGCTGAGCTGAGAACGTTGGTTGTCGTTTTCTTAAATTCACACGAAAACGGCAATAGAATTACAGCATCAATTATCAAAGTAGATTTATTAGCCAACGCATAAATTATGGCTATCGTCTGCATTAATATAAAGTGAAAGAACGTAGCATTAATTGCTCCCAAATGTGTTGGGCTTCCATCGCTTGTAGGAGTATGCAGTGCAGCCAAAAGCCGCTCGTTTGTTAGGCTGAATATTAGAGCATATGCACCAAGACTAAAGCCAAGCAAGTTTGGCAACAAAGATAAGGGAATATCAACCCACTTTTGATCCATCCACACTCTATATGAGGACATGGCAATAATGAGAGATATGTGAGCGAATGGCGATCGAACTAATACAAGTACGCCGCCGTAATCAGACCAGTATTTTCGGATCTGACTGGATAAGCCCACATACTCCTTTGGGAATGATATCATAAACGGCTTTCCATCCGGCGGCGGAGATTATCGTATACAATCTCTTCGCTTTGCGTTTCGGGATCATATTTTGTTTGCTCTATTTTTGGATAATCTAATGTGGAGATTTTAACATGACCGTTTTCGTTGTAGCCAAGGGCTTCTACTGCACCGTTAACTAGGGCTGCCCTTCCAAGTTGGTCCATGCTATCCGTCTTCTCAATGGACTCCCCACTAGAAGCCTTATAAACAATTTCTATACGGCTTGCATTCGCAGCATCTAAGTGCGCCTCAACCTGCTGTTCGAGGTCGTCGCTCCAAATATCTGGGTTGGGCTTCTCGAGAACGAATTTAACCGATTTTATTCTCTGTAAATCAAAAATCCTCTCTAATGACGATTGATCTTGCTTTATGGTGATTTTCGCGTGTCCAAATTTTCTAACTATAGCCGTCAATTCGGACAGTCTTCTAAAGATAATCTCAGCGCTATTTGGTGTTAGTTGTCGTCCATCTACATAATTCTCAAAAACAAGCATATGGTTCTTCGTATTCATTGAGAATCGAAATGATGCGGAATTTGGATGTACAGTAGGGGGTATTTTTATTTGCTTTAAAAGATCAGGTTTTGCATCATCCAAACTTTCTTCATCAAACCACTGTCCGTTTGGATCGATTTTGGTGAAAGTTCTAATTGTACCTTTAATCAGATTGTTATGTACTTCTCGACGGTCGATCCGGGTTATCATGGCAAATCGATCGCCCCGAATACGGACGGGTGTGCGAGCATTATATAATGCCTGGATATACAAATCATAAATCTCGGGCGAATGCGGGTGTAGGCGTATATTAAGTCCACCCACGGCCAGCTTAAGTTCACGCACAGTTGCTTATCCCTTAGAAACCGTATTAAAAGTAGGTATGCCACGTTCTCGGTCGCGTATCAATGCCTGTAGCATAAGACTGCGGCCTGCCCAGTGTGGGCGCAAGACTAACATGCAAAGAACCTCGCTCATATTCGTCGGGGGCGATGAAGTAGCCGGTGATGCGGCCATGGCTGGAGACGGCCACAGTCTCCCGCTGTGCCACCATGCGGTAATGGCCGAAATTACGGGTGAATTCGGACGCCGGGATCGTGGTTTTCATGGGCTTGGCCTTCCGATGTTCGCGTAATTTACGCGAAATCCGGGAAATGCGCTAGTTAGGCCTAAGTGATGAAGGGTTGCCGATAGGTCGGGCGTGTGGCCCCTGGGTCCCGGCGTTCGCCGGGATGACGGTGGGGTTTCGCGGATTACGGCGTTGCCTAATCCGCGCTACGGGAGGCACTCACGCCCCCCGCTTGCCCCGGATCATCTCCATAATCTCCGCCGCCGCCTTGGGGATGTTCGTCCCCGGCCCGTAGATGGCCGACGCGCCGGCGTTCAGCAGGAACTCGTAATCCTGGGGGGGGATGACGCCGCCGCAGACGATGAGGATGTCGCCCGCACCCTGTTCCTTCAGGGCGGCGGCCAGTTGCGGGACCAGGGTTTTGTGGCCGGCGGCGAGGCTGGAGACGCCGACGACGTGGACGTCGTTTTCGATGGCCTGGCGGGCGGCTTCTTCCGGGGTTTGGAACAGGGCGCCGACATCGACGTCGAAGCCGATATCGGCGAAGGCGGTGGCGATGACCTTGGCACCGCGGTCATGGCCGTCCTGGCCCATCTTTACCACCAGCATGCGGGGTCGGCGGCCCTCGGCCTCGGCAAAGCTGGCCACGTCCTTCTGGATTTGCGCGAAGCCGGCATCGCCCTCGTAAGCGGCACCATAGACGCCGGAGACGGAGCGGATGGTGGCGCGATGCCTTGTGAAGATTTCTTCCATGGCGTCGGAAATCTCCCCAACGGTGGCGCGGGCGCGGGCGGCGTTGACGGCAAGGGCCAGCAGGTTGCCGGATTTCTCGGCCGCCGCCTGTGTCAGGGCGGCCAGGGTTTCCTTGACCTTGGCCTCGTCACGGGTGGCGCGGATGGTCTTCAGGCGGGCGACCTGCGCCTCGCGTACCGCCGTATTGTCGATATCCAGGACGTCCACGGTTTCGGGGTTCTGGGGGCGGTATTTGTTGACGCCGACGATCACCTCCTCGCCCCGGTCGATGCGAGCCTGACGCCGGGCGGCGGCTTCCTCGATCATCAGCTTGGGCAGGCCGCTTTCCACGGCCTTGGTCATGCCGCCCATCTCCTCGACCTGGGCGATCAGCTTTTCCGCCGCCTCGGCCAGGGAGGCGGTCAGGTGTTCGACGTAATAGCTGCCGCCCAGGGGGTCCACCACATGGGGGATGCGGGTTTCCTCCGCGATGATCAACTGCGTATTGCGGGCGATGCGGGCGCTGAACGGCGTGGGCAGGCCCAGGGCCTCGTCAAAGGAATTGGTGTGCAGGCTTTGCGTGCCGCCCATGATGGCGGCCATGGCCTCAATCGTCGTGCGGATGACGTTGTTGTAGGGGTCCTGCTCCGTCAGTGACACGCCCGAGGTCTGGCAATGGGTGCGCAGCGCCAGGGAGCGGGCGTCCTTGGGCTGGAAATGCTTGTCCATCAGCTTGGCCCACAGCAGGCGGGCGGCGCGCAGCTTTGCCACCTCCATAAAGAAATCCATGCCGATGGCGAAGAAGAAGGACAGGCGCGGGGCGAACTTGTCCACGTGCAGGCCCTTGGCCAGGGCGGCGCGGACATATTCCAGACCGTCGGCCAGGGTGAAGGCCAGTTCCTGCACCGCCGTGGCCCCGGCCTCCTGCATATGGTAGCCGGAGATGGAGATGGAGTTGAACTTGGGCATGTGGTTGGCCGTGTATTCGATGATATCGGCGATGATCCGCATGCTGGGTTCGGGCGGGTAGATATAGGTGTTGCGGACCATGAACTCCTTCAGAATGTCATTCTGAATGGTGCCGGACAGCTTCTCCGTCGGCACGCCCTGTTCCTCGCCGGCCACGATATACATGGCCAGGATGGGCAGAACGGCGCCGTTCATGGTCATGGAGACGGACATCTTGTCCAGCGGGATGCCGTCGAACAGGATTTTCATGTCCTCCACGCTGTCGATGGCGACGCCGGCCTTGCCGACATCGCCCACGACGCGGGGATGGTCGCTGTCATAGCCGCGATGGGTGGCCAGATCGAAGGCCACCGACAGGCCCATTTGCCCGGCGGCCAGATTGGCGCGGTAGAATTTGTTGCTGGCCTCCGCCGTGGAGAAACCCGCGTATTGGCGGATGGTCCAGGGCTTCACCGCATACATGGTGGCGCGGGGGCCGCGCACGAAGGGCGCGAAGCCGGGCAGGGTGCCGGTGGTCTCCAGGTTGGCGAGGTCTTCGGCGGTGTAGAGCGGCTTGACCGCCAGACCCTCGGCGGTGGTGCGGGTCAGGTCGGAGAGCTGGGCGTCGGCACCGGCGTCCTTGGCGGCGAGCGCTTCCCAATCGGCGAGGGTCTTGGGCGGAAACTGGGTGGTCATGGGAAGGCTCCGGGCTTCGGCAATTTATGCGTGATCCCGGCTTGTCACCGGGATCACGGGGAGGGAAATTAGCGCGCGTCTATGGCTCACTCAAACTCGATGATCTTCTCATCCACCGCGAGGCTGGCGCCCTTGGCGGCGTGGACCTTTTTGACGGTGCCGTCGGCTTCGGCGCGCAGGATGTTTTCCATCTTCATGGCTTCGACCACGGCCAGTTCCTGGCCGGCCTTCACCGCTTCGCCTTCCTTGACCGACACGGAGACCAGCAGGCCCGGCATGGGGGACAGCAGGTATTTGGACATGTCGGGCGGCAATTTCACCGGCATCAGGTCGGCGAGGTCAGCGGCGCGCGGGGTTAGCACGTCGACCACAAAGGCGAAGCCGCCATGGGTGAGGACCAGTGATGTGCCCTTGATATCGACCTGGACGGTCATGGCGACACCGGCCACCGTGCCCTGCCACAGGCTTTGGCCGATTTCCCAGTCGCCCAGGACCGTGTGCGGGCCGCTGTCCAGCGTGACGGTGGCGGCGCCGCCGGCGAAGGACAGGTGGGCCTTGTGGTTCTGGCGGTCGGCGCGGGCCACCCAATCCTGGGCCACGTGGAAGGCGTGGCCCGCCACTTGCCCCGAGATCATGGCGTCGCGGCTGGCGCGGCGGTGGTGCAGCACGGTGGCGAGCGCCAGAAGGCGGTCGCGGACGGCCGGGTCGGGCGTCAGGCCGTGGAAGCCGTCTGGATATTCCTCGGCAATGAAATTGGTGGTCAGGCGGCCGTCGCGGAAGCGCTGCTTCTGCATCAGGGAGGTCAGGAAGGAGATATTGTGGCCCACGCCCCGGATCTGGAACCCGTCCAGCGCGTCGGCCATCGCATCCGTCGCCTGATCGCGGGTGGGGGCCCAGGTGATCAGCTTGGCGATCATGGGATCGTAATACATGCTGATCTCGCCCCCTTCATACACGCCGGTATCGACGCGGACGATGGAGCCGTCTTCACGGGTGCCTTCCGTGGGCGGGCGGTAGCGGGTGACGCGGCCCGTGGAGGGCAGGAAGCCACGCGTCGGTTCCTCCGCATAGACGCGCGCTTCAAGCGACCAGCCATTGATGCCGACATCGGCCTGGGTGATGGGCAGATGCTCCCCGGCGGCGACGCGGATCATCAGTTCGACAAGGTCGAGGCCGGTGATCATCTCGGTCACCGGATGTTCGACCTGTAGCCGCGTGTTCATCTCCAGGAAATAGAAGTTCCGGTCCTTGTCGACGATGAATTCGACGGTCCCGGCGCTGCGGTATTGAACCGCCTTGGCCAGCGCCACCGACTGTTCGCCCATGGCCTTGCGGGTGGCGGCGTCCAGGAACGGGCTGGGCGCTTCCTCGATCACCTTCTGATGGCGGCGCTGGATGGAGCATTCACGCTCGTTCAGATAGACGGCGTTGCCGTGGCTGTCGGCCAGAAGCTGGATTTCGATGTGGCGCGGTTCGGTGATGTATTTTTCGATGAAGACGCGGTCGTCGGCGAAACTGCTGCGTGCCTCGTTGGTGGCCGACCGGAAGCCGTCGCGGGCTTCGGCATCGTTCCAGGCCACCCGCATGCCCTTGCCGCCGCCACCGGCGGACGCCTTGATCATCACGGGATAGCCAATGTCGCGGGCGATGGCGACCGCTTCCTCATCATCCTTGATGACGCCCAGATAGCCGGGGACGGTGGAGACACCGGCGGCCTTGGCGAGTTTCTTAGACTCAATCTTGTCGCCCATGGCGCCGATGGCATGCACATCGGGGCCGATAAAGACGATGCCATTCTGCTTCAACGCCTCACAGAAGGGCGCTTTCTCCGACAGGAAGCCATAGCCGGGATGGACCGCCTCCGCCCCGGTCTGCTTGCACGCCGCGATGATCTTGTCGGCGATCAGGTAGGATTGGGCGGATGGGGCGGGGCCGATATGCACCGCCTCATCCGCCATCTCAACGTGAAGCGCGCCAGCGTCGGCGTCGGAATAGACGGCCACCGTCTTGATGCCCATGCGGCGGGCTGTCTTGATGACGCGGCAGGCGATTTCGCCACGGTTGGCGATGAGGATCTTCTTGAACATTGTACGGTGCCTCTTCGTGCGGGCGCGTCGGATCAGAGCGGCAAATTGTCGTGCTTCTTCCAGGGGTTCTGGAGCTGCTTGTTCTTCAGCATCGACAGCGCCTTGCACAGGCGGCGGCGGGTATTGTGGGGCATGATCACGTCGTCAATATAGCCGCGACCCGCCGCCACAAAGGGATTGGCGAATTTCTGGCGATATTCCTCGGTCCGCGCCTCGATCTTGGCGGCATCGCCGATATCACCGCGGAAGATGATTTCCACGGCCCCCTTCGGCCCCATCACCGCGATTTCAGCCGTGGGCCAGGCATAGTTGACATCGCCGCGCAGATGCTTGGACGCCATCACGTCATAGGCACCACCATAGGCCTTGCGGGTGATCAGGGTGACCTTGGGCACCGTCGCCTCGGCATAGGCGAACAGCAGCTTGGCGCCATGCTTGATGATGCCGTTATATTCCTGGGACGTGCCTGGCAGGAAGCCGGGGACATCGACAAGCGTCACAATCGGGATGTTGAAGGCGTCGCAGAAGCGCACAAAGCGCGCGGCCTTGATCGAGCTGTCAATGTCCAGGCAGCCGGCCAGCACCATGGGCTGGTTGGCCACGAAGCCGACGGTCGAACCCTGCATGCGGCCAAAGCCGACAATGATGTTCTTGGCGTAGTCCGGCTGAATCTCGAAGAAATCGCCTTCGTCCACGATCTTCGAGATCAGTTCCTTCATGTCATAGGGCTTATTGGGATTGGCCGGGACCAGGGTGTCGAGGCTCATCTCCGGCCGGTCGGCGATGTCGGGCGTGGGGCGCGAGGGCGGCTTTTCCCGGTTCGACAAAGGCAGGAAATCGACCAGGCGGCGGGTTTCCAAGAGCGCCTGTACGTCGTTTTCAAAGGCCAGATCGGCGACGCCCGACTTGGCCGTATGGGTCACGGCCCCACCCAACTCCTCCGCCGTCACAACCTCATGCGTCACGGTCTTCACCACGTCGGGACCGGTGACGAACATGTAGGAGCTGTCCTTCACCATGAAGATGAAGTCGGTCATGGCGGGGGAATAGACGGCGCCACCGGCGCAGGGACCCATGATCAGGGAAATCTGCGGGACGACGCCAGAGGCCAGCACATTGCGCTGGAACACTTCGGCATAACCGCCGAGGCTGGCGACACCTTCCTGAATGCGGGCACCGCCACTGTCATTCAGGCCGATGACGGGGGCGCCGACCTTCATGGCCTGGTCCATGATCTTGCAGATCTTCTCGGCATGCGCCTCTGACAGCGAACCGCCGAAGACGGTGAAGTCCTGGCTGAAGACGAAGACCAGACGGCCATTGATGGTGCCATGACCGGTGACGACGCCGTCGCCGGGAACCTTCTGCGCCTCCATCCCGAAATCGGCGCAGCGATGTTCGACGAACATGTCCCATTCTTCGAACGAGCCTTCGTCCAGCAGGATCTCAATCCGCTCCCGCGCCGTCAGCTTGCCCTTGGAATGCTGGCCCGCGATACGCTTTTCACCGCCACCAAGACGGGCGCCGGCCCGCATATTTTCCAACCGTACCAGCATGTCCTGCATGGGAAATCCGCCCCGTAGAATGGTTCGTGGGAGTTTGGGCGGAGTTTGCGAATTATGAAGCAGCAGGGGAAGGCGTGGATGGGTGTGGATTTGCGAAGGCCGAAGAGGGGAATTGCAAATTTTGCGAATTTGCAAATCACCCCTGTGAGGGGACGACCCAACGGCCCAAAACAAAACCGCCACCCCTTTCCGACGAAAGGGGTGGCGGTTGCGGCGTGCGGCGTTGCCGCAAAGTTCATCAGGGATTGATGGTGATGAACGGGTCCCAGCTATAGGTGTTGGTGTCGTTGGCGATCTGAAGGTTGAAGTGATAGGTAACCTGGCCCTTGCCCAGGCAGTTGGCCTGCCACTGGGTCGACGAAATCTGCCGTGTCGACAGCACGCCGCTGCCAGACGTCTGCACAAAGCTGGTGAAGGAAACCGACATGAAACTGATCAGCGGCACCAAAGTCCAGGTGATGGTATCGCCGACATTCACAGTGACCGTCAGCTCATTGGTGCCCTGGCCGGCGGCGCCCGGACCCTGGTCGCTGATCATATAGACGGTGGCGCCAACACCGGGGCCGTTTTCCTGCGTCGTTTCGGTATCGAACACGCAGATGACGTTCACATTCTGCTGAGACATAGCCCATGCTCCATTTGGAAATTGTTGATTTTGTCTTGGCGGTTCAAGGCGAAGCGCCGGCGAGCACCTCGTGGGGTGCGGTTTGACTTATAGCGCCGCTAGTCATATGACTATATGCTCTTAATCGCGTATCAATATTAATGTATTCTATTTTAATGAAATAATCGTTGGGTCCGCCCCGCCCCGCATATGAGCCGAATTTCTTTCAGCGGTACGCAACGAAGCGCATAGCGTGGCCCCTATACACGGCTCTATGCCTAAATCTATTCAAGGGAGAGCGGGTGGAGATGTGCTTGCACGGCCTGCCGCGGGCATCACTTTACAAAGGCATTCAAAACAGTGGCATTCGCAGGTCTGGCCCGTCTAATTGTTATATGGCTAATAATAATTTTAATGCCTGTCCCCTGACGGCAAAGGATCTCCCTTGAAAAGCAGCAGCTTCAAGTTTGGCGATTGGCAGGTGGATGCGAGGATGTGCCGTATCCGCCATATCACGGAAGCCGCCGAAGCACAGATTGAACCCCGCGCCATGGATGTGCTGTCGGCGCTGTGTCACAGGGCCGGCACGATTTTGAGTGCCGATGACCTGCTGCATCTGTGCTGGGACGGTGTGGTGGTGGGCGAAAATCAGGTCCATAAGGCCATCGCCCAGCTGCGTCGTGCCCTGCGCGACAGTCCCGCCGACCCCGTCTATATCGAGAATATCCGCAAACGCGGCTATCGCACCCTGGCCCCGGTCACGTTCCCGCCAGGATATGGGGCAGGCGCGGTGGAGGAAACCTGGACGCGGGCGTCGCCCTATATCGGGTTGGACCCGTTTGACGCGGCCCATGCCGATGTGTTTTTCGGGCGGGAAACCGCCGTCACGCGGCTTTGCGCGGCGATGGCGGGGCGGCTGGCGGCGGGGCGGCCCTTCGTTCTGGTTCTAGGCCCCAGCGGCAGTGGCAAGACCTCCCTGATCCAGGCGGGGCTGCTGCCGGCCCTGATGGCCGGTAGCGGTGGATTCCGGGTGGAAGGTATTGCCAGCCTGGATTTAGGTGATGTCGCCAACCTGCCGCTGCCCACGGCGCTGGGGGGCGCGCTGCTGGATCTGGAGCGTGATGGCGAGCCGTTGTTTGCGGGCCATAGCGCCGAGAGTATCGGCACGGCCCTGACCGGCGAGGTGGAAAGCCTGCCGCCCGGCGCCCGCCATCCGGACGAGCCGGGCCGCAATCCCGCACGCTTCATCCTGTTCATTGACCGGATGGAGGCTCTGTTCAACACGCCCATGGCCGGAATTCTGCAGCGCGCGCAGTTCCTGACGGCGCTGGATCGACTGGCCCGTTTGGGGCCGTTTGCCGTGATCGGCGCCTGCCGCAACGATTTCTACCCCGATCTGGCGCGCGAACCCCTGTTGATGGCGGGGAAGGAGACGGGCGCGCATTTCGATCTGGAGCCGCCGACCCGCGCCGAGATTGCCCAGATGATCCGCCGGCCGGCCGAGATGGCCGGCCTCAGTTTCGGTATCGATCTGAACAGCAACGAACACCTGGATGATCTGCTGTGCGAGGGAGTTGCCAACAACACCGATGCATTGCCGCTTCTGCAATATACGCTGCAACAGCTTTATCTTCAGCGCAGCCCGACGCGCGAGCTGACCATCGAGGCGTATCGCAGGCTGGGCGGCATTGACGGGGCCATTGGAAGGCGGGCGGAAGCCATCCTGGAAGCATTGCCGCCGCAGGCACAGGCGGCCCTTCCCCGCATCTTCTCCCTGATTGTGGCGGCGGGCGGGGCCGATGGCAATGCCCGCAGCCTGCGCGCGCCCTGGTCCGTTCTGGCCACGACGGAAGAACGGCAACTGGTCACGAATTTTGTCGATCAGCGGTTGTTCGTCAGCCTTTCCCATGGGCGGGAGCCTGTGTTCGGCGTTGCGCATGAGGCGCTGTTGCGGCAATGGCCGCGTGCGGTCGCCTGGATCGCTGAACACCGCCAGTCCTTGCGCATCCGGGCGCGGCTGGAGGCCGAAGCGCAACAATGGATCGCAGAGGGGCGCCGGACAGACCGCCTGCTGCGCCAGGGCCGCCCGTTGGAAGAGGCGCGCGAGTTGCTAAAGACGCGGGCCGTGCCGCTGTCGCCGGATATATCGGCACTGATCACGGCGTCGGCCCGGCAGGCGCGGCGGGCCGACCGTCTGCGCCTGGGCGCCGTTGTCGGTTTTGCCGTGATTGCCATGATGGCCCTGGCCCAGGGCTATCAGGCCCGGCAGGCAGAGGCACTGGCAGCACAACGCCGGCAGGAGGCGGAAGGGCTGGTCGATTTCATGCTGGGCGACCTGACCCAGAAATTGCAGCCGCTGGCCCGGCTTGATCTTCTGGGCGGGGTGGCGGAGAAGGCCCTTGCCTATCTGACGGAGGAGGATGCGGGCCGGGTGCCGGGGCCGCTGCGTCTGCGCCAAGCCAAGGCGCTTTTGACGCTGGCAGACGTGAACCGGTCACGCGGCAATGTCGATGCGGCCCTGACGGCGCTGGGCCGGGCGGAAACATTGCTGCGGGTCAATCTGGCCGAGGGGCCGGTGGATGGGCCGTTGCTGAAGACGGCGGGGGCCGTGGCCTTCTGGTTCGGGCAGATCGCGCTGGACCGCCGCAATCTGGACGAGGCGGAAAAGCACTTCATCCGCTATCGCGATCTGGCCCGCAGCATGGTGGCGCTGAACGCCCAGGACGAGGATGCCAGCCTGGAACTGTCCTATGCCCTGGCCAGCCTGGGCAGTCTGCGACTGCGCCGGGATCAGGTCAGCGAGGCCGCCCAGGATTTTGAGGAGTCCAACCGGTTGAAGCGCGCGGTGATGGACAAACGCCCGGATGACCGCGCCCTGGCCGTCAGCATGGCCAATGGCCTGTCCTGGCTGGCCAATGCCCGCGCACAGGATGGCCGCCTGGACGATGCCGTTATGCTGTATGGCCAGCAGAAGGACATGCTGGAGGGCCTGCGCAAGGCGGAACCGGATGCGCTTGAATGGTCCAACCGGCTGGCGCTCGCCTATAAGCTGGAAGCCATCCTGCTGGCGGCGCGCGGCAAGACCGAGGCGGCCCTGGCCTCCTTGCAGATGTCGTCCGACCTGATCGGCTATCTGCTGAACAAGGAGCCGGAAAACAGCCTTTGGCAGCGGCAGAAGACAGAGAATGACGTGCTGGGCGCGCGGTTCCATCTGTTGGCCAATGACCTCACGGGGGCGTCGGCCAAGCTGTCCGGTGCCCTGGTCTGGCTGGAGCAGGCATTGGCCGCCAAGCCGACCGATGGCTATGTCCGCCGCCTGATGGGGCAAGCCTTGGCCAACCGGGCGGAAATGCTGCTGCTGACCGGCGACGTAAAGGCGGCGGCGGCCAGTGTCGCCAAGGCCGAAGCGATTATCCGTGAGGGTCCACAGGATGCCAGTCGGGCGGTTCTGACCGCCAACATCCTGCTGGTTCAGGCCGCTGTTGAACGGGCACGGCGCAATGGCGAGACCGTCGCCGCCTTCTGCGGGGAGGCGGTCAGGCTCCTGGGGCCGGTGGCGGCAACCACGCGCGATTACAAGATCCTCGATCCCTGGGTCCGCGCCAATGTCTGTGCCGGCACCCTTTCCGCTGCCGTGGGAGGCATGAGCACGTTGGAAAAGATCGGTTATGCCGATGCCCATTATCAACGCGCGATCAGTTCAACCCTCAAACAAGGAGACGTAAAATGAGCAGCACCGACGTCGTTAACCATGTTCTGACCATTCCGGTGGCGTGTGAAATGCAGGGAACGGGCGGTGGGGTTCCGCAGCCGACCCTGGTCTATGAGAAGAATGTTTCGGCCAATGATGTGATCATGGCGGGGGCGAACATCACGAAGATCGTCTTCACGAAGGACCCGACCACACAGATCGATTTCATTTTCACCGGTGTGAATGTGACGCCGGCGGTGGAGGGGACCAAGATCCTTAAAGATCTTAAAATCGTTAGCGTCAGCGATAACGAGGTCACGATTTCCGATGGCCAGCAGAATCAGGACAAGCAGGCGGTCGGCAACATCACTCTGTTCTTCCTGGTCGAGGACCCGGAGACGCAGGCATCCCTGATTTCGGCGGGCAGTAAGGTGGTTTACAGCTCCGACCCGGAAGTGGTGAATGATGGCAGCATTGTCTGACGGGTTGCTGTAACGGCGATCCCGATGTCAGGGGGGCGGATTTGTGGCTGAGTGGCCCCAGTCCGCCCCCCTTTCTCATTCTGGCTGGCTTCCTGTTTTCTTCCGAAGAGAAGTCAATAAAATCAATGCATTGTATTTCGGAAGGATAACAGAAGAGAGAATTCTTCCGATCCCTGGCAGGGTCTGGTCATCGCCAACCAGCCAGGGATTTTCCGCCATGTCACCGATGCTGACCCCCCGTGAACGCCAGGTTCTGGCCCTGACCGGGCGTGGGCTGAAGAATGGCGAGATCGCCGCACAGCTGGGCGTTTCCGAACTGACCATCCGCAAGCATCGCTCCTCCATCATGCAAAAGGCAGGGCTGCGGTCCACGGCGCAGCTGATCGCCTTTGCCGGGGGAAACAGCCCGTCGGTGGAAGTGGATCAGGCCCCGGTGGAGCCGGCGCCCCTGTCCTGGGACCAGCTGCGCCCGCGCGAGGCGGAAGTGGTGCGGCATATCGTGTCGGGCTGTACCAGCAAGGAGATCGCCCGGCTGTTGAAGATCAGCCCCCTGACGGTTCAAAAACACCGCGAACGGGCCCGGGCAAAGCTGGGCGTGCATACGGTGGGGGAGATGATCACGCGGGGGCGTGTGACGCTGCCAGCGTGAAACGCTGTGGTCCTGTCCGCGTGAAACGCTATGGCGCTCTGCCCGAGACCGGGTAACATCCCCGCCCGACAGGGACGCGTACGGGGAACGGAGAGCGCCGCAGCATGACCGCCAAAATCTATGCCGGTGAACGCATCCGCCGCCTGCGGGAGACGCGCGGTATCAGCCAGGCGCAACTGGCGACCGAGGTGGGGCTGTCCACCTCCTATCTGAACCAGATCGAGAATAATCAGCGGCCCCTGTCCGCCGCCGCCGTCATCCGCCTGTCCACCTTCTTTCAGGTGGAGCCCAGCCATTTCGCCGATGACAGCGATACAAGGCTGGCGTCGGAACTGCGCGAGGTGCTGGGCGATCCCCTGTTCGGGGATGCGTCGGTCACGTTTGCCGGCATCCGCGACGCGGTGCGGGCCGCCCCCGCCATCATGGGATCGCTGCTGAAGCTGTACCGCGCCTATCAGGGGCTGGACGAGGAATATAAGGCGCTGGTCGACAAGGTCGGGGGCGGGGATGCCGTGGCCGGTCCGGCGGCCTTCCCCTATGACGAAGTGCGCGACTTCGTGCAGGCGCAGCGCAACCATTTTGAAACGCTGGACCATGCGGCCGAGGATTTGTTCGAGGGCGGGCATTTCTCCAAGGACCGGCTGTTGGAGCATCTGGCCCAGCATCTGGCCGACCGGCATGGGGTGACCATCCGGGTGTCGCCCATGCTCGCGCGCCATGATGTGCTGTGGCGGTACGATCCGGACGATAAGGAACTGCTGGTCTCGGAAGGTACGCCGCGCGAGAGTCGGACGTTTTTCGCCGCGCATCAGATCGCCCTGCTGGATTACGGGGTCGAGATCGAGCGGCTGGTGGCCGATGCCGGCCTGTCCAGTATCGAGGCGCGGTCGATCCTGCGCGTGGGCCTGGCGAACTATTTCGCGGGCGCTTTGATCCTGCCCTATAAGCGCTTTCTGACCGAGGCGCAGCGCATGCGCTATGACATTGACCGGCTGTCGGCGCATTTTAATGTCAGCTTCGAACAGGTCTGTCACCGCCTGTCCACCATGCAGCGGCCGGGCATGCCGGGCGTGCCCTTCTATTTCGTGAAGGTGGACATGGCGGGCAATATCGCCAAACGGTCCAGCGCCACGCGGTTCCAGTTCGCGCGGTTCGGCGGGGCCTGCCCGCTGTGGAATGTGCACCAGGCCTTTGCCCAGCCGGGGCGCATCCTGGTGCAGCAGGCGCGCATGCCGGACGGGGCCACATATCTGTGCATCGCACGGACCGTGGTGGCGAAGGGCAACTCTTATCTCTCAAGGCCGCGTGAGGCGGCGGTGGGGCTGGGCTGTGAGATCGCCTATGCCGACCAGTTGGTTTATTCCGCCGGCTTAGACCTGCGCAATGTCGATGCGGCGGTGCCGATCGGGTCCAATTGCAAGGTCTGTGACCGCGAGGATTGCCGCCACCGCGCCTTCCCGCCCATCGGCAAGGCCCTGCGCGTGGATGCGCATGAAAGACGGGTGGTGCCGTACTCGGTCAGTTAAGGGTGTGACCGGTTACGAGTGCCCGGCCTCTGCCCCGTGCGCGGTGCGCAGGAAGTTCAGTGCCTCTACCACCAGCCGGCCCCAGAGTTCGAGGCTGGCCAGGATTTGATCGCCCGTGATGCCGACGGCCAGATTGTCCATCTCCAGCACCAGGAAATCGTCGCGTAGCGAGA
Source organism: Niveispirillum cyanobacteriorum (assembly GCF_002868735.1). GTDB lineage: Bacteria > Pseudomonadota > Alphaproteobacteria > Azospirillales > Azospirillaceae > Niveispirillum > Niveispirillum cyanobacteriorum. The sequence continues at coordinate 974,899 of NZ_CP025613.1, read as the reverse complement.
AGCGGGCAAAGCGCTTGTGCCGGTTCCACTGGTTCAGGATGGCGGCATCGAAACTGTCCTGCACCTGGAACATCAGGTTGAAGTTGAAGTCGCCGAAGCGCGGGCCCTCTGGATCAATCTGCGCACCGGGGCGGACATTGAAGGTCAGGCCGCCAATGGCGGAACGCAGGACGGGGGCGCCGGCGGGGGTCAGATCCTGGGTGGCGGGCAGGCCCAACTGTTCCAGGGCCGCTTCCAGATCCGTCAGCGTCACGCCGCGCAACAGCTTATCCAACATCGCATCCTTCCCAGGTCATCGTTGCGCGCGACCATGCATGAGGGGCGGGGTGGGTGGCAATCATTTCAACGCCGCGTCGATGCTGTCCTTCAAGGTCAACATGGGGGTGGGATCGACCGTGATGAAGCCCCGGCGCGGTCGGTCAACATCAATGATGATCATGGCCACCAGCACGATCAGCAGGCCGAACAGGTGCGCCACAGTCGACGGGCGGTGGCCATTCAGGCCACAGGTGTAGCCCGTCACGGCACCAGTAAGCAGGATGGTACCGTAAAGCAGCAGCAGCACCAGTTCCGGCACATGCCGGGCCAGCAGTGCATCACGCGCGCCGAAAGCATCGATCATGCCGTTCAGGGCCTGAATATAAAGCCCGCTGGTCACGGGGCTTTTGTCCAGTTCCGCCGTTTGCCGGGCCTGTTGCCAGAGCTGATCCTGCACCGCGATGGCACGGGCGTTGACGGCGGCGCGGTCGCCCGCCTGGTCCAGGCTGATCGAACCCGCCTCCACCCGCAGATGGGTGTAATCGCGCAGCAGCGCCTTGGTTTGCGCGGCCACAGGTTCGGGCAGCAGTCCGGCGCGCAGCCAGGTGGTGCCGATAGCGTTCGCCTCCTCCACCAGTGCCTGCGACCGCGCGTCATAGCGCTGCAATGACATGGAGAAGGTGAAACCCATCAGCAGGGCCAGCAGCCCCAGCAGGGAGCCCTGCGCAGCCGATACATGGGCGCAATAGGCCTCGGCCCCCGTGCCGGCCCGCCGCCGGCCCAGGCGCAACCCGGCCCAGGTGATGCTGGCCAGCGAGGCCAGCAGAAGCAGGGCGATCAGCGGGGCGGGCAGTGCATAGAGCAATTCGCGCATGATGGGCCTGTCGCAACCGGGGATGGCTGATTTCACCATGGGTTGCGGGCGGACGCCAGTCCTGTTCAGAAGCTGGTGCGGATGCCGGCGAAGCCCGTCAGGTAGAGGCCGGGGCGGCCCGGTTGCCCCGTGAAGCCCGCCACCTGTGTGTAGAAGCGCAGCACGCGCCGCCAGCGGGGGCCGGTGGTGCGCCAGGGCTGATATGTCGCCTCCACCCAGGGGTTCAGGCCGGAGAAGCTGTCGGCGGCGGGACCGTCGCCCTTCCGTGTCCAATAGGCCATGGCGACGAAATCGATCACCAGCCGGCCCTCATCCAGACGCAGCTTCTGCTCCGCCGCGACATGCAAACTGTCATAGGCGCGGGTGAAACCGTTGAAGAACCGCACCCCCTCATAGCCCGCGAAGAAGCGCAGGTCGTCGGAGGCGTAATGTATGAAGTCGTGGTAGAGGGCGGCGGCGGGATGCCCATCCTCAATGCGGAAACCGTAATCGGTGAAGGCGGCGATGTCGTCGGAGAGGCGGTAGAAGGTTCCGGCGGTGAGGTTGATGACACGGCCCGCCGCCTCGTCCGGCTTCGACCGGTCGAGTGAATGGAAGACGCCCAGATGCAGGCGGCCCAGGTCGGGGACATGCTGGGAATAGACAGCACCGCAGACGGGGGAGGCGGTGAGGAGGATACCGGGGCGATAAAGATCGGGACCGCAGCGCGCGTCGGTGGTTTGCGCGGTGGCGGGGAGGGGGGCGGCTAGGGCGGTGAGGAGGGCGAAGAGAAGGCGCAAGGGGGCGGTCCTGATGGGCGGCGGACCAGGGGATATTCGCATGGAGCAAGGAAAAGGTTACGCGGGAAGTGTGGCACCCTTCAGGTGCCGAAGGATGCGTCTACGTCGGGGTGATGAATTTTTTGCCTAAATATTATCTCTATGCTTGTGCCATGCAATTTTATGGGGGTGATGGCATATTATCTATAAATATCAGAATTTGATATATCATATATAAAATGCATCAAATACGACTCTTTCTATCATGGAGGCCCTTATGCGATTCGTGGCTGCATCTATGTGTGTACTGCTGGCGGGGTGTGCGCCGCTTGTGTCCAGCGAAAAGGCAAAACCGGGTGGTGGTGCTGTGGCAGCATCGGGAGTTGCCTATGACTTGCCCAAAGGGTTGGTGCCAGTATTCCTATATGTCGATAAGGATGGAATCGGTGTTTCAATATTTGATTCCCTTACTGTCGGCGACAGTGCGGTGGGCAAAATTCATGCAAAAATCAACGCCAGTCCATTTAATAAAGACGAAGTAAAAATCAGTACTACAAATAAGGAAGTAAGCAAGGGCGACGATAAGGAGATCAATAGGGGGCCTTCGTTCTTGTCGAGTGTAACGACAAATTCCGAATCCCAGATCGTGGCGATTGCGGAGGAATTGGGCAAGTCGATTGGGCGCATGAAACTTCAGAACGCCGTTGTTGATTTCCGCAATACCGTGAGACCCGAATATGAGGACTACTTCGACCCCTATAGCGAAGCTGACATTGCGCGTGTCAACGCGGCGCTGAATGCTGCCGTGGGCCGGGGATTTGAAGCGCTGAATGCCGTTGGCAGCACACGCAGGATGCGGAGCGGCACACTTGCAATCACGGTTCACTACCCTGATGGCAGCAAGCCGAAGGCCCAGCAGCCAAGCGAGTCGGACTTAGAGGCGTGCAAGCAAGGGATTTGTGCCCGTGCGCGCGACAGCTTGATTATCCGCCTTCTGCTGGATGGCCAGGTCCTGGGCAGTAAAGTCGTGCACCCGCCGTCGCCGGGGGTCATGGCATTGCCGCTGCCAGGTTCAGTGTCAAACCAGGACATCGCCATCGCCCTGAACGAGGGCGTTGTTGAGAAGTACGACTTCAAACGCGACAGTGCGCTTTTGCAACTGGTGAAGTTGCCGGGTGCCCTTATCTCCGGGGTCGCGAAGGGCCTGACGCAGGGGTTGACGGACGAAAAGACAGCGCTGGAAGCCAAGAAGGATTTGCTGACGCTAGAACGTGAAATGGCGGCTGCTGACAAGGCAGAGTCCGAAAACAATGAAAATGGCAATCCAGGTTCAACGCCATCGGCGGACAATGCCAACGATCAAGGGCGCACCAGTCCAGCCAACCCCGGCAGTGACGGTGAAAGCCTTCACAGCGCCGAGGCATCTGGGGGAGGTGTGGATGGTGTGCCCATGGGGGGTGGCGCCGGCGGAGCGGCGCCTGGAAACAGCAGCCCGATCGACCTGAGCCAATCGCCGGGTACTGGCGTCAGTGCCGGTCCAGCCAATGCCCTGACCATCCGCCCCTTCTCCCTAGATGTGCCCGGTTTCCCGGTTGCCGTCGAGGCCGGACAGCCGCAGACCCAACAAGGGAAATAGGCTGAGCATCACGCGCGCATTCTCCTTCCGTGACTTCGAGACCGGGGGGAGGGCGCGCGGGGTGAGAGTGTCGGCAGGAGCGGGGATTTACCATGAGGAGACAAGTGATGGCCAAACGCAAATCAACAACCCGAAACAAACCAATTTCCGATTTTACTGTGGATTCGGTTCCGCTTAGCTTCAATGGTGGGATCGAGGCGGAATTACTGGACTTGACAGACAAGTCCGACGCCGTGGATGCCAGCAGGCACATGGTACGGGAGGGGCGGTTCAAGAACAGTTTCATGATGGGAACCAATGGCGGCTCCACCTATGAGCGCATGTTGCGTCCCAGCGCGCCCCATCCGGAATCAGCACTGACCGGGCCGGTCGGACAGGAATCAGCGTCGGGCGGACTCCACAATCTGGGAAGTCCGAACGCCCTGCAATTGATCGCGGATACATCACGCATCCCGGCCCGCTCGGTCGCCCTTTTGAGCATAACACCGGAGAAGGGGCCCATGCGCTATGGCACCGCATGGCTGATCGGTCCTCGTACCCTGGCCACGGCAGCGCACAACCTACTGCATCCGGAAGTAGGTGCGACCCAGGCCATGCTGGTCCATCTGGCATTTGACGGACATGTCGCCAGAGGAGGTACGTACCGCGTCATCGACAATCATTTCCTCAGCGGATGGCGGCAGAGATCAAGCGATATCAGCCCGCTGGATTTTGCTGTCATCAAGATCGAGGACCCTGAGATCGGCAATCGGCGGGGTTGGTTCGGTTTCGCGGATTACGAGGATGCAAAGTTCAACAATATGATCGTGAATGTTTTTGGCCACCCCGCCACCCGCCCCCGTGCCGCGATGTATGGCTCTGCGGGCCGGGTGGTGCAGTCCGATCCGGGTTTCCTCTGGTATGATTGCCAGACGGAGGGGGGGATGAGCGGCGGTCCCGTCATCGCCGTCTTCGGGGAGGAGCGGATTGCCGTCGGCATCCATATTGCCGGCGGTGGCGGCAGCAATAACAGGGGGGCTCGTCTGAACAACGCGGCCTATGACATGTTCATGCAATACCAATCCTGGTGAGGGGCCCAGGCTGTTGTGAGTGTAACACCCCGTTACAAATCCCTACCATCCATTAACCAAGCCCAACGGACAGGTTACACGGTCCCGCCTATGGTGATCCCATGGGCGGTTGGCTTTCGGACGGCTGGACACGCCCCTTTATCAAGTCCCGAACGGACAGGGGTTGGTTATGGATGTCATCAAGCTGGGATTGCGCAATCCGGCGGCGCTGGCGGTTGCGGTGTTGCTGGTGGTGGGGCTGGGAATCTGGTCGGCACTGACCCTGCCGGTGCAGCTGTTTCCCGAGGTCAAGCAGCCGACGCTGGGCATTGAGGCGTCTTGGCGCGCCGCGTCACCGCAGGAGGTGGAGAGCGAGATCCTGGAGCCCATTGAGGATGTGATGAAGGGTCTGCCCGGCGTCACGGAGATGCAGGGCTTTGCCAATCCCGGTGGGGCGTTTGTCAGCCTGGAGTTCGACGCCAAGACCGACATGCAGCAGACCATGCTGGATGTCATCAGCCGGTTGAACCGCATCCCGTCACGCCCCGCCGATGCCGATCCGCCGCGCCTGATCATGGGCGGGGGTGATAATGCCAACGAGACCCTGATCTATTACTTCGTGCAGAAGATGCCGGGGACGACCACGGCCCTGACCGACCATTATCATTACATCATTGAAGATGTGATCCCCCGGATCGAAGCGATCCAGGGCGTGGCGCGCGTGGATTTCGGCGGACAGGCCGAAGCGCCGCAGCAGGAAGTGCAGATCATCTTCGACCCGTTCAAGATGGCGCAATATGGCATCACCATCCCCACCGTTTCCGGTCTGGTCGGTCGCGCGCAGGATGTGACGGGTGGGTTCGTTGATGATGGGCGACGCATCTATACCGTCCGCTACAAGGGCCGGTTCAAGCCGGAACAGTTCAGCGATCTGGTCCTGGAATGGCGCGATGGTCGCCCGGTGAAGCTGGGCGATGTGGCCGAGGTCAAGGTGCAGCTGGGCCGGCAGTGGCAATATGCCTTTCAGAATGGCAATGAGGCCATCGGGTTGCGTGTTATCCGCCGGGAGGGGGCCAATGTTCTGGCCACCCTGACCGAGGTCAAGGACCTGATGGCGGAGCTGCGCGACGGGGAGATGAAGGCGAAGGGCCTGACCAACAATCAGAGCTTTGACCCGTCCGTCTATATCGAGAGCGCCATCGGCCTGCTGACCGGCAATCTTTTGTCGGGCATCCTGTTGGCCGTCGCGGTGCTGTGGCTGTTCCTGCGCCGTACGCAGTTGACCTTGCTGGTCGCCATGACCATTCCCATCTCGCTGCTGTCGCTGTTCGCGGTGCTGTCGATCACGGGGCGGTCGATCAATGTCATCTCGCTGGCAGGACTTGCCTTTGCGGTCGGCATGGTGATCGACAGCGCTATTGTGGTGCTGGAAAACATCGTGCGCATGCGTGACCGGGGCATGGGCAATGACGAGGCCAGCCATGAGGGCACGCGGCGCGTCATTTCCGCCCTGTTCGCGTCCGCCGCCACCACCGTCATCACCTTTGTGCCCATCGTGTTCATGCGCGAGGTCGAGGGGCAGATTTTCGCCGATCTGGCGCTGACCATCGCGGTCGGTGTCACGATCAGCCTGATCGTCTGCGCCACGGTGCTGCCCGTCGCGGCAGCAAAGCTGATGAAGGTGACGCCGCGTATGGCGGGCGAGGCGCGCTGGGTGGAATGGCTGTCGCTGAAGATCATGGATCTGACGGCCACCAACAAACGCCGCGCCGCCGTGATTGCGGGGCTGGTCGTGGTGTCGCTGGGCGGGTCGTATCTGCTGTTCCCGTCCATGTCGTACCTGCCGCCGGTAAAGCGCGACAGTGTCGACGCCTTCCTGAACTTCCCCGTCGGCACGTCGGTCGATCTGGCGAAGGAGGAAGTGGCCAAGGTCGTGGTTGACCGGTTCATGCCCTATTACACGGGCGAGAAACAGCCCAAGGCCAAGAATTTCTACTTCATCGGCTGGCCGGGTGGCGGCTCCATCGCGGTCCGTCTGGAAGACCCGGAGCGGCTGGACGAGATGATGGGGATCGTCAAGAACGAGATCCTGGCCGGCTTCCCCGATGTGCAGGGCTTCCCCAACCGTGGGAACCTGTTCGGTGGGCTGGGCGCGGAGGGCAATGTCTCCATCCTGCTGCAATCCAGCGATCCGGCGGCCCTGTCGGAAGCAGCGTCCAAGGGCTTGGCGCTGCTGCGCGAGAAGCTGCCCGATGTGCAGTCCTGGTCCAACCCCAACCCGGAAATGGCGCAGCCGCAACTGACCGTCATGCCCAATGATCGCCGCATCTCCGAAGTGGGCTGGACGCGGGTACAGGTGGGGCAGGTGGTCCGGGCGCTTGGCGACGGACTGTGGCTGGGCGAGCATTTTGACGGGCAGAACCGGTTGGACATCATCCTGAGGTCGCCGGAATGGACGGGGCCGGAGGAGCTGGAACAGGTGCCGGTGGCGACACCGTCGGGGACCGTGGTGCCGCTGGGCCAGTTGGTCAATGTTTCCCGCGAGGTCGGGCCGTCGGGCATCACCCGCGTCGATGGCCGCCGCACCATCACGCTCAACCTTCAGCCCGGTGAGAATATCGCCCTGGAAGATGTGATGGTGATGTTGAAGCGGGATATTGAGCCGCAATTGCGCGCCTTCCTGCCGGCGGATGGTACCTTGCGCTATGGCGGGTCGGCGGACCGGCTGGATGCAACGGTCGCAGCCATGGGCAAGAATTTCATCATCGCGCTGGGCCTGCTGTTCCTGCTGATGGCCCTGACCTTCAAGTCGGCCAAGGACAGCGCCATGGTGATGATCTCCATCCCGCTGGCCACGGTTGGCGGGCTGGCGCTGCTGGACTTTACCAACCTGTTCACGTTCCAGCCGTTGGACCTGCTGACCATGATCGGCTTCATCATCCTGCTGGGTATTGTGGTCAACAACGCCATCCTGCTGGTTGATGAGACGCGCATGTGCGAGGCCGAAGGCAAGGGCAGGGCGGAGGCCGTGCATATGGCCCTGCGGTCGCGCATCCAGCCGATCTTCATGGGCACGCTGACGACGGTGGCCGGCATGGCCCCGATGATCGTGGTGCCGGGCGAGGGCAGCGTCATCTATCGCGGTATCGCCGCCGTGCTGACCGGTGGGCTGGCCGTGTCCACCGTGTTTACCCTGCTGCTGCTGCCGGCGCTGCTGCGGCTGGGTGAGAAGGACAAGGCGGAGGCGGCGCCAGCCCCGGATTATGGGCAGAAGGTGACGCGGCTGGCGGCGGAGTAATCGAGGCCGATAAGTCTTTCTTCAACGCCTCCCCGGCCTGCGCCGGGGAGGCGTTTATTTGTTGGCGTGGGGGTGGGTAAAATCATCACTATCGCCTATTTTTCAGCTTTACACGCCCGTTACACATCGAAACCCTCACGTAACCGGGTCCTGATTATAAGGAAGCAGTATTCGCCCAGATAAGGGATCGCCACCATGAGCCGCATTCACCAGTCTTTCGCCGCCGCCCTGCTGATCGGTACGTTTGCCCTGCCGGTAGTGGCACAGCAGGCACCGGCGCCTGCCGCCAAGGTGAAGGTGGAGGCGGCCAGCCTGCGGCAGATGGCGCCCGTGCTGCAGGTGCCGGGCAGCGTGATGTCGCGCCAAGATGCCGATGTGGCGGCGGAAGTGTCGGGGCGGGTCACCTGGGTGGCGGAAGCCGGCACCAAGCTGGCGGCGGGCGAGGCCCTGGCGCGTGTCGATGACCGGCTGCTGCGCCTGGAACTGCGCCAGTATGAGGCGCAGATCAAGAGCCTGCAAAGCCAGTTGACGTTCCAGGAGCGCGAGCTGGAGCGCCAGCGGCAATTGGCCGAGCGGGGTACGGCGACCATCGTCAAGCTGGAGGAGGCCAATAGCCGCCGCGACGTTCTGGTCCAGGATCTGGTCCGCGCCCAGGCCAGCCGAGACCGCACCCAGCTTGAGATCGAACGTACCATTGTGAAGGCGCCGTTCGCGGGACAGGTGGCGGAGCGCATGTTGGAGGTCGGTGAATATTCAGCCCCGGGTGTGAAGGTGGCGCGGCTGGTAGCCGTTGATCAGGTGGAGGTGCGGGCCCAGGCGCCGGTTTCCATCGCGCGGCATCTGAGCGAAGGGATCAGCGTCTCCCTGGATGTCGAAGGCCAGCCCGCCCAGGGCAAGGTGACGCGCATCATCGGCATCGGCGAGGCGCAGTCGCGTACCTTTGAGGTGCGGGTGGCCCTGCCGCGCGGGGAGGCGAACTGGATCGTCGGGTCGGCGGTGAAGGTCGGCCTGCCCTCGGCCACGGCCGAACAGGTGGTGGCGGTGCATCGTGACGCCCTGGTCCTGCGCGGGGATGGCACCTGGCTGTTCAAGGTCAATGCCCAGAACAAGGCCGAGCGTGTGGCCGTGAAAACCGGCACCAGCATCGGCGACTGGGTGCAGGTGACGGGCGACATCCGCGATGGCGACCGCACCGTGGTGCGCGGGGCCGAACGGCTGCGTGATGGGCAGGAGGTCGAACTGGACCCTAAGGTGAGTTGATCGGTGATGTAGACGGGCGTTGCCCCACGCTGGTCCTTGATCTTTATGGGCTTTCCCTGGCACCCTGCGCCTTGCGTGGGGACGGGGGATTGCATGAGCGACGGGATTGAATCTGTGGGCGCCATGGCCACGGCGGGCATGGCGGCGGCGGCCATCGAGGGCGAAAGCGGTCGGCACGGGCACGGGGCGCATGGGGACTGCGCCAATTGCGGCACCAAACTGACCGGCAGTTTCTGTCATGCTTGTGGACAGGCTGGCCATCTGCACCGGTCCATGCTGCATATCGTGGAGGAGTTCTTCCACGGCATCCTGCATTTCGACAGCAAGGCCTGGCGTACCCTGCCGCTGCTGGCGTTTAGGCCCGGCAAGCTGACCTATGATTACATCCATGGCCACCGGGCGCGTTATGTAACGCCCATGGCCATGTTCCTGTTCTCTGTCTTTGTCATGTTCATGAGTTTCTCCCTGCTGGGCATCAGCACGAATGTGCCGGTGGCCATACCGGCGGAGGAACAGCGCGAGGCATTGAACCATGCCCGCCAGGGGCTGGAGGAAGCGCGCGCCGATCTGGCCGAAGCCGAGGCGGAACTGGCCCAGGCGTTGAGTGCGGGAGAGGATGTAAAGGCGGAGACCAAGCAGCGCGACCGGGCGCAGCGGCGCCTGAATACCGCTCAGAAATCCGTTGAGGCCATCGATACCGCCCTGGCAGCGGCAGGTGTGGCCATCGTACCCCCGACGCCGCCCAAGCCGGGTGAGAAGCCCGCGGTGCCGGACCTGCCGAAGGTGGTCACGAATGGTCCGGTCACCACCGAAAACCTGTCGGACATGCTGGTCCGCAATTTCGATGAAGACCTGAACATCAATATCGGCGATCCGGAGCTTGAGGCTAAGATCAAGAAGAAGCTGAAGAATCCGGAACTGCTGCTCTATAAGATGCAGAACACGGCCTATAAATTCTCCTGGCTGCTGATCCCCATCTCGCTGCCGTTCCTGTGGTTGCTGTTCTTCTGGAAGCGTGGTGTGGCCATGTATGACCATGCCATCTTCTCGCTCTATTCCCTGTCCTTCATGTCGCTGCTGTTCATCGTGATCTCACTGGTGATCAAGTTCCTGCCGACATGGGAGGGGACGATTGCGTCGCTGATCCTGCTGGCGCCACCAGTGCATATGTTCTTCCAGCTGCGGGGCACCTACCGCCTGTCCAATTTTGGGGCACTGTGGCGGACCGTGGCACTGCTGTTCATCACGCTGATGACCAGCATCACGTTTGTGATCTTCATCGTGTCGATGGGGGTGGCGGGGTAATTTGAGCTTTTACGCGAAATAGGTTAGTCATAGGAGTACAACCTCCCAGGGCAGGTGGATGGTGCGGGTTATCCAAGGTTACTTCGCTGAAGGGCGTCCTCCCCAGCCCGAGCACCTGCTTCGGTCAGGCGCATTGTCGCCGATGCACGGCCGTGCTGCTGGCCACCCGCCGGCCATCCAGCCTCGTCTGGCCGCAACTGACTCCGCTGCGGCCCAAGGGTTCGAGATTGATCCGATCCGGTTGGGTTTGGTCCGGGTTGGGGGACAGCCGTTGCCGCAGACTGTGTTGGCAAAAATGGAGGCTGCCTTCGGTGCGGATTTCTCCGCAGTCCGGGTCCATCAAGGACCACAGGCGGCACGGATCGGCGCCCTGGCGTTTACCACCGGCAACGACATCTATTTTGCGCCGGGCCGGTATCAGCCCGACACGATGCAAGGCCAGCAGTTGCTGGGTCACGAATTAGCCCATGTGGTGCAGCAGCGGCAGGGACGTGTCCGTGCCGGGGGTGCGGGTGTATCCGTCGTGCATGACCGGATGCTGGAGGCAGAGGCCGACAGGTTGGGCATGCGCGCTGCCGCCTTTCAAGTTGGCCCGGCAGGGGCGCGTCCTGCAGCGGTGGGACCGTTGCCCAGACCAGGGTGGCAGCCGGAGGAGGCGTCTACCGCACAGTTGAAGAAGCATTGGACGGCGGCACAACATGAGCAAAGCCGTAAGTTCTGGGAAAAGAAGCATGCGCGAATGGCCCGGCAGCAAGATGCTGCCCGCGCGCGGCATGAGCGGGAGGTGGCAGAGATCCTGTCTCGCCAGCGCATCCACCTGACCGACCTGATTCCCGAGGATGAGGAATACTTCCAGGCATATCTGCGAAGCCGGCCGACCACGCCCATCAATGTTTATCGTGGTGATGGACGCGGTATCACAGCCGAGTCCCTGAACAACTTGGTTGGTGTCACCGGCATCACCCCCGTCGGGGCGCTGGACCTGACCTTTAAGGGTATCGCGGAGCATACCCATTCCAATACGATGCCTGGAGGCGTGATCTCCACGGCGGGCAATAAGGATTGCGCCATCCATTTTGCTGTAGACAAACATAAGTATGGGTTAGTCTATACGATGCAAGTAACTAATTATATTGATGTGAATACGGTGCTGCGCGCCCGCAATTTTAAAATCCGCTTCGAAGCACAGCAGGAATATATCATTCCGTGCCAGATCACCGCAGCCAACATTGTCCGTGTCGAGCTTTATGAAAAGGATCCGTCCCGTTCCACAGACCTATGGACTGGAGGCCGTAGGTTGGCATCCCGTTCAGTGACCGGTGGCGTGCTTCAACCCGTCGTCCCCGGCTGATTGTCCGCTATTGAGCAGGGACGGGGGTGTGACGTCACACACCCCCGTCACACAGTTACCGCCCCACCCGCCGCACATGGGCCGCCAGACCCAGGAAGGCCGGGTAGGGGTGGGTCACCACGTAGGTGGGGATGGGGCCGAGGAAGGCGCGCATGCGGCCCTTTTCCACGAAGCGCTTGCGGAAGCGGCTGTGTTGGAACCAGCCCATGAAGCGGGGGATGATACCGCCCGCGATGAACACACCGCCGCGGGAGCCCAGTGACAGGGCCAGATTACCGGCGACGCTGCCCAGCATGGCGCAGAACATGTCCAGCGCCTCCACACAGATCGCGTCACGCTTGCCCACGGCCCGGTCGGAGATTTCGGCGGCGGTCAGCTTTTCATGCTCCACCCCGTCCAGGAAGCACAGCGTCTCATAAAGGTTCACGAGGCCGGGGCCGCAGACGAGCCGTTCGGCGGAGACATGTTCGAATTGTTTGCGCAACTGTCCCAGGACGGCACTTTCGCGGTCGGTGATGGGGGCCATGGTGACATGCCCGCCCTCCGTGGCCAGTGCGGTGAAATGTCCAGCGCTGTCAGGCACCAGGGCGGAGACGCCCAGGCCCGACCCTGGCCCCAGAACGGCAATGGGGGCGCCGGTGATGGGGTCACCCTCACCCACCTGGACGTAATCTTCCGGCTTCAGTTCCGGAATGCCCAGTGCCACGGCGGTGAAGTCGTTGATCAGGTCCAGGCGGGCCAGACCCAGATCATGGGCCACGGCCTTGATCGAGAATTCCCAGGCCAGATTGGTCATGCGGATCAGGTCGCCCGTCACGGGGGAGGCGACGGCGAAGGTGGCCACCTGCACCTTGCCCACCAGATCCTGCATCTTCAGATAGGTGAAGGCCGCGTCCTGCAAGGTGGGATAATCGGCGCAGCGAAGCACCTGTTCATTATAGGGGGCGCCGGCCGGCCCGACCAGGGCGAAGCGGGCGTTGGTGCCGCCGATATCGGCGATCAGGAAAGGGGCGGTACCGTCGGTCATGGTGTCGTTCCAGGCAGGCGGAGATAGGTGTGGTTTGACGATGGGTCAGGCACTGCGCACGGGGCGCAGGGCTGCACCGGGTTGGCCAGGGGCCGGGCCGGTGGACCCGCGGATGATCAGGGAATGGTCAAGCTGCCGGTGGGGCATGGGGTTCTCCCACACACCCGCATCCTTGCGCTTGATCAGTTCCAGAAGAATGTCGGCGGCAGCCTCTGCCATCTGGATCACGGGCTGGCGGATGGTCACCAGTTGCGGCCAGACCATGGTGGCGATGGGCATGTCATCGAAGCCGACCACCGAAAGCTGTTCGGGCACGGTGATGCCCATGCCATGTGCCACGGCCAGGGTGGCGGCGGCCATTTCGTCGTTGGATGCCAGGATGGCCGTGGGCCGGTCGGCCCGTTCCAGCAGCCGCGTGGCGGCCGGCAGGGCGGAGGCGTAGTTGAATTCACCCACCTCGATCAGGTCGGGCATGGGGGCCAGGCCGTGATCGGCCAGCGCCTCGCAGAAGCCAGCATAGCGCAGGCGCGTGGCGGCATGCTGCGCCTTGCCCTTGATGAAGCCGATGCGCCGGTGGCCCAGATTGATCAAATGTTCGGTCAGGTCGCGCGTCGCCTTCCATTCATCGATGCGGACGATGGGAGAGGTGTCGATATCGCGGTCGGGCGCGATGCGGACATAGGGCACACCTGCCCGTTGCAGCACGCCCAGCACAATGGGATTGTCGGTCACGGGCGGGGTCAGCACCACGCCGGCCATCCGCACCTGATTGACCAGAGCGGCGGCGCGTTCCTCTACATCCGGGGCGTTATAGGCGATTTCTTCGATCAGCAGGTGATAGCCAGCGGCCCGGCAACGGTTCAGCATGCCCAACTGAATGTCGTGCGTATATTGGCCGCCGGTATCGCCATAGAAATGGCCGATCAGGAAGGAGCGTTCGCCGGCCAGGCTGCGCGCTGATAGCGAGGGCTGATAGCCCAGCTGCGTGATGGCCGCCTGCACCCGCTGACGCACCACGTCGCGGACGTTCGGTTCCTTGTTCATGACGCGGCTGACGGTCTTGATCGACACTTCGGCCAGGGCCGCCACGTCATTGATCGTCGGCTTGCGATGCGGCTGCGCCATCTTTGAAAACTCTCCCGGTTTGACCGGTGCAATTGTCTGCTTATTCGGTTGCCGGGTCCACCAAAAGTGGATGAGGTGATCATCGACCGTAGGTCAGGTCGAGGCGTGAGCCGAGCCCTGACAGACAGGGCCATCGGACCTTACCGCCAGGGCTCGCTCCGCTCGACCTGACCTACGATATTGATGCCGATATCACCGTACGCGGCCGTAGCCGTTTTCCAGCGAACCATTGGTGCATTTCAGGCCGAAGGCCACGATCACCAGATAGCAGGCAACCGGCACAATCATCGACAGATGCAGGTTGGTGGCGTCGGCGAACAGGCCCGTCAGCACCGGCACCACGGCCCCACCGACGATGGACAGGCAGAGCAGGCCGGACGCGGCGGGCGTCTGGTCGTCCATATCCTTCACCGACAGGGAGAAGATGGTGGGGAACATGATGGAGTTGAACAGGCCGATGGCGATGGCGGTGTAGGCCGAGACCGGACCCGTGGTGAAGCCCGAGATGGCGGCCAGGAGGGCGGTCATGATACCGCAGAAGGCCAGCACGCGGGACGGCGCGATCTTCGACATGGCAGCAGAGCCGATGAAACGACCGACCATGGCCCCGCCCCAATAGAAGGCGAGATACTTGGTCGCCTGTTCCTCGGTCAGGCCCAGGGTGCTTTCCAGACCCAGGTAATTGATCATCAGCGAGCCGATGGCCACTTCCGCACCCACATAAACGAAGATGCAGAGCGCACCGAAGGCCAGACGCGGATTTTCCTTCAGCGACGGCATGTGCCAGTGGGCGGTTTCACGCCGCACGACCTTTTCCTTGCCGCGCAGCGCCCAGAACAGGGCCGCCACCGCGAACATCATGCCAGCCAGCACGATGCAAGGCGTTTCCAGAACGCGCAGCATGGTGGTGGCAGAGCCCTCACCGGCGGGCACAACCTCTGTCACCGCGTCAAAAATGATGGCGCCGGCCAGCAGGGGGCCGATGAAGGTGGCGACTGAATTGAAGGCCTGCGCCAGGGTCAGACGCTGCGGTGCGGTTTCCGGCGAGCCCAGGCCCGAGGTCAGCGGGTTCATCACGACCTGGATCATCGTGACGCCCGTGGCGATGATGAACAGGGCCAGAAGGAAGACCCAATACTGGGCAATCTCGATGGCCGGTACGAACAGCAGGATGCCCAGGCCGACCGTGACAAAGCCGACAATGGCGCCGCGCAGATAGCCCAGACGGTCAAGCACGCGGCTGGCCGGCAGGGAGATCAGGAAATAGGCCAGGAAATAGCAGAACTGCGTCAGCATCGCCTCGGCATAGCCCAGGCTGAAGGCCGCCTTGAACTTCGCTACCAGCGGATCGACCAGAACGGTCACGAAACCCACGACGAAGAACAGCATGAAGGTAAACGGCAGCATCGAACGGGCCACCGGGAACGTGCTGTCCCCCCCGGATGCGGCAATAGGACCGGACTGCGCCAAGGCGACCTCCCATCGTTTTGATTTTGTCCCGACATGTCGCAGAAATTGACAACGCTGTCGACACCGTTTTGCATGAACGGTTTGTTTTCTGCCGAAATCCGTAATGATGCAACAAGAAAAGGGGGAAGATCGGGTAATTTCGTAAACGGCCTTGGCAGAACGATGCCAAGCATGTTCAGTGATGACTAACAAGAAGCGCCGGGGACAGGTGGAAACCACCGCTACCGGGGCGTCCCTGGGAGGACAAGCCGTTGGAGAGTAAGGCTGGCACGTTGAGCCTGGGCCGGAAATTCGGCTATGGGCTGGGGGATTTCGGTCTGAACCTGCATTGGCAGGGGATGGGCCTGTTCCTGACCTTTTTCCAGACAGAGATTATGGGATTGTCGCCCGTCTGGGCGGGCGTCACCTTCTTTGTGGCGGCCCTATGGGACGGGATCACCGACCCGATCATGGGGTTGATCGCCGACCGAACACGCGGGCGATGGGGCAGCCACCGGCCTTATCTTCTGTTCGGGGCCGTACCGCTGGCGGCCAGTCTGGCCCTGGCCTTTACGGCGCCGGGCTTCACCGGACCGGCGGCGGTGATGTACGGGCTGGCCACACATATGCTGTTGCGCACCACCTACACCGTCGTGGCCATCCCCTATTCCAGCCTGTCTGCCCGCATGACCAGCAACGCCGATGAGCGCACATCCCTGACCGGATGGCGCATGCAATTCGCCTTTCTGGGTGGGGCGGCGGTATCCTGGATGATGCCGGTCCTGGCCAAGCAATTTGCAGGTTTGGACGGTGCCCAGGGCTATGCCGTGGCAGCATCCATTATCGGGGCGGTGTCGGCGGTGGCCTTTGTCCTGTGTTTTCTGATCGTCCGGGAACAGCCGGTGGCGGCGTCGCGCATGGCGCGGAATGAGGGCTTTTGGGACGATCTGAAGGGCTTCCTGTCGCTGGTCCGACGCGGTGGGCCGACGGTACAGCTTTACCTCTGTATCCTGATTTCCCAGATCATGGTGCCGTTGCAGGCCCGTAACTATCTGTATTTCTTCAAATATGGCATTGGCGATATGAGCCAGGCCGATCAGGCCATGGCCCTGTTCGGGGCCATCAATGTGCTGTGCGTACCGCTTTGGGTCTGGTTGATCCGGCGGACGGAGAAGCTGACAGGCTTCATGGTGGGGGGCACATTGTTCGCCATCGGCTCTCTCGGATTCGCGCTGATGCCGGAATGGAGCTATTGGGGGGCGTTCATCCCGCTGGCCGTCGCCTGCGCGGGTCACACTGCCTATGCCGTGTGCATCTGGGCCATGCTGCCCGATACCGTAGATTGGAGCGAATGGCGGTTCCGGCGGCGGGACGAGGGCAAGATTTTCGGGCTGGCCGCCTTTCTGCAAAAGGCCGCCCTGGGCCTGTCCGGCCTGCTGATGGCCGCAGTTTTCCACGGGTTTGATGTGACCAAGGGGCAGGGGGAGGCGTCCGAAACGGGCCTGCGCGTGGTGATGGGGATCATCCCCCTGGCCGGCATCTTGGCCGCCATGTTCATCATGCGCAATTACCGCCTGGACCTGCGCCGCCATGCCGGCATCGTCGAGCGGTTGGGGCGGCGGTGAGAATTGCCAGCGTTGTCAGGGTATCCGGCCAACAGGTGGACATGTATGACAAATTCATGGTCAGAGACGCCTTCTGCTTCCTAATTTTTGGTAGAAGCTGTATAAGTAAATTCTCATAAAATTGAAGTATCCGTAGCTGCGCTATTCATGAGAAAAGCGAGGTGGCAGGAGTTCGCAATCGGCCGTAGATGATAGCGCTCACATTTTCGATTGATCCAGGTGCAAAGGAACGCTTTACTGTCCCTGTCCAAGAACCCGGCGAACGGGATAAGGGAGGAAACATGTGCGGGAAGCGTTGGGTCCTGCCGGTGGTGGCATTTGCCCTGCTGGCGGGTGGTGGGATTGGTGCGCCCACGCGGGCGATGGCGGATGCGGCGGCCCTGGCGGCCTTGCAGGCGCAACTGCCCGGCAAGTTGATGAATGACCCCACGGTGCTGGACTGGACCGTCTATGGCCAGGGGCAAAAGAACAAGCGGGTGAAGACGCCGGCCATTGGCGGTGGTGCCGCGATGCAAGTGACGTCGCCATCCGCGTCGGAGGCGGCCCATAATATCGGTATCAATGTGCCCCTGACGGCAGGTTTTACGCCGGGGCAGGCCATCACGGTGGCTTTCTGGGCCCGCACCGTCTCCGCCGACACGCCGGATGGCAATGGCAAGCTGGGCCTGCGGCTGCAGCTGAATGAAGCGCCTTATAGCGGGTTCGGGGACACGATGCTGGCCATCGGGCCGGAATGGAAAATGTATGAGGTGAAGGCCCAGGCCAGCATCAGCGTTGATCCCGGCAAGGCCGTCCTGGGCTTTCAGGTCGCCGCCGCCAAACAGGTGGTGGAGATCGGGCAGATCTTCGTTCTGGATATGGGCATGAAGGCGGTGGCGGCGGCCCCCGCCGGCGGCGGGGCCACATCCATTAAAATGCCGGTGCCGCAAGGTCTGCCGGGCAAGTTGCTGAATGATGCGGCCAGCATCGACTGGCCCGTCTATGGCGCCAACCAGAGCAATGCCAAGGTGGAGACACCGGATGCTGGCGGCGGCTATGCGTTGCGGATCAGTAGCCCGGCGGCGGACGAGAAGCCGTACAATATCGGTGTGTCGGTGCCGCTGGTGGCGGCCATCGCACCCGACCGCGATATCACTGTGGCCTTCTGGGCTCGCACCATTTCGGCGGAGACACCAGACGGGAAAGGGCGCATCGGCCTGCGGATGCAGGAGAATGCCGCCCCTTATGCCGGGTTTGGCGATAATATGCTGTCGGTTGGACCCGATTGGAAACTGCATCAGGTGAAGATGCGGTCCAGCATGGCGCTTGATGCCGGCAAAGGCGTCCTGGGCTTTCAGATCGCCGGGGCCAAACAGGTGGTGGAAATCGGGCAGGTCTATGTTCTGGACATGACCAAGTAAGGGGAAGGGCGGGCGGCATGGTCCCGCCCGCTCGCATACGTATTTCGGCACGCTTCGCAGCGCACAACATACGTATTCAGCCGGTAAAACCGGCGTTGATACCCGATCTATTCTCCTCAAGCGCCACGGCCACGAAGCCGGGGCCATAATCGGTTGGATTGGGGAGAGACATGACCAGGACCTTGCGCAGCACCGCCCTCACCGTCACTGGCACCCTTGCCGCCCTGTTGATGTGTGGGACGGCCCTGGCCGCGACCGCACCGGGTGCACCGGGGGCCAAGCCCACCTTTTCCTATGCCGGCAAGGACGGGATCGGCACCTCCTATGAGGCCTATGTGAAGGGCCGCTATCAGGATGGGGGCGTGACGGGGCCGGTGTCCAAGGTCTGGTTCTCGCTTGCCCATGGCGTCATCACCGAGACCATGCAGGGCATGATCCATGAGGCGCAGCTTCGTGAGCTGCAATTTGCCGTGAAGGGCGACGGGTTCGTCCATACCGAATATGACGACATGGAAACCCATGTCGATTATCTGCACAAGGATGCCGCCGGGCGGCCCCTGTCGCTGGCCTACAAGATCGTCAACCGCGACCGTCAGGGCCGGTATGAGATCGAAAAGCATGTCTTCACCGATCCCGACCGCGACACGCTGTTCGTGCGGACCATCTTCCGCGCGCTGAAGACAGGGATCACGCCCGTCCTGCTGGCCGATCCGCAGATGGCGGGCACGGGCAGCAATGACAAGGCCGACACGGTCGGCGGCACGCTGAACGCCGTGGAGGGCACGCATGCGCTGGTCATCAAGGCGGATAAGCCGTTTGTGAAGGCCAGCGTCGGCTTTGTCGGCGCGTCGGACGGGTTGAGCCAGCTGCGCAAAGACGGTGCGCTGACGGCTTACGATACGACGGGGGCCAAGGCGGGCAATGTGGCGTTGGCGGGGGAACTGCCGACGCTGTCTGCCGGGCAGGAGGCGACCTATGATGTGGCCGTGGCGTTCGGGGCCGACCGCGCCGCCGCCAATGCCATGGCCGATGCCAGCCTGAAGGTTGGCTATGCCGCAACGCTGGCCAAGTTCAACGGGCAGGGCGATGCCGTGGGGTGGGAGGATTACATCCAGGGCCTGGCGCCGCTGAAGGATCTGGCGGCCATGGCGACCGATGGCGGCAGCCTGGCCTTTGTGTCGGCCCTGGTGCTGAAGGCGCAGGAGGATAAGACCTATGCCGGCGCCCTGATCGCATCCCTGTCGGCGCCGTGGGGCGAGACGGTATCGACCGAAAAGCTGGCCACCGGGTACAAGGCCGTCTGGCCGCGCGACTTCTATCAATGCGCCATGGCGCTGCTGGCGCTGGGCGACACGCAAACGCCGCTGGCCGCCTTCAACTATCTGAAGACGGTGCAGGTGTCGGCCCAGACCAAGGGCAACAAGGGCGCCAATGGCTGGTTCCTGCAAAAGACCCATGTCGATGGCACCATCGAATGGGTCGGCGTGCAGTTGGACCAGACGGCGATGCCCATCATGCTGGGCTGGAAGCTGTGGCAGGCGGGTGTTGTGGATGAGGCAACGCTGAAAGCCATGTACCCGACCATGTTGAAGCCGGCGGCGGATTTCCTGGTCAAGGGCGGCAAGATCGGGCTGGATTGGAACAAGGAAACCATCACCCCGCCCAACAGCCAGCAGGAACGCTGGGAAGAACAGCCGGGCCATTCGCCCTCCACTACGGCTGCCATCGTGGCGGGGCTGATCAGTGCGGCGGAAATCGCCGACAAGCTGGGCCAGGCAGAAGACGCCAAGACCTATCGCGCCACGGCGGATGCCATCAACGGCGCCATCGAGGCGCGGATGTTCACGACCCAGGGCACCTACGGCAATGGCCGTTACTTCCTGCGCGTCAATCAGAACGACAATCCCAATGACAAGGGCCCCGTGAACGCCGCCAATGGGCAACAGGGCCTGACGGAGAATGTCTATCTGGATGGCGGGTTCCTGGAGCTGGTGCGCTATGGCGTGCGGGCGCCCAATGCCGAGAGCATTGTCGATAGCCTGGGCGAGTTGGACGACATGTCCATCCCCGACCATTTCCGCGTGAAATATGAGTTCAAGTTTGCCGGCGACCCGGCGACATATCCCGGCTGGCGCCGTTATGGCAATGACGGCTATGGCGAGGATATCCGCAATGGCGGCAATTACGGTACCGGCGAGCTGACGGGCGGCATGGGCGTGGGGCAGCGCGGGCGTGTCTGGCCCATCTTCACCGGGGAGCGCGGGCATTATGAGCTGGCCCGTGCCAGTGCCAAGCCCGGCGGCGTGACGGCAGCGGAGCTGGACAGCATCCGCATGACCTATGTCCGCGGCATGGAGAAGTTCGCCAATGAAGGCATGATGATCCCCGAGCAGGTGTGGGACGGGGTCGGCGTGTCGCCCAAGGGCTATAAGCTGGGCGAAGGGACGAACAGCGCCACGCCGCTGGCCTGGAGCCACGCCGAATATGTGAAGCTGCTGCGGTCGGTGCGCGACCGGCAGGTTTGGGACCTGTATGCGCCGGTCGTGGCGCGGTACGGGAAGTGAAGGTGGTTGGGGCGGCCGGATACCCCGGTCGCCCCCGATGTTCAGTCCCCGTCGCCAAGCCGGTCGGCGAAGCGGCGGTGGCGCAAAGCCGCCTCCATCCGCCAGAGCGCGTCGAACAGGCCGGGCCCTGCCTCATCCATCAAGGCCTGTGACGCGGCAGCCATCTGCACCAGGGCGCCGCGCAGACGCCCAACCTCCGCCCGGCCCGACGGTGTCAGGTCCACAAGGGTGCGACGGCGATCCTTGGGGTCGGTTTCCTTGGCGATGAAGCCCAGTGCCGTAAGATCGCGGCACCAGTCAATCACCAGCGGGTGTGATTGACGCAGCAGACCCGCAATCTCCGTCACGGCCAGGGGGCCATGTTCATCCAGGGCCAGCAGGGTTGATGTTGTGCGCGGCGGGGCCGTCACGCCCATGCGCGGATACCATTGCCCCCCGCCCCGCACCAGTTCATCGGCCAGCCGCAGCAGAAGATGCGCCAGATAGGCAGGGCCCTGGGCCCGGATGAAATCAAGGTCATGTGCATCGTTTGACATAATATGTAAATCTTTACATATTATGGGGCGGTTGAACAGAGAATTTGAGGCGACCATGAGGGTATTGATGCTGTGTCTGGCGACCCTGCTGATGGCGGTGACGCCGGCGGGCGCCGCAGATCACTGCGCCGTGGGCGTCTATCGGTTCGAGGATGGGGGCTTCATCGATGTGGCACCGGGGGCAGGCGACGGTTTGCGCTGGCGTCTGCCGGATGGCCGCACCGGCGCATTGACCGAACAGGCCGGCGCCGGATGGACCAGCACAATGGGCTGGACCGGTCGACCGGATGGCACAGAAATCACGCTAGATTGTGCGCAGGGCAATCTTCGCTTCAACGGCCGGATGGCCGCGCGCATCGCCCTGCGGGTGGTCGAGACGCAGTTTGCCGTCGATGGCGCCATGCTGGCGGGCCGGTTGCTGTTGCCGGAAGGCGGGGACAAGGTGCCGCTGGTGGTTCTGGTGCATGGGGCAGAGCGAACGGCGGCGCGCCAATCCTATGCCCTGCAACGGATGTTCCCCGCCGCCGGCATTGCCGCCTTTGTGTATGACAAGCGGGGCACGGGGGCGTCGACGGGCCACTACACCCATGATTTCGCCACGCTGGCCGCGGATGCCGTGGCGGCCATGGCGGAGGCGCGGCGTCTGGCCGGCAAACGGGTGACGCGTGCCGGCTATCAGGCGGGCAGCCAGGGCGGATGGGTCGCGCCGCTGGCGGCCCGGATGGAGCCGGTGGATTTCGTCATCGTGAGTTTCGGGCTGGCCGTGTCGCCCGCCGCGGCGGAGCATGAACTGCTGGCCACGGATATGGCCCGCGCCGGCTTTGGCGCTGCGGAGACGAAAAAGGCCCTGGAACTGTCGCAGGCGATCGAGACGCTGATCGACAGCAATTTCCAGTCGGGGTACGAGCGTATCGCCGAACTGCGCAGCCGTTACAGCCCGGAACCCTGGTTCAGCAAAGCGCGTGGCAGTGTCGTGGCACCGGTTCTGGCCATGGATGAGGCGCAGTTGCGCCAGGTCGGGCCGGGGATCGCGCCGGGGATTTCGCTTTACTATGATCCGATGCCGGTGTTGCGGAACCTGACCGTGCCACAGCTCTGGGTGCTGGCCGGCGATGATGCCGTGGCGCCGCCCGGTGAGACGATGCGGCGGCTGGCGTACCTGACAGCGGCGGGGCGGCACGTGACATCGGCCCTATATCCCGGCGCCGATCATGGCCTTTACCTTTACGAGACGTATGCAAGCGGTGAGCGGGTGTCCACGCGGGCGCCCGACGGTTATTTCACGATGATGCGCGACTTCATCCAGGAGGGGCGGATCAAGGGCAATTATGGCGCGACGCTGGCGGGGCCTAACCCTTGACGGCAATCGTTGCAGATGAAATGGTCCGGCAGGTTTGACCCAAAGGTGCCCGGTCCCATGAAGCCCAATGCCGTCGATCTGTCCCAGGAAGGGGTGCATCAGGCACCCGACCTGTCCTATGGCGCCTATCTGGGCCTGGAACCGCTGCTGTCCTGCCAGCATGCGCGGTCGGGGGAGCATGATGAGCTGCTGTTCATCATCATCCACCAATCGTCGGAATTATGGATGAAGCTGTGCCTGCATGAGCTGGCGGCGGCCCGGCAGCAGATCAAACAGGATGATCTGGGCCCAGCCTTCAAGATGATCGCGCGGGTGGCGCGTATCCAACAGCAGCTGATCCAGGGCTGGGACGTGCTGTCCACCATGACGCCGGCGGATTACAGCCGCATCCGCCCGCATCTGGGGCAAAGCTCAGGATTTCAGAGCTATCAGTACAGGCTGCTGGAATTCATGCTGGGCAACAAGAATGCCGGGATGATTACCGTGCATCAGGGGATGCCGGAGGTGCATGCGCGCCTGATGACCGCGCTGAATGAACGCTCGCTTTATGATGAATGCCTGGCGCTGCTGGCGCGGCGGGGGTTTGACATACCGGAGAACGCCCTGAATCGAGACTGGTCACAGCCTTATCAGGCGGATAAGCGGGTGGAGGCAGCGTGGTCGGTTGTCTACCGCGATCCGCATGCACATTGGGAGCTTTATGAGCTGGCGGAGAAGCTGGTCGATCTGGAGTACCGGTTCCAGCAATGGCGGTTCAGCCATATGAAGACCGTGGAGCGCATCATCGGGTACAAGATGGGCACCGGCGGCACCGGCGGTGTGTCCTACCTTGTGAAGGCGCTGAGCCTGTCCTTCTTCCCCGAACTGTTGAGCGTGAGGACGGCGATTTGAGCGGGCGCATCTGGGATATCAGCCAGAAGGTGCGGCCCGGCATCCCTGTCTGGCCGGGCGATACGCCCTATCAGGAGGAGCGGACCTGGGCCATCGGGCCGGGATGCCCCGTGAATGTCAGCCGCCTGACCCTGTCCACCCATACCGGCACCCATGCCGACGCACCGCTCCATTATGATGCCCAAGGTGCGGGGATCGGGGCGCTGGATCTGGAGGTCTATCTGGGACCGGCGCAGGTGGTGACTGTGCCGGCGGGTGCCGGACTGGTCACGGTTGAGCATGTGTTGCCCGTGTTGCGGGCGGGGATCACGCGGGTATTGCTGCACACGTTTGACCGGTTTCCGGATGGATGGGTCAGTGACTTTACCGCCATTGATGCCGGCCTGATCACAGCGCTGGCCGCGCGTGGCGTGCGGTTGGTCGGGACGGATGCACCGTCGGTCGATCCGGAAACCAGCAAGACCCTGGACGCGCACCATGCCGTGCGCCGGCATGACATGCGCATCCTGGAAGGGCTGGTCCTGGATGGGGTGCCGGACGGGGTTTATGAGCTGATCGC
This sequence comes from Niveispirillum cyanobacteriorum, assembly GCF_002868735.1. Taxonomy (GTDB): domain Bacteria; phylum Pseudomonadota; class Alphaproteobacteria; order Azospirillales; family Azospirillaceae; genus Niveispirillum; species Niveispirillum cyanobacteriorum. The sequence continues at coordinate 950,574 of NZ_CP025613.1, read as the reverse complement.
CCTGCCGATCCGGCTGGAGGGCGCGGATGCGGCACCGGTCAGGGCGGTGCTGCGGGAGATGGCGTAGGCTCAGGTTCGCCGCATCAGGGCCAGATAGACCAGCGCCGATATCCCCAGCCCCACGAACCAGGCGTAGTTATAGAGTTCGGTGAAGACGCCCGGCACGCCCGCGAAGCTGCCGGGGAAGGCGGCATGCAGGAAGCCCGGCAGGTTGGGCAGCACGGCCAGGGTAAAGGCGATGAGGGCGGCTGGGTTCCAGCCGGATCGGAAGCGGTATTCGCCTTGCGCATCGAACAGGGCCGGCACGTTCAGCACCTGTTTGCGGATCAGCCAGTAATCGGCCAGCATGATGCCCAGGATCGGCCCCAATAAAGCGCCATAGCCGATCAGCCAGGTGAAGATATAGCCGTCCGTCGTCTCAATCAGTTTCCAGGGCATCATGGCGATGCCGATGCCGGCGGTGATGTAACCGCCCGTCGCGAAACTGACATGGCGGGGGAAGATGGCGGAGAAATCATAGGCCGGGCCGACAGTGTTGGCGGCGAGGTTCACGCACAAGGTATCGATGGTGATGATGATCAGGCCGATGGCGACCGCAATGCCTTCCAGCCGTCCGGCCAGATCGACCGGGTCCCAAATCGCTTCGCCATAAATGATGATGGTGGCCGAGGTGACGGCGACGGAGACGAAGGCCAGCAAGGCCATAGGGATGGGCAGGCCCAAGGACTGGCCCAGCATCTGATCCTTCTGGCTTTTCGCGAACCGCGTGAAGTCGGGGATGTTGATGGCCAGCGTGGACCAGAAGCCGACCATGGCCGTCAGGCCCGGCCAGAAAACGGCCCAGAATTGCCCCTGCTTTGCACCACCGGTCACGAATTGTGAGGGAGCGGAGAGCAGATGGCCAAAACCATCGGCCTTGTCCCAGGCCCACCAGAGCAGGGCCAGCATGATGACGATCTTCAACGGGGCCGTGACCGTTTCGATCCAGCGGATACTGTCCGGCCCGCGTTTGATGAACCAGAGATGCAGGGCCCAGAAGAACAGGAAACAGGCCAACTGTCCGGCATCGATGCCGAGTGCCGCGATCTTGTCCCCCGCCAGGGCACCGCCCATCATGATGTTGGCGATGGCATAGATGGCGCTGCCGCCCACCCAGCATTGGATGCCGAACCAGCCGCAGGCGATGAGCGCGCGCAGGGCGGCGGGCAGTTTATTGCCGCGCGTGCCGAAGCTGGATCGCACGATGACGGCAAACGGCAGGCCATATTTTGCCCCCGAATGGCCGATCAGGACCATGGGGACCAGCACGATCAGATTGCCGGCCAGCACCGTCAACACCGCCTGTCCCGCCGACATGCCCTGCTGGATCAGGCCCGAGGCCAGCAGGTAGGCGGGGATGCACATGACCATGCCGATCCACAGCGAGGCATAATGCACCCAGTTCCAGGTCCGCCGTTCCGCCGGCACCGGGGCGAGATCGGGGTTCCAGAGGCCGGATTGGGTGTTGACCGGATCGGACATGGGCGGGGCCTGTGGGTTGGTGGAAGCGGGAGGGGGCGTCCTCTATTCCACGCCCGCCAGTGCGTCGCGGATCGTTTCCACGATCTGGTCGATCTGCGCCTTCTCCACGATCAGCGGAGGGGAGAGCGCGATGATGTCGCCCGTGGTACGGATCAGGACGCCTTTCTCAAAACATTTCAGGAAGGTGGTGAAGGCGCGTTTGGTGGGCTGTCCCGGCAGCGGGTCCAGTTCGATGGCGCCGATCAGGCCCAGATTGCGGATATCCACGACGTGGCGGGCGTCCTTCAGCGAATGGACGGCATCGGCCCAGTAATCGTTGAGGTCGGCGGCGCGGGTCAGCAGGCCTTCATCCTTATAGACCTTCAAGGTTGCCAGACCGGCGGCAGCGGCCAGCGGGTGGCCGGAATAGGTGTAGCCGTGGAACAGCTCGATCATGTGTTCCGCCCCCGTCATGAAGGCGTCATAGATCTTCTTCTGAAAGAAGACGGCACCCATGGGCACGGTGGCGTTGGTCAGGCCCTTGGCGGCGGTAATGACGTCTGGCGTGACGCCGAAATAATCGGTGGCGAACGGCGTGCCCAGGCGGCCAAAGCCGGTAATCACCTCATCAAAGATCAGCAGCAGGCCATGCTTGTCACAGAGGACGCGCAGCCGCTCCAAGTAACCCTTGGGCGGGACCAGCACGCCGGTGGAGCAAGCCACCGGTTCGACAATGACGGCGGCGATGGTGCTGGCATCATGAAGCGCGACGATGCGTTCCAGCTCATCCGCCAGATGGGCACCCCATTCGGGCTGGCCGCGCGAGAAGGCCTGTTGGGACCGGCCATGGGTGTGGGGCAGGTGATCGACGCCGGGCAACATGGTGCCAAACGCCTTGCGGTTCGTGACAATGCCGCCGACGGAGATGCCGCCGAAACCCACGCCGTGATAGCCGCGTTCGCGCCCGATGAAGCGGGTACGCTGCCCCTCCCCACGCGCGCGGTGATAGGCCAGCGCCACCTTGAGCGCGGTATCCACCGATTCTGACCCGGAATTGGTGAAAAACACATGGTCCAGTCCGGCGGGCAGCAGGGCCGTGAGCTGTGACGCGAAGTCGAACGCACCGGGATGGCCCATCTGAAAGGCGGGCGCATAGTCCATTTCGGCGGCCTGTGCCTGAATGGCCTTCACAATCTCTGGCCGGCAATGGCCCGCATTCACGCACCAGAGGCCGGCGGTACCATCCAGAATGGGGCGGCCATCATCGGTGCGGTAATACATGCCGCTGGCCGAAACCAGCATGCGCGGCGTCTGCTTGAACTGCCGGTTCGCGGTGAACGGCATCCAGAAAGCATCGAGATTGTTGGTGGACGGGTGCGTGGTTCCGGTCACGACACGGTCGCTCCATCTTGTTAACGATGGGCATAGGATGACATAGAAGTAATTTGCCGTGTGCAGGAAGTTGGCCGATGACAACCGGAAAGGACCGGGGTAGCAGGTCCAAAAGGGGTGATCACGGATCATGGCGGATGTGACGGGTGAGGTCGGGCGTATTCCCTGGCGCGGCTGGGTCAAGGGCGGCCTGACGGGGCTGGTGATCCTGGCCGTGGGCGCGTTGGCCTGGACGGCCCTGTCGCATCTGGCGGCGGAGATTTCGTATCAGGAGGTGGTGGACGCCCTGCGCGCCACGCCGGGCTGGGCGCTGGCGGTGGCGGTGGCGGCCACCGGCGTCAGTTTCCTGGCGCTGACCTTCTATGACTGGACGGCACTACGCTATGTCGGGCGCAAGGTGCCGTATCCGGTGATCGGCCTCACCTCTTTCTGTGCCTATGCGGTGGGGAACACAGTGGGGTTCGGGCCGCTGACGGCGGGCGCCATCCGGTATCGGTTCTATACCCCGCACGGGCTGGAACCGGAGGAGGTGGCGCGGATTGTCGGGTTCGTCACGGCCACCTTCGGGTTGGGCGTGGCTGGCGTCACGGCCCTGGGCCTGTTTGTTGCCGGCGATGTCACCGGTATGGGGATGCCCGGCTGGATCGGGCACGGGGTGGGGGCGGTCGGCCTCTGCCTGCTGGCGGCACTGGTCGTGGCGTCGGGGCGGCATCAGGCCGTGAAGATCGGCCGCTGGTCGGTGGAGCCGCCGGCCCCGCGCCTGCTGATCATCCAGTTCCTGGCCACCATCGTGGATATTGCGGCGGCGGGCACGGTGCTGTGGGTGCTGCTGCCGGCCAGTGCCGATATCGACCTGCCATCCTTCATCGCCATCTATGCGGTCGCCATCGGGTTGGGCGTGTTGAGCCATGTGCCCGCCGGCCTGGGCGTGTTTGAGACGGTGATTATGGCGGCGGTGGGGGGCCGCGCCGATACCGAACAGGTGCTGGGCGCGCTGCTGCTGTACCGGGTGGTCTATCACGTTGTGCCGCTGCTGCTGGCGGGTGTGGCCGTGGCCCTGCTGGAGACGCGGCGGGTGGCGGTCATGCTGGCCGATACGCGCGTGGTGCGGGCGGGCCGGCGGCTGGCCCCGCCGGTGCTGGGGGCGCTGACACTGCTGCTGGCCAGCATGCTAGTCTTTTCCGGCGTCACGCCCGCCGATGATGCGCGGTTGGACCTGTTGTCAGGCCTGCTGCCCCTGCCGCTGATGGAAGGGGCGCATTTCCTGTCATCGGTGCTTGGCCTGATGCTGTTCGTGGTGGCGCGGGGGGTCACATATCGGCTGGACGGGGCGTGGTGGGCGGCGGTGTCCATCGTCCTGGCGGCCATGGTGCTGGCGCTGGCCAAGGCGCTGGCCGTGACGGAGATGGTGCTGCTGGCGGTGCTGCTGTGCCTGCTGCTGCTGTCGCGGCGGGAGTTTACGCGCAAGGCCTCGCTGCTGCATTCGGCCCTGACGCGGCCCTGGCTGGTGGCGGTGGGCCTGCTGCTGATTGCGGCACTGTCGGTGCTGTTCTTCGTCTATAAGGGTGTCGATTACACCCATGATCTGTGGTGGCAGTTCGAGTTTTCGGGCGAGGCGCCGCGCGGGTTGCGGGCCCTGCTGGGCGTGGCCTTGCTGGCGGGGCTGGGGGCCGGGTGGGTGCTGCTGCGGCCCGCCGTGATGGCCGACCTGCCGGACCCGGACAAGGACATGCTGGCCAAGGCGCTGGCCGTGGTGGATGCGCAGCGGCGACCGGGGGCGCAATTGGCGCTGCTGGGCGACAAGAAGCTGCTATTTTCCGAAAACGGTCAGGCCTTCATCATGTATGCCCGCCAGGGGCGGTCCTGGATCGCGCTGTTCGATCCGGTGGGGCCTTCGGTGGAATGGGCAACCCTGATCTGGCGGTTTGTGGAGATGGCGCGCGCGTCGGGCGGGCGGGCCGTGTTCTATCAGGTGGCCCCGGAAAACCTGGCGCTTTATGCCGATATGGGGCTGGTGGCCTTCAAGCTGGGTGAGGAGGCGCAGGTGGACCTGAGCAGCTTCGACCTGAAAGGATCGAAGCGGGCCAATCTGCGCAATTCCGCCAACCGCTGCGAAAAGGCGGGCGTGCAGTTCGAGATGGTGCCGGCGGCGGGGGTACCGGCCCTGATGGATGAATTGCGCGCCGTGTCGGATGACTGGATGGCCGCGCATAATGTGCGGGAGAAGCGGTTCTCCCTGGGGGCCTTCATCCCCGATTATATCGCGCTGCGCCCCGTCGCCGTGCTGCGCCGCGACGGGCAAGTGGTGGCCTTTGCCAGCCTGATGCTGACGGGGCAAGGGGAGGAGGCCAGCATCGACCTGATGCGGTTTTCCAGCAAGGCGCCGCCCGCCGTCATGGAATATCTGCTGATGCGCCTGATCCTGATGTTCAAGGAACAGGGGTATAAGCGCTTCAATCTGGGCATGGCGCCGCTATCGGGCCTGTCGGCCAGTGCCGTGGGCCTGTGGCAGCAGGTGGGCCGGGCCGTCTATGAACGCGGGGACAGGTTCTATAATTTCAGCGGGTTGCGCACCTTCAAGTCCAAGTTCGGGCCGGAATGGGAAGCCCGCTATATGGCGGTGCCGGGCGGGTTGAACCCGATGCTGGCCCTGGCCGATATTACCGTCCTGATTGCCGGCGGATTGCGGGGAGTGGTGGGGAAATGACGATGCGCGGCGTGATCATGGGCCTGCTGGTTGCGGGGCTGGCGGCGCTGACTGTTCCCGCCTGGTGGGTGCATCGTTACGATATCGCGCCTTCCTGGGTGCATCTGCCGGTCGATGGGCTGCTGGGGCCGGTGCGGGTGATGCAGGCCATGGGGCGGCAGGATGGCCCGGTGGTCATGCTGCTGTCCGGCCCGGAAGGGTGGGACGCGCGCAGCGGGCACCTGGCCCGCCGTCTGGTGCATGCGGGCGTCGTGGTCATTGGCCTGGACCTGAAGGAAGTGACGGCACGGGTGGCGGCGGCGGATGGGGAATGTGTGGACCCCAGCTGGGCCCTGCAGGATGTGGCCCATGCCGCACAGCGGGGGCTGGGGCTGAAACGCTATCAACTGCCGGTGCTGGCCGGGATTGGGGCTGGGGCGGATATGGCGGTGGCCATGGCCGGGACGGGCACGCCCGCCATCCTGGGCGGGGCGGTGGCCGTGGACGAGGCCAAGGGGCCGCTGCCCAAGCCGTTCTGCGCCAACCCGCAAGGGGCACAGGTGCCGGTGGTGCGGCCCAGCGGCGGGGGGCGGCCGGGCGAAAGGCTGATTGCCGAAATGGCGCGGCGCGTGGAGGCGCAGGGGGCGGATGAATTGTCCGACCTGCCGCTGACCGAACTGCCGGCGGAGGCGAAACATGGGGTGCTGGCCATCGTCTATTCCGGGGATGGCGGCTGGCGCGATCTGGACAAGGATATCGCGGAATATCTGCAAAGCCAGGGCGTGCCCACGGTTGGCCTGGACATGCTGCGCTATTACTGGGCCTGGCGGTCGCCGGAGGATAGTGCGGTCGACCTTTCCCGCCTGATCACGCATTACCGCAAGGCATGGGGCGTGGAGAAGGTGGTGCTGGTCGGATATTCGTTCGGCGCCGATGTCATGCCGGCCCTTTATAACCTGCTGCCGGCGGAGCAGCGGGACAGCGTGGTGCAAGTCTCCCTGCTGGCCCTGTCGGCCAGGGCTAATTTCGAGGTGACGGTGGGCGAGTTCCTGACCGCCAACAGCGAAAGCACCCAGCCGACCAAACCCGACCTGGACCGGATCGCGCCCAGCAAACTGCAATGTTTTGAGGGGCGTGAAGACGCTGACGGGGTCTGCGACACGCTGGTGGGGACCGGTGTGGAAGTGGTGGCGACCGAGGGCGGGCACCATTTCGACGGCAATTATGAAGCGCTGGCGGCGCGGATATTGGCAGGAGTGGAAACACGGATGGGGCGGTGAGGGGGCAGCTCCCAGTCTCGTCTGGGGAGGCAACTGGGTGCAATGTTCTTAGTTGTTGAATCCCACTGATCTACAATGGCATTATATGCGCTTGAATAGGCCTTTATACTTAGAATGGAGACCGAAGTATGGCGCCACCAAAAAAGACAGGACCCAGCAGATCAGCAATGGCGTTTGACGAAAATGGTTACGAATTGGTAGATTTTTCACCGATTGCATTAAAGAATTCGGACATGATTATTGTAAAGCATATGGAGTGTGGGTACATTAGAGAAAATAAAATCAGCCATCAGAAAGCTCAGGCAAAAAGTTGGAAGATATGCCCGCATTGTCATGACGAGGCTAAAGAAAGAAAATATATATGGTCAGTTTCTGAAATTTTGGCCAGATTATCTGAGTTGAAATTAAAATTCAAGGAATGCATGGGGGATGGAATCGGATTTGTAATTAATAAAAATAAAATCAATAAAAATAAAATTAAAGAAAACACAGCTAAATTCCTGGATGAAATTACTGTTGTCTGTCTTAACTATAGGAGTGGGAAGGAGTGTGGCCATGAGAGATCAATAACTATCAAAAATTTACTTCGCAAGAGTGGGGGGAATGGGTGTCCAGTATGCGTAGGTAATAAGTTGCCTCCTGAAGAACTTATGGCTCGCGCTGCCGTTCGCGGGCTTACAATTCTGAATATAAATGCGTACAATAATATTAACTCTGAGCTACATTTTAAATGCGCAAATGATCACGAATTCAAGAAATCGTGGAGTGTCCAAAGGGGGCGAGGTTGCGGGGAGTGTCAGCGCCCGGCGGGAGAGATGTTACTGCTAGCTACATGTAAGGTTCTTTGGCCTGATGGCAAATGGGTGGCGGAGTATACTATCCAGGGGGCTGATCCAGCAAGGCCGGAGGCTACTAATCGTTATGACGTTGCCTCTGAAGTGTATAAAATAGTCATTGAGAACCACTCAAGCGTGCATGATGCTGATAAAGACAGCCATTTTTTTAAGAATAGATCTGTCGAGGAAACTGCACGCCAAGACAATTTGAAGATTAAAGCTATTGAACGCGGGGGGGTTCTTGAAGGGTGGCGGTACGCAGTGGTTCGTTGGTCGGATGAAGACATTCGACAAGTACTATCGCGAAGTGAGAATAATGTAGAGGCTTTGCTGCTGGATTTAAGGGATGCATTGAGTAAACAGAAGTTGGGGACGGCTGAATATCCCCTTGAAATGCCGAGCCGTGATTTGCCGACAGCTACGGAGTTTATTGAGGCTCACTCAGTTCTTAGGGCGCATACTAGTATCGCCAAGGAACGCGGTCTGACCTTTCTTGGCGACCAAATATGGACCGGCTTTAATAGCCCTTACAATTATCGGTGCGACAAGTGCGGATACCCCAATAATATGTGGGCACAACGTCTCGAGGCATGCCTGCTGCCATGCATGTCCTGTGGTGACTGGCAAATTTGGGAAGGTTTTGTATATGCTTGCGAACGAGCCGGGTATCGTATTGTAAATGCCGAAAAATCAGTGAATGTTGAGGATTTTGTCGAATTAAAATGTCTGCGGCATAATAAAGTAGAAAACCGTACGCGCGCAGACATTTCCAGAAAAATTCGTTCTGGGCAAACGCAAAAACTTTGCAAGGCCTGCAATGATGAACAGCCAAAGATAATTAGGCGTCGTCCTGGCGATGGTACTACTTGGACCAATTTCAAAGAGGTCATGCAAGATAAGGGATGGACTGTTCCCCCTCAGGAATGGAGGGGTACGAGTCAAAAAGACAGCAAGATTGAATTGTATGAAATAATTTGTAAAAACGGACACAATAAGAAGGTTGGAATTCATCAGGCGCTACAGAAGGCGAATTCCGGTAGCTATAAATGTAAAGAATGTGATAAGATAAATAGGCAAGATAATTTTGAGAAATTGGCCGCTAAATTTGGACTACGTTTGTCGCCGAACGCTAATTACTTAGGTGCCAACGTGAATATCGATTTGGTCTGCGATAAGTTGAATTGTCCTAAGGATGGGTGCTATGCAATATCACCCAGCAAATTGAAGAAGGGCCCAACTTGTAACAAGTGCAAAGAGCATGCGGCACGCGCTTTGGCGCAACAGCCTAGCAGTCGGATACGGTAGTATTGATCAGGTTGCCATTGCGACGCGTTTGCGCCAGCGGTCATAGTGCCGCTATTCACGCCATTTCCATTGCCTGGTCCCGTGCGACCGGCTGCCCTGCCTCAAACCGCACGCGGTTGCGGCCCAGACCCTTGGCAACATAAAGCGCGGCGTCGGCGCGGGAGAACAGGTCGGGCAGGCCACGGTCGCCGGGGGCCAGGGTGGTGGCACCGATGCTGGCCGTGAAATGGGGCAGGCCTTCGCTGCGGTCGGCATCCAGCATGGCGCGCAGTTTCTCGGCCACCAGCAAGGCTCCCGCCTCGCCGGCGCCCGGCAACAGGATGACGAATTCCTCCCCCCCTGTCCGGCCCACCATATCGCCCTGGCGCAGGGCCGTTTGGGCCAGTTCGGCGAAGCGGACCAGGACGGCATCGCCGGTGGCGTGACCATGCTGGTCATTGATGGCCTTGAAATGGTCGAGATCGACCAGCAGGCAGGACAGTTCCGTCCCGTCACGCCGGGCCTGGATCACGGCGGCTTCGCCGCTATCGACCAGGAAGCGGCGGTTGGGCAGGCCTGTCAGGCTGTCGCGGCTGGCCAGATCGAACAGGCGGCTGGCGTAAAGCCGGATGCGTGTCACCATCGGGCGGAAGATGAAAACCGCCTCTGCCAGCAGGGTGGTCAGCAGGATGGCCAGCACCACCTTCTGTGCCTGACGCAGCCAATGGGTACGGCCATTGGCTTCATTCTCGAAGATGGTCACGGCCCGGTCCAATGCCGGTAGCAGCGTGTCGCGGGCGGCCAGATGGAACTGCCGGAACGATGCTTCGTCGCCGGTTTCTACAAATCGCTCTGCATCATCAAGGAAGGCGCGGACACGCGCGTCCAGCGGGCTTGGGCCGGCGAAATAATGGGCGCTGGCATCGGGGGATAGCGGGTTGGAGATGCCCAGATCATCGCCATGTACCAGCGCATCCTGTGACCGGCGCATCAGGGCGATGGCGTCGCGCAGCGGCTGCCGTGCCGTTTCGTCCCCCTGGTGCAGGTCATTGCCCAGCAGGGATATGCGCTGTGACAGCATGCGCTGCCGGCCTGCGATATTGATGATGGTGGCCGCGTCACGCTGTTCGGAAATGACATTGTCCAGCAGCAGATGCACGCCACCCGACAGGATGGCGATCAGGGTCAGAGCGATCACGTAGGCCGCTGTCAGCCGGCCCACCACATTGCGATCACCTGCCACCCTATCCTCCAGTAACAACGGAACCTGTCCCCTCAGCTAACCTCAGGAACGTGGCTTTCGAAACTGTGCAATGGCATAGGGTGGCGGAAAAGCCCCCTTAGGGCTGTTGCTGGATGCAGGCTTCGTGAACGCACCGGTCAAAGAATATATCCTATGGCGGATGTAAAAGGCCTGTGGTAGTGAGGGGCGTATTGTTGCCGCAAATGACCAACCAGAACAAAATCAGGCAGTGATCCATGTCCATCAGGAATTTTGCCGGGTGCAGTGTCTGCGCCATTGCACTGCTGTCCGCCCCGTCGGTGACGGCGCAGCAGAGTGACGACAATGTCGTGCGCAATGCCACCGATGCCTTCGGCCTGCGCGTCGGTACTGAATCCATCGGCCTTTATGATGCCGGCAATGTGCGCGGGTTCAGCCCGGACAGTGCCGGCAATGTGCGTTTGCAGGGCCTGTTCATCTCACAGCAGGGATCGCTGTCCGACCGGGTGGTGGATGCGACCAGCATCCGGGTGGGTTTGAATACCGTCGGCCTGCTGTTCCCGGCCCCGTCGGGCATTGCCGACCTGTCGCTGCGCGACCCGGAAGGGACGGGGGCGGAGATGCGGGTGGGCATTGATCCCCGGACGTCGCCCTTCATGGAACTGGATACGGCCTATGTGGCCACGGACGGGAGGTTCAAGCTGTCAGCCGGGGTAGCGGCGCGGCCCGACAGCAACGGCGCCTTTGGCGGGGATCAGCGGTCCTGGTCCGCCGGGTTCGTGCCGCGCTGGCAGGTGACGGAGGATGTGACGGTCACGGCATTTGCCGACTGGGACCAGATGCATGACAGCGAGGTGGTGCCCAACTACCTGCCCGACGGCCCCTATCTGCCGCCGCGCGTGGACCGGGATGTGGATCACACCCTGCCCTGGGGTGACTGGGCCTATGAGAGCGAGAACCAGGGGGTCATCGTCGATGCAGGCCTGATGGACGGGCTGACGGCGCGGGCGGGGCTGTTCCGGTCGGTGCATCGCCTGCCCTATGACGCCTTTGCCCTGCTGTCGGTCGATCAGGACCGGCAGGGGCGGATGCTGCATGTATTGCTGCCGGCCACGCGCTATGCGGCATGGTCGGGGGAGGCGTCGGTCGCCTATGAATGGGTGGACGGCCGGACACAGCAGACCATCAGTCTGGCGGGACGCGGCCTGTCCAAGCGCAGCCGCAAGGGCGGGGATGTCGAGGTGGATTACGGCCCCTGGGCCATGGATCGCCGGCCCGATGTGGCGAAACCCGTGGTGCTTTTCGACCAGCCGCAGGACCGCAACGAGGTAAAGCAGCATACGCTGGGCCTGGCCTATAACCTGTCCTGGGATAGGCGGCTGGACCTGGGGGCCGGGGTGCAGAAGGCCGACTATACCAAGATCGCGCGGCCCGGCACGGGCGGGCAGGCCCGGGGCGGGTCTAAGCCCTGGCTCTATAATGGTGTCGCCGCCTGGCGGTTTGAGAATGGCGTCATCGCCTATGCCAGCTATTCCAAGGGGTTGGAGGAAAGCGGATCGGCGCCCATTACCGCGGTGAACCGCAATGCCGTGCTGCCGGCCGTGAAGACCACACAGCGCGAGGCGGGGATACGTACCGCTGTCGGGCCGCTGACGCTGACCAGTTCGGTGTTTGATGTGCGCCGGCCCTATGACGGGGTGGATGCCGCTGGCCGTTACGGCTTCCTGGGTGAGGTGCGGCACCGGGGGGTGGAGGCATCGCTGTCGGGGGAGCCGGTGGAAGGGCTTTCGGTGGTGCTGGGCGCTGTCCTGCTGGACCCCGAGGTGGGGGGGGATGAGGTGGAACAGGGCCTGATCGGGCGGCGGCCTGTGGGGCAAAGCCGGCTGCAATGGCAGGCCAGCGTCGATTATGCGCCGGGTATCGTGGAGGGGCTGTCGGTTGACATGACTGTGGATCACAGCGCCAAAACGACCGCGCGCGGCGACAATCTGGCCGATGCCCCCGCCTACACCCTGGTCGATGCGGGCCTGCGCCAGGAATTCGGCCTGTGGGGGCAGGAGGCGAGCCTGCGCGCCCAGGTGCAGAACCTGCTCGATGCGCAGGGATTCTTTGTTGAGGGCGATGGGGAATATGAGCCGATGGTGGGGCGGACCTGGCGCCTGTCGCTGACAGTGAGGATGTGAGGGCGGTGGCGGATCGATAACAAAATATGCGCATTCTGTGCTATGGTTCGGCCTGTAATGCCAGGAGGACAGCATGAATGTGTCGATCGGTCGCCGGTGGGAGGCGTTTGTGGATGATGTCGTGAAGAATGGCCGCTATGGCTCCGCCAGCGAGGTCATCCGCGAAGGGCTGCGTCTGGTGGAGGAGCGCGAGGCCAAGTTGCAGGCCCTGCGCGACACGCTGAACGCGTCGATTACGGAGGGGGGCTTTGGCACGTCTGAGGATTTGACACGGGAATTGTCGCAGGTATCGAAGGAGCTTGAGAAAGAGGGCTATTGATCGTGCGGGTCCTGCTTTACAGCGCTGCCGCCCGACGGGATGTAGCCGATATTCTGAGATACATTACACGGCAGAGCTTGAGCACTGCGGTGTCGCAGAAGTTTGTGGCGGCACTGGATGATCATTGCCGCAAGCTGGCCCGCCTGCCCGGTACCCTGGGCAGGCCCCGTCCGGAACTGCGCGCGGGCATGCGGTCATCGCCGTTTCGGGGCTATGTTGTGTTTTTCCAGTATGTTGATGACCGGCTGGAGGTGATCAATATCCTTGAGGCGCACCGGGATGTTGAAACCTATTTCGAAGAGCCATGACGCCTATCCGCGTAGAAACCCCAGCACCGTTGCGTTAAACCCGTCTGGGTCCACCACATTGACCGCATGGCCGCCGAACGCACTCAGGTGCAACTGCGCGTTGGGCAGGCCGTCGGCCAGACGCAGGGAGCGGCTGTAGGGCACCAGAAGGTCATCCTTCGTGGCCATCACCAGGGTAGGGTGGGGGATCGACCCCAATCGGGCATCGATATCAAAGCCGCGAAGGGCGGCGATGCGGCGGCGGATATTGTCGGCACCCTGGAAATGCGCGATGGCGTGGGCCTCCTCAGCTTCCAGCCGGTCGGCATTCTCGGCCATCCAGATGGCGGGGTAGAGGAACAAAGGTTGTGCCTTTACGAACATCGGTACGCCGGATTTTTCCAGCAGTTCCAGGCGCACATCAAAGCAGCGGCCGGAATGGGGATCGGCCTTGCTCCAGGCATTGATCAGCACCAGTTTTTCGAGCCGGTCGGGCGCGCGCAGGGCGAGGTCCAGACCGATCAGGCCGCCCAGGGCGTGGCCCATGAGGCTGAAACGCTGCACACCCAGCCGGTCGGCGATGTCCAGAACGTCATCGGCCATGGCGGTGATGCCGCCATTTTCGGGAACCATGCCGCCGGTGCGCCCCGTGCCGCGATGGTCATAGGTGATGACGCGGAAATGAGGGGTGAGGGCGGGGAGTTGGGCGGCCCAATAGGCACCGGAGCCGCCCAGGCCCGAGGATAGGATCAGGACCGGGGCGTCGGCATCGCCCCGGCCATGGGTTTCCACATGCATCACTTCTTCCCGATATGGGCGACGGTCGCGATCTCCACCAGCGCGTCAGGCTTTACCAGACCACACTGGATGCAGTAGCGGGCCGGCTTGTCGCCCGGAAAATATTCGGCATAGACCTTGTTGACGGCCTGATAATTGGCCCAGTCGGTGATGAAGATGTGGTTCATGGTCACATCCTCCATGGTGCCGCCCGCCGTTTCGATCACCGATTTGATCGTCTCCAGCACATGGCGCGTCTGGGCCCCGGCATCGCCGACATGAACCACGTCATTGTTCTTGTCAAACGGCAGGGTGCCAGAGACATAGACGACGCCATCGGCCAGGGTGCCCGGCGAATAGGGGGCGATGGGCTTTTGCGTGCCTTCGGGCACGATGATCTGCTTGGGCATATTTGCTGCTCCTGTTCTGTTGGCTTTACTCGGTGATGGGGGCGGCCTGGGAGATGGTGCCGCAGAAATCATCGACGGTGGCGACCCAGCCGAAGAATTTCTCGACATTATAAACGGCGGCCTTCTGGATGAAGTCGGGGCCCAGATGGTGGGTCGCGTCCTCCAGCATCACCCCGAAATATTCCAGGTGGAAGGCGTCGCGCAGCGAGCTTTCGACACAGACATTGGTGGCGATGCCGACAAAGACCAGATTGCGGATGCCGCGCGCCCGCAAGACGCTGTCGACATTGGTGTTGAAAAAGCCGCTATAGCGGGTCTTGGGGATCAGGATGTCGCCCTTCTGCGGCTGCAGCTCCTCCACAATCGCGTAATCCCAGGTGCCCTTGGCCAGCAATTGGCCCTGCAATTCGGGCCGGGCGCGCATGGTTTTCAGGGCGTTGGATTTATGCCAGTTGGGGGAGCCGGGCCCGCCCGCCTCCACATAGTCCGGGTCCCAGCCATTCTGGAAATAGACAACCAGGACGCCTGCGGCGCGGGCGGCATCCAGCGTGCGCTTGATATTGGCGATGGTGCCGCGCGCGCCGGAAATGTCGAACCCGGCCAGATCGACATAGCCGCCGGGTGTGGAATAGGCATTCTGCATATCCACGACGATCACGGCGGTTTCCGCCGGGTCCAGGCGGATCGGTTCGGGCCGGGCAGGCAGGGTGACCGGCTGCGACCGGGGCTTTGGCGGCTCATACCCGGCGCTGCTCATGCCGGCCCCTTGATATGCTGACGGCATTTCATCAGCGGCTGGATGCGGGTGCCGAAATCCTCCACCCCCTTTACGAAATCATCGAAAGTCAGCAGGACGCCGCCGGTGCCGGGGACCGTCGGCACCTCGTCCAGCATGCGGGCCACGGTTTCATAGGACCCGACCAGGGTGCCCATGTTGATGTTCACGGCGGAAACGGGGTCGGCCATCTGGCGGACATTGGTGTCGGAGCCGGATTTGGTGTCGGCCGCACCCTGCACGCCCAGCCAGGATATCGCCTCCTGATCGGCACCGGCTTTATAGTGCTCCCACTTGGCTCTTGCCGCCTCGTCCGTCTCATCCGCGATGATCATGAACAGGACGTAGGAGGAAACGTCGCGCCCCGTCTTTTCCGCCGCCGCCCGCATGCGGTCCACGGTGGGGGCGAAGGCGGTGGGCGTGTTCACGCCCATGCCGAAGCAGAAATTATAGTCGGCATATTGCGCGGAAAAGGCCATGCCGGCATTGGATGACCCGGCGCAGATCAGCTTCACATCGGCCTGCGGTCGCGGCGACAGACGGCAATCATCCATCTGGAAATATTTGCCCTTCAGGTCGCTGCGGCCCGTGGCCCAAAGCTCACGCAGGATGGTGGCATATTCGGCCAGATAGTCGTAGCGGTTGGCAAAATGCTCATCCCCCGGCCATAGGCCCATCTGCGAATATTCTGGCCGCTGCCAGCCGGTGACGAGGTTCACGCCGAACCGGCCGCCCGAAATACTGTCGATGGTGGATGCCATGCGGGCCACGATGGCGGGCGGCATGACAAGGGTGGCGGCGGTGGCGTAAATCTTTATGCGGCTGGTCACGGCGGCCAGACCCGACATCAGGGTGAAACTTTCCAGGTTGTGATCCCAGAATTCAGTTTTGCCGCCAAAACCACGCAGCTTGATCATCGACAGCACGAAATCCAGACCGTGCTTTTCCGCCGACAGGGTGATCTGTTTGTTCAGATCAAAGCTTGGTTTGTATTGTGGCGCATTCTCCGACAAGAGCCAGCCATTATTCCCAATGGGAATGAATATACCGATCTCCATCCTGCCTCCCCTGAAAGTGACCTTGGGTCGAAACGTGGGAAAGCCGATCAGCTTCGCAGGTTCCGTGCCAAGGGCGTCTGAATGGCGGAAAACAAGGCAAAACCCGGTCGTGGCGCGTGACCGGTCTGGGATGAAGCCTACGCCTGTTGTGGCAGCGGTGCCAGGAAAAGCGGCAGATGGCGGGAAATTGGGCGGGGGGCCTCAATCCTCCCACTTCACCGCCAGTTTCTGGAAAATATCCACCAGCCCCGGCTCGGAAATCAGCATGGCGGCTTCGGCGGGGGGGAACCAGCGGCGGTCGCGTTGGGTGCGTTCGGGCCAGTCGGGGAGTTCGGTCGTCACCTCTAGCGGGAAGACCGATACATCGCAGGTGACGGTGCTGCCATCGTCCAGCCGCTTGTCATAGCGATATTCGCCCACGGCCTTCTTCTTGACCTTGCCGCGCACGCCCGCTTCCTCGAACGCTTCGATGGCGGCCATCTCATGCGGTTCGACATTCTTCTTGGCCCAGCCCTTGGGAATGATCCACCGCCGCGTCTCACGCGAGGTGACCAGAAGGATCTGCGGGCCGGTTTCGGTCATGCGGAACGGCAGGGCCGCATGCTGGACTGTGTTTTTACGATCACCCATTTACTGCTTTTACACCCTGAACGAACTGCCTGAATAGCTATCCGTTCTTAGTGCGACGGATAAACACCCAGTATCTTGGCTCAACATGACCGTTTTGTGACATTAACATTACAGAGACGGGCCATTCAATGCTACAGGGGGGCCAGACTGCGGCGGTGCGCCGTCAGTGCCCCTTGCCAATGCGTTATCGGGATAGAAGATGCTGAGCCTGTTCCGGGCCATGATGCCCCGCGAAGAACGGTTTTTCGACCATTTCACCGACCATGCCCGCCTGATTCTGGTCGCCGCTGAGGCGCTGCGTGATCTGGTCAAGAATGGCGACCAGTTGGAGATGCGGTTCCAGCGTATCCATCAGGCGGAGAACGACGCCGACAAGATCACCAAGGAAATCCAGGCGGCTGTCCACCGTTCCTTCATTGTGCCCTTTGACCGGTCCGACATCCAGGATCTGGCCAAGCGCATGGATGACATTATCGACCTGATCCAGGACGTGGCCCGTCACATGACGGAAGCCGGCCCCATGGAATATACGGCCGAGATGCACGCTCTGTCTGATCTGATCGTGCGTTGTGCTGCCATCCTGCCGGAATGCCTGCCCAAGCTGCGCGACATTCCCCGCCATGTCGCGGAAATGACCCGCATGACGCGCGAGATTTCCGAACTGGAGAGCGACAGCGACAAGATCCTGCGCGCTGCCAAGGCCCGTCTGCGTCAGGAAAGCGGCGGTCTGGATGCCCCCATCACCTACCGTCAGGCCCTGATCCGCGAGATCCTGGAACTGATGGAAGCCGTGCTGGATGCGGGCGAGGATGTCGCCGACATCGTCGACAGCATCATTGTCGACAATGTCTGATCGGCGCCTCCCATGGAACTGATCTCCCTGCCGATCCTGATCGGCCTGATCGCCCTGGCGCTGGCCTTCGATTTCCTGAACGGCCTGCATGACGCGGCCAATTCCATCGCCACGGTGGTGTCGACGCGCGTGCTGTCGCCGCGCAACGCCGTGATCATGGCGGCCTTCTTCAACTTCATCGCCTTCATCTTCTTCGGCACGCATGTGGCCAATACCATCGGCAAGGGCATTGTCGATGCCAGCATCATCGATGCCTCGGTTATCTTTGCGGCCCTGATGGGGGCGATCATCTGGAACATCGTTACCTGGCTGGGCGGTATCCCTTCCTCTTCGTCCCACGCGCTGGTGGGGGGTCTGGTCGGGGCTGGTGTGGCCAAGGCCGGGTTCGGGGTGGTGGGTTCGGGCCTGATCAAGACGGCGGTGGCCATCGTGATCTCTCCCACCGTCGGCTTCGTGCTGGCCATCATCCTGATGGTGATCGTCTCCTGGGTGTTCCGCCGCTTCTCCCCCTTCAAGGTGGATAAGGTGTTCCGCAGCGTGCAGATCGTCTCGGCCTCGCTCTACAGCCTGGGACATGGCGGTAATGACGCGCAGAAGACCATGGGGATCATCGCCGTGCTGCTGTTCAGCCAGGGCTATATGCCCGATGGGTTCCATGTGCCGTTCTGGGTGGTCATCTCCTGCCAGTTTTGCATGGGGCTGGGCACGCTGTTCGGCGGCTGGAAGATCGTGAAGACCATGGGGTCGCGCCTGACGGAACTGAAGCCTGTTCATGGAAGCTGTGCCGAAACGGCGGGCGCCATCACCCTATTCACGGCCACATATCTGGGCGTTCCCGTCTCCACCACCCATACCATCACCGGCGCCATTGTCGGGGTGGGGTCGGCACAGCGGGCCTCGTCCGTGCGCTGGGGGCTGGCGCAGGGCATTCTGGTGGCCTGGGTCCTGACCATGCCGGCGGCGGCCGCCGTGGGTGCTGGCTTCTACTGGTTGACGCGGGTGTTTTAAGCGGGTCACCATGGGCGGTATCCACCATAGGGTGCCGTCCATGCTGCGTCTGCTTCCTGCCCTTGTCGTTTCCGGCCTCTTGCTCTCAGCCCCCGTCCTGTCCGCCGACCCGCCGCCGGTCCTCACATACAAGGACCTGCTGGCCCGGCCCAAGGTGACGGGCGGGGTTCGTGTCACCTATGGCAGTGATGCGCAGCAGTTCGGCGACCTATGGCTGCCGGCGGGGGCGGGCCCCCACCCGGTGCTGGTTCTGATCCATGGTGGGTGCTGGCTGGGCGATGTGCCGGCCTTTGAGCTGATGAACCCGATGGCCAAGGCGCTGTCGGATGCCGGCATCGCCGTGTGGAATATCGAATATCGCCGGCTGGGGCAGCCGGGCGGCGGCTATCCCGGAACCTTTCAGGATGTGTCGGCGGCCATGGAGCAGGTGCGCGCCCTGGCCGAGCCGCACAAGCTGGACCTGACGCGCGTGGCCGTGGCGGGGCATTCAGCGGGCGGGCATCTGGCCGTCTGGGCCGCCGGGCGCGCACTGCTGCCCAAGGGCAGCCCGCTTTACAAGGCGGATGCCTTGCCCGTGACGGGGGTGGTGTCGCTGGCCGGGATTGTCGATCTACGCGATTACCGGGCGCGGGGGCCGGCGGCCTGTGGCGGGCCGGAAACGGTGGACAAGCTGATCGGGGCCGCCACGCGCGGGGAGGCGGCCTTCGCCGATACCTCACCGGGTGAGGCGCCCGCAAAAAGCCTGTCCCTGACCCTGATTTCCGGGACGCGCGACATCATCGTGCCGCCGACATTCGCCCAGGCCTATGGCGCCAAGGCGCTGGGGCCGGGGTTGCGGGAGCTGGAGATTGACGGGGCCGGGCATTTCGAACTGATCGACCCGCAATCAGGCGCTTGGGCCGTGATCCAGGCTGAAATCAGGGATCGGTTGCGGCGGTAGGGGGGAGCGATGCCCCTTACCCCCGCCGCGCGATCACTGCGCCATAGGCGGGCAGGGTGCCGGATGACAGGTCGGCGCCGTTGACGCTTTCCACCTGCACCCAGTTGGCCGCATCGATCAGGCCGTGCGGGGCGGGTTCGGCGCAGAGGTTGATCACCACCAACACATCGCCATCGGCATGGATGCGCTCAAAGGCCAGCACGGGATCGGCGGGCGGGCGGAATCGGATGTCGCCCCAGCGCAGGGCCGGTTCGGCCCGGCGACGCGCCAAGAGGCGCCTGGTCACCGACAGGGTGCTGTTGGGATCGCCTGTCTGCACATCCACGGCCAGCGGCAGGTGGTTGCGGTCTACGGGCAGCCAGGGCTTGGCCGTGGAGAAGCCGGCATTGGGCGCATCCTTGGACCAGGGCATGGGGGTACGGGCGCCGTCGCGGCCCAAGGTGTGGGGCCAGTTGGCGATGGCTTCGGGGTCCACCAGATCCTCAAACGCCACCCGCGCCTGCGGCAGGCCCAGTTCCTCCCCGTAATAGAGGAAGACGGAGCCGGGTAGCGACACCAGCAGGGTGTTCAGGCAGCGGGCCAGAGCCGGCGGCGGCACATCCCCGCCCCAGCGGGAAACGGCACGCGGTGCGTCATGGTTGGAGAAGGTCCAGGAGGGCCAGGCCCCGCCCGATGCCTGATTCCAGCCGCCGATCACCCGGCGCGGCACGCCAGCATCTAACTGCTTGTGATAGAGGAAGGAGAAATTATAGGCGGAATGGCAACGTCTGCCGGGCAGCGTGTAATCCGCCACCATGTCGAACGGTGCTTCCCCCATCTCCGCCACCATGAAACGGTCTGGGTAACTGTCCAGCAGGGTGCGCAGATCCTCGATAAAGCCCAGATTCTCGGGCTGTGAGATATTATGGACCTGCCGCTGGAACTCATAGGGGCGCTTCGGTGCGGTCGCTTCCAGGTTGATGGGATTGTCGCGCAATTCCCGGTCATGCATGAAGAAGTTGGCGGCATCGACGCGCAATCCGTCCACGCCCTTATCCATCCAGAAACGGGCCACGCCCTTGATGGCTTCCTGCACTTCGGGGTTATGCAGGTTCAGGTCCGGCTGGCTGGACAGGAAATTATGCATGTAATACTGCCGACGCCGCGCATCCCAGGTCCAGGCCGGGCCGCCGAATACCGATTGCCAGTTGTTGGGCGGCGTGCCATCGGGCTTTGCATCCTGCCAGACAAACCAGTCGGCCTTGGGATTGGTGCGGTTCTGCCGGCTTTCCTGAAACCAGGGATGTTCGATGGAGGTGTGGGAATAGACCTGATCGATGATGACTTTCAGGCCCAGATCATGGGCCCGCGCGATGACGGCATCACAGTCGGCCATGGTCCCGAAAATCGGATCGACATCGCAATGATCGGATATATCGTATCCGAAATCATCCATGGGCGACTTGAAGAAGGGCGAGATCCAGATGGCATCGGCGCCTAAGGACGCCACATGGTCCAGATGGGCCAGCAGGCCCTTCAGGTCGCCAATCCCGTCGCCATTGCTGTCGGCGAAGCTGCGCGGATAGATCTGGTAGATGACAGCGCCCCGCCACCAGGGGTGAACGACACCCTGGTCAGGCCCCGCCGCTCCGTCGGCGCGAACCATGCTTGCCGTCAAACTCATGATCGAACTCCCCCCGGCACTCAACGCTTGTTCTGTTGCCCCTATCGTAAAATCGGCAGCGCCGGACGGGTATGGGGCGCATACGTATGCGCCTTCATGCTGCGCTGCGACGCATACGTATTTACGGTTGGCGCGGGTCCGAAAGCGGTGATCCTGGGGACAAGGATAAGGTTCCGGGAGGTCCGCCATGATGTTTTGCCTGAACCGCCGTGCCCTGCTGGGGGCGCTGACCCTGCCGCTTCTGCCGCTGCCGGTAATGGCCGCCGGTGGGGTTGTGCCGAAGCCCGTTCCGGTGCCGGTGCCGGCGGGCAGCCTGTGGCGTTACGACCTGTTCCCGAGTGCGCTGACAGAGCCGCGCCGTGTCGATGTCTGGCTGCCGCCTGGGTATGAGGGCGGCACGCAGAGTTTCAGTGTCCTCTACATGCATGATGGCCAGAACCTGTTTGACCCAGCCTCCACCCCGTTCGGGGAATGGGGGGTGGATGAGGCCATGGTGCGCCTGATGGGCGAGGGAGCCGTGAAGCCCGCCATTGTGGTGGGGGTGTGGAACACCCAATATCGCCGCCGGGAATATCTGCCGCAGGTGCCCTATGAGCAGGTGCCGGCGGAGGTTCGGGCCGCGTATGAGGCGGGATCGGGCGGGCCGGCCCTGTCCGATGGCTATGTCGATTTTCTGGTGAAGGAGCTGAAGCCCTTCATCGACGCGACATACCGCACAAAGCCGGGTCGGGCGGACACGTCGATCATGGGGTCCAGCATGGGTGGCCTGATCTCGCTCTACAGTCTGATCCGCTATCCGGCGGTGTTCGGGGCGGCGGGGTGTGTTTCAACCCATTGGCCCAGCGTCACCAATTTCGATTGGATCAAAAGCGGCGATCCACGAATGACCCTGATCGCCGATAACTTCATCGCTTGGGTAAAGGCCAACCTGCCGCGCGCAGGCCAGCACCGGATCTATTTCGATCTCGGCAATGCCGAGCTGGACTCGGTCTATCCGCCGTTCCAGGCCAAGGTGGACGTCTTCATGCCGGACCTTGGCTATGTTCAGGGCAAGGACTGGGTGACCCGGCTTTATGACGGTGAACCGCACAATGAGGTGGCGTGGCGCAAGCGCGTGGATGTGCCGCTGCGGTTTCTGTTGGGGGTGTAAACAAACAAAAAGGGCGGGTGTTGCCACCCGCCCTTTTGTCAGGACCAACGGTCGAAACCGGTCCTTACTTCTTTTTCCCTCAGGCGCCGGGCGTCCGCATCCGCGGACTTGGCTTACGCCGCATGGGCGCCGGGTTGGCCTTACTTCTGTGCCACCTGGGCCTGCTGCGCCTTGAAGTCGCGCAGTTCGGCGTTGTAGGCGTTCACGGTCGCTTCCAGGCGGTCGGCCACCTGATCGCGGTAGGCGGACAGCTGGGCCCGGAAGGACGGCTGCGCCATGTAGGAGGTGGAGGCCGGCTGGCTGTCCAGGCAGGACAGGTAGTTCAGCGACTGGTCCGCGAAGCCGCGGACGGAACCGGCGACCTGCACCATGCTGTCGCGGGTGGCGGTCGTGCCTTCGATCAGCTGCGGGGCGGCCGGAGCCTCACCACAGATGCGCTTCAGCGCGGGGTGGGCCGCCTGGGACTGACCAGCAGCCAGCAGGGCCAGGGCGGAGAGGATCAGAGCGGAATAGAGCTTCTTCATAGCGATACTCACAAAGCTGGAACCGGGGCGGGATGCCACCGACGTTTCGGGCCTTGTACGTTCGCTCCCTTTAATGGACCGGATCGGGCCGGTACCGTGTTCTTGTGCGGTGCAGTATAAAGCGGTTGCGGTGCAGCGAAAGGGGGAAAGTATCGTTAATGACACCGCTGACACAGGAGTCTGTCATGCGTTTCGCGCATGGAATTATGGAACAGCCGCCACCTGGGCCTGCCGAGACTTGAAGGTCTTCAGTTCGGTGTTGAAGCGGCTGACGCTTTTTTCGAGCTGATCGACCACCTGCTGACGATGGCTGATCACCTCACGCCGGTAGCTGGCGGATGCTAGGTCGGCGCTGCTGGCCGGGTGGTTGTCCAGACAGGTGAGATAGGTCATCAGGCGGGCCGTATAATCGCGCATGCCGGCGCCGTAAGCGCGCATCGCGGTTTCATCGGCGCTGTCGCCCTGGGTGACGGACGGGGCGGTGGGCAGGCCGCCACAGGCGGCATTCAGGCCCGAGACATCGGCAAGGGCGGGGCCGGTGAGGGCCAGGGCAAGGGTGGAAAGGATCAAGGCGGAAAACAGGTTCTTCATCGCGATCCTCACAAAGCCGGACGGCAGGACATGCCGTCATTTTTGCCTTGTTCGTTCGCTTCCCCCGAAAGTGCCGCCAGTCCCGTGGGCCGGCGGTTCGTTTATAAGATCAAGCATATGTCGGTAATTTCACTACGCACAGGCTTTTAGCTATGCGTGAGATGATGCAGATAATTTTATGAATCAACAATTTATCATGGCGTCTGTTCGCCACAGGGCGTGGGGCAGCCCAGGCAATTGTTATCGCTAACAAAATCCTGAGGTGCCAGGGTGGCGGCGGGGGCAGGCAGGCTGAGCAATTGTGCCGCCACGGCCACTGCGATCTCGCCTGGATGCTTGCCGGTCAGGCCCGCAATGCCGATGGGGCAGGTGAGGCGGACGGGGTCCAGACCCTCTGCGCGCAGCCGCGAGGCGAATCGCGCGCGTTTGGTCTCAGACCCGATGACCCCTACGAAGGGGGCGCCGGGCAGGCAGAGGGCTGATTTTACAAGGCTGTAGTCCAGGGCGTGATCATGGGTCATTATCAGGATATGGCTGTACCCCTGGGTCAGCGCCGTCTCCGGCTCCTCCAACACCTGGGCCGTGACATTGGCGGGCGTTACGTCGGGGAAAAGGTCGGGGCGGTTGTCGATCCAGGTGACGCGGGCCGGCAGGGTGCCCAGGATGGCGACCAGTGCCTTGGCCACATGGCCGGCCCCGAACAGGGCGATGCGCAGGCGCGGCGGCCGCATTGGTTCGAACAGGAGGGTGACCCGCCCACCGCAGCATTGGCCGAGCGCAGGCCCCAAGGGGTACGATTGTGTGCGTAATTCCGTTACATGACCATCGAGCAGGGCGCGGGCCGTTTCAATGGCTGTAAACTCCAGCGCGCCGCCGCCGATCGTGCCGTGCAGCGCATCGGCGGTGACCAGCATCTTGGTACCGGCAGCGCGGGGGGCGGAACCCGCCACCTCTGTCACAGTGACCAAGATGCTGGGCCGTTCATCACGCTGACAATCGGCAAGCGCCGTGATCCAGTCGGTATTCATGCGCCGGTCCCCGATTGGCGCGCGCGGACGGCCATCAGGACGCGTTCGGGCGTGGCGGGTGCGTCGAGCTTAACCGGGCCGCTGCCGCCCGATGCGGCCACGGCAGCCTTGATGGCGTGATAGGCGGAAATGGCCAGCATGAACGGTGGTTCGCCCACGGCCTTTGACCGGTGGATGGTTTCTTCCCGGTTGGGCTGGTTCACCAGATCGACCTTGAAATGGTCGGGGATGTCGCCGCAGCCGGGGATCTTGTAGGTGCTGGGCGCATGGGTGCGCAGGCGGCCCGCCGCATCGAACACCAGTTCCTCCATGGTCAGCCAGCCCATGCCCTGCACATAGGCGCCTTCCACCTGTCCCCGGTCCAGCACGGGGTTCAGCGAGGTACCGCAATCATGCAGGATATCGACGGCCAGAAGCTTGGTCTCCCCGGTCAGCGTGTCGATGACGACTTCGGACACGGCGGCACCGTAGGCAAAGTAATAGAAGGGGCGGCCGATCAGGGTCTCTTTATCCACATCAATCTTGGGTGTGGCGTAGAAGCCGGTGGCCGAGAGCGAGACGCGGGCCAGATAGGCCTGACGCACCAGATCATCAAAGCTAATCGCATGCTCGCCCGCCGTAACCTTGCCATGGGCGAAGGAGAGGGTGGTGGGTTCCACGCCC
The DNA here is from genome assembly GCF_002868735.1 of Niveispirillum cyanobacteriorum. Lineage (GTDB taxonomy): Bacteria > Pseudomonadota > Alphaproteobacteria > Azospirillales > Azospirillaceae > Niveispirillum > Niveispirillum cyanobacteriorum. The sequence continues at coordinate 925,515 of NZ_CP025613.1, read as the reverse complement.
CAACGGGCGGCGATGAAGGCGGACAGCCGGTCGCGGATGGTGCGGGCGGCATTGAAACTGGCCATGCCGTTCAGGTCGGCCCCCGCAGAGGCGGCAGTGGCCGACGTGTTGGGCACCTTGTCCGTGCGGGTGGAAGTGATGCGCACCCGGTCCAGACCGATGCCGAAGACATCGGCCACCACCTGCGCCACCTTGGTGTAAAGCCCCTGGCCCATTTCTGTGCCGCCATGGTTCAGCAGGACAGAACCATCGCTATAAACCTGGATCAGGGCGCCGGCCTGGTTCAGGAAGGAGGTGGTGAAGGAGATGCCGAATTTGACGGGCGTCAGCGCGATGCCGCGTTTCAGCACCGGGCTGGCGGCGTTAAAGGCGGCGATGGCCGTGCGGCGGGCCTGATAGGAGGAGGTGGATTCCAGACGGTCCAGCAGGCTGTCGGCGATGAAATCCTCTACCTTCATGCCATAGGGCGTGATGTTGCGGTCGGGTCCGCCATAAAGATTGGCACGGCGCACGGCGAGCGGGTCGAGGCCCAGATGCTGGGCGATATCATCCACCACCCCTTCAATCGCCAGCATCCCCTGTGGTCCGCCAAAGCCGCGAAAGGCCGTATTGGAGACGGTGTGCGTTTTGTAACGGTAGGAGGTGATGCGGACGTTTGGCAGGAAATAGCAATTATCGGCGTGGAAAATGGCGCGGTCATTGATGGCGCCCGACAGGTCGGTCGACATGCCGCAGCGACTTTCCAAGGTGAGGTCGAGCGCCAGGATGCGGCCATCGGCGTCGAAGCCGACATCATAGGCCACCTCAAAATCATGGCGCTTGCCCGTCATCACCATGTCGTCATCGCGGTCCAGGCGCAGCTTGGCCGGGCGGCCTGTACGGTCGGCGACCAGGGATGCGGCGGCGGCGAACAGGCTGGCCTGGGTTTCCTTGCCCCCGAAGCCACCGCCCATGCGCCGTACCTCCACCACGACATGGTTGTCAGGCCGGCCCAGGGCGCGGGCCACCAGATGCTGTACCTCTGACGGGTGCTGGGTGGAGCAGAGGACGTGCATGTCGCCATCCTCCCCCGGAATGGCCATGGAAATCTGGCCTTCCAGGTAGAAATGATCCTGCCCGCCCATGGCGAGATGGCCCGACAGGCGGTGCGGTGATGTCGCCAGCGCGCCCGGCGGATCCCCGCGTTCCACACGTTTGGGCGGCAATATATGGCTGTCGGCGGCGCGGGCGTCGGCGATGGTTATGATCGCCGGCAGTTCATCATAGGTCACCTTGGCCAGCCTTGCGGCGGCGCGGGCGGCGATGCGGGTGGTGGCGGCCACGGCGAACAGGCTTTGCCCGACATATTCGACCAGGGTTTCGGCAAAGATCGGGTCATCGGCCACGACGGGGCCGACATCGTTCTGGCCGGGAATATCAGCGGCGGTCAGGACGGCGACCACGCCGGGATAGGCCCGCACGGCGGACAAGTCGATCGAGAGAATACGGGCATGGGCCTTGGCGCTTTGCCCCAGCGCCACATGCAGCAGGCCCGGCGGTTCAGGCATGTCATCGACATAACGCGCCGTCCCCGCCACATGCAGCGGGGCGCTGTCATGGCGGATGGGTTGATGCGTGGCGGGGAAGGGGATGGGCGTGGGGCTGCGGGGGGGACGGGCACTCATGCGGCACCCCCGATGGCGCGGGCGAAGGCGGGCACGCGGGTGGCGGTGGGGGGCAGGGCCTGCTCCATCTGCCATTTGAGGATCAGGTTGCCGGCGGTGATCAGCCGGTAATCGGCGCTGGCGCGCATATCGGTCAGGGGTTGGAAATCCTGGGCCAGGGCGGCGGCGGCTTGTTTGGCGGCGGTGGCATCGAAAGGATGACCGATCAGCGCGGCCTCCGCGTTCGTGGCGCGCTTGGGCGTGCCGGCCATGCCGCCGAAGGCCAGACGGGCGGCGGTGACGATGCCGTCCTGCAAGGTCAGGCCGAAGCCGGCCATGACGGCCGAGATATCCTGATCAAAACGTTTGGAGATCTTATAGCAAGCGAACAGGCGGTCGGCGCTGGGTTCGGGTACGCGGATGGCGGCCACGAATTCGCCCGGTTGCAACGCCGTCTTGCGATAGGAAAGGAAGAAATCCTCCAACGGCATTTCGCGCGTCATGCCACCGCACCGCAGGACCAGGGTGCTGCCCAGGGCGATCAGGGCAGGCATGCTGTCGCCAATGGGGGAGCCATTGGCGATGTTGCCGCCCAGGGTCGCGGAACTGCGCACCTGTTCCGAGCCGTAGCGGCGGAACAGGTCGCCGAGATCGGGGTAGAGCGGGGCCAGGATTTCTGCTGCATCGGTGACGGTGGCCGTGGCGCCGATGGTAATGAAGCCATCCTTGCGGCTGATCCCGGCCAGATCGCGGATGCCGCCAATATGGATGATGGTGCCCAGGTCGCGCATCTGCTTGGTCACCCACAGGCCGACATCGGTGCCGCCGGCCACAATGGTGGCGTCGGGATGGGTCAGCAGCAACTCGGCCAGCTGATCCGATGTGGCGGGGGCAAACGCCGTGCCGCCGGGATGGGACAGAGTTTCGCGGCGCTCTATGCTGCGCAGCAAAGCCAGGGTTTCTGTCATCTGGGCGGTATAGGTATCGGGCGCGCGGCCCATGGCGCGGGCGGCATCGACGATAGGGCGGTAACCGGTGCAGCGGCAGAGATTGCCCGCCAGGGCGGCGTCGATCCGGGTTCGGTCGGGTTCGGCGTCGGTGTGATAAAGCGCGAACAGGGACATCACGAAGCCGGGGGTGCAGAAGCCGCACTGGCTGCCGTGATGGTCGACCATCGCCTGCTGTATGGGGTGGAGCGTGCCGTCGGGCCCGGCCAGATCCTCTACCGTCACCAGTTCCTTGCCGTCTAAGGCCGTGACGAACAGGATGCAGGCATTGACGGCCCGGTACTGAATGCTCTCCGCCTCCGCCATGCCCAGCACGCCGACCCGCGTGCCCAGCACGATGGTGCAGGCGCCGCAATCCCCCTCGTTACAGCCTTCCTTGGTCCCGCGCCGTCCCCGATCCTCGCGCAGGTAATCCAGCACGGTGCGGGTGGGGGGGACGTCGGAGAGGGTGACAACCTGTCCCCGGTGTACGAAGCGGACGCAATCGGCCATGGTCTACCAGTTCGTTCCAAAAGAAAGCATGGCAGAACAGGAAACGCCCCCTGTCAAGTCGCTTTACAGAACAATGATGCGGTGCAACATTTTGTTCTGGGGCGGAAACGTCCCCGTGAAACAAACGAACATGAACAGGGATTTCCGCGCATGACCCATCCCAGCAACCGGTCCTTCGGTTCCATCGCAGCCCATGTCAGCCAGGATCGCCTGGCCCAAAGGCTGGCCGATATGGCGAAGATCGGGGCGACGGAGAAGGGGGGCGTCAATCGACAGGCGCTGTCCCGCGAGGATGGGCTGGCCCGCGCCCTGCTGACAAGCTGGGCCACGGCACGCGGATTCGCGGTGTCCACGGACGGGATCGGCAACCTGTATGTGCGCCGCGAAGGCAGCGACCCGACCCTGCCGCCCGTGATGACGGGCAGCCACCTGGATAGCCAGCCGACGGGCGGACGCTATGACGGCGTTTATGGCGTGCTGGCGGGGTTTGAGGTGCTGGAGGCGCTGGAGGATGCCGGTGCCGTGACCCGGCACCCGGTTGAGGTTGTGGCCTGGACCAATGAGGAAGGGTCGCGCTTCCAGCCCTATTGCATGGGATCGGCCCTGTTCGCGGGAAAGATGGATCTGGAAATGGTGCTGGCCTGCACCGATGCGAAGGGGGTGAGCGTGCGGGACGCGTTGGCAGAGACGCTGTCGCTTGCCCCGGAGATGCAGGTGCGGGATTTCGGATCGCCGGCCGCCGCCTATGTCGAGGCGCATATCGAGCAGGGACCGCGCCTGGAGGCCGAGGGCAAGACCATCGGCGTGGTGCAGGGCATCCAGGGTAGCCGCTGGTTCCAGGTGGAGGTGACGGGCCAGGAGGCGCATGCGGGTACCACGCCCCATGGTGCCCGCAAGGATGCGTTCCAGACGGCCCTGAAAATGGTCAATGCCCTGAACGACCTGATGCATGACCCGGATGATATCATCCGCTGCACCTTTGGCCGGTTCGAGGTGCTGCCCGGTTCGCCCAACACCGTGCCCGGCAAGGTGATCTTCACCATTGATTTCCGCCATCCCGACGCGGAACTGGTGAAGGAGCGGGGGGATAAGGTGGCGCCGCTGATCCAGTCGCTGGCGGCACCGTGCGAGGTGGTGGTGAAGGAGACCAGCACGACGGCACCTGTGGATTTCGATCCGGCGGTGGTCGATGCGGTGCGCGAGGCGGCGGAAGGGTTGGGCTATGCCAACCGCGACATGCCGTCGGGTGCCAATCACGACGCCAAATTCATGGCCCCGCGCTGTCCCACGGGCATGATCTTCATCCCGTGCAAGGATGGGATCAGCCATAATGAGCTGGAATATGCCAGCCCCGAACATTGCCATGCGGGGGCGGCGGTGCTGGCGGAAACGCTGGCGCGGTTGGCGGGCTAATCAGCCAACTTTCAACCTTCTCCGCGCTCTTTAGGCCCCCCATCATGACCCATCCCGTCCTGTCCATCCTGTCCGACCTGATCGCCATTCCCAGCACCTTTCCGCCCGGCGATACGGCGGCGATCTGCACCTATGCCGCCGACCGGCTGGAAAAAGTGGGCTACAAGGTGCAGGTGCTGCACCGCGACCGGCCCCAGATCGCGAATGTGGTGGCGGAGTGGGCGGGGGCGGCACCGGGACCCACCTTGATGTTCAACGCCCATGCCGACACGGTAGGCATTGGCGAACGCGCCATGTGGGAGACGGAGCCGCTGGTCGCCACCGTCATCGACGGGCGTGTGCATGGACTGGGGGCCGGTAACTGCAAAGGGTCGATGGCGGCACAACTCTGGCTGGCCGAGCAGGTGGCGCGGCGCGGCGGGCCGGCGCGGGGCAAGATCGTCTTCACCTTCTGTGGGGATGAGGAGAATCTGGGGCCGGACGGGGCCTTCTACCTGCGGGAGATCGGGGCGGTGAAGCCCGACATGCTGGTTGTCGGTACGCAGACCGAAAACCAGTTGATCACGGCGGAGCGCGGCGTGATGTGGGTGGAGGTGACCGCGCGGGGGAAGTCTGCCCATGCTGGCAACCCGGCGGCGGGCGATAATGCCATCCTGCGCCTGATGCGGGTGATGACCCATATTGACGGGGTGATGGCGGAGCGGTTGCGAGACCGAAAGGTCGGTGAGCAGCAATCGACCATGAATATTGGCATCTTCCGCGGCGGTGAGAACACCAATGTCGTGCCCAACCTGGCGCGCGTGGAAATCGACCGCCGCTTGCTGCCCGAGGAGAAGATCGTCGAGGCCTTTGCGGAGATTGAGGCGCTGGTGTTGGCGCATCCGGAGGCTGAGCACCTTTCCTGCCGCCTGCTGACGGGCACCAACGGCTTTCGGGCACCCCATGACGGGCCGCTGGTCTCCGCGCTCTGCGCCTCCATCGAGGCGGTGACGGGCGCGCCGGCCCGGTTCCTGAAAGATACCGGGGCCAGCGATGGCCGCTACTTCGCCGACGACGGCATCGAGATCGTCAATTTCGGGCCGGGCGCAGGCTGGCAGGGGCACAAGGCCAACGAATATGTGCCGCTGGATGAGCTGGTGGCGGCGACGGCGATCCTGGAAGGGGTGGTGGAAAAATTGTTTAATTCAATTTAAACTATTTTATCGGGTAAACGTGAGCTATATAAAGGTAGAAAAATGCGATTGTTATAAAAAATATTACAATTCCGACCGCAGAAGAACCAAGTTCAATTCCTGACAAGCCAAATTTCGCTTTATGCTGTTCCTGCGAGTCGCGCGTATTATCCTCGGTACCATTATAATTCTGTTGAATCTTATTGGCGACGCCACCAGTTTTCAATGATAATAGCTGCCTTTTTATGTCAATAAAGAAATGAATCGAAGAGAACAAAATTCCGATTGAGCACAAAGATATAACAAAATAGAAAATGAAATTAGATTTTTCGTGATGGCTTCTGAAAACTTCCTTATTGTGCGATTCTGCCCATGAGTTTTCAGAATTAATAGAGTTATCTCGAATATCTTGTTTTTCTATTTCAAGAGAAGTTAATCTCCCAAGTAGATTTCCGGCTAATAGGGAATTATTGTTATAAATTGATTCCTGTTCAACGTTTCTTTTAATATTAGAAAGAAAATTAAAACAAATTTCGGACTTGGAGGGTATATCACCTTCAAAATCGCAAATTTCATTTGCTAAATTATAAGATTCGATTGTCTTGCGGGACATTTCTACTGAATTTATACTAATTTCGTTTAGTATTTGAATTAACTTAGCAAAATCACCTTCTCCGGCGTTGGAGACTTCAGAAACTTTCTTGACCTCTGGAGTCTGAGGAGTTGGCGCGGGTGTTTCCTGGCCAACCGCTATCGTCGATAGCGAAAAAAACAATAAAACGCTTACCACCCTGAATATACTAGTCATAGCTTACTCCTAATTTTTAGAGATATCGGTTCAATATATCGACACTCAGCGGTCACTGCAACCTGTTGAATGTCGTCATGGTCCTACGCCCCACGCCACCAAACCCTTCATCCCAAAAGCGCATAGCCCATACCCCGCTTCGCTATTGCGAATAACTCGCACTCGTGCTTATTTGCGAGCCGTTATCAATCGCGGGTGAAACGGGGTCATGGCGGCGGGGGTGGAGCAGCAGGGGCGGCGGTCCTTCTGGTTGAAGCATCTGCATCAATGGCATTGGGTCAGCTCGGCCCTGTGCCTGATCGGCATGCTGCTGTTCGCCATTACCGGCATCACCCTGAACAATGCCCGACATGTCGAGGCCAAGCCCACCACGGTGACCAAGGAAACGACCCTGCCCGAGGCGCTGCGCCCCGCCCTGTCGGTGGGCCAGGGGGCGGTGCCGGCGGCGATTGTGGACTGGTTTTCCGCCGAGATGGGCGTGGATGTGTCTGCCGGCGTGCCGGAATGGTCGGATGATGAGCTGTATATCGCCCTGCCGCGCCCCGGCGGTGATGGCTGGGCCACCATCGCGCGCGAGGACGGCGCCGTCCTGCATGAGGTGACGGACCGGGGCTGGGTTTCCTACCTCAATGATCTGCACAAGGGGCGGGGGACGGGGACGATCTGGTCCTGGTTCCTGGATATCTTCGCGGTTGCCTGCCTGATCTTCTGCATCACCGGGCTTTTCCTTTTGCATCTGCATGCGGGCAAACGGCCCAGCACCTGGCCGCTGGTCGGGCTGGGGCTGGTCGCACCCATGCTGCTGTTGATCCTTCTTATCCACTGATCTTTCAGGATTGAACCCATGCGCACGCTTCTGTCGCTGTCAATGACCGGTCTGGCCGTCACCCCCGCGCTTGCTGGGGAGCTGGCCGTCACGGTGGAAATCCCCAAGCTGGAGGTGGCGGAATATCACCGCCCCTATGTCGCGGCCTGGATCGAGACGCCGGACCAGCAATTCGTCGCCAACCTGACCGTCCGGTACGACGTGAAGATGCGCGACAATGAGGGGACCAAGTGGCTGAAGGATATGCGCCAATGGTGGCGCCGGTCGGGTCGCGATCTGACCATGCCTGTCGATGGCGTGTCGGCCCCGACCCTGCCCGTGGGCGAAAACCGCCTGTCCTGGGACGGTGCCAAGGCACCCTTGAACGGATTGAAGCCCGGTTCCTATGCGCTGGTGGTGGAGGCCGCGCGCGAGGTGGGCGGACGCGAACTGATCCGCGTGCCGTTCGATTGGAACGGCAAGCCCGTGAAGGCAGAGGCCAAGGGCGAGACGGAGTTGGGCCGCATCGCGGTTGAGGTCAAGGGCTGAACGCCGCCGGTTTTCTTTAATCAATGGATCAAGGAGTTTTCCCCATGAAGTCGCTGCTGACCCGCGCCACGCTGGCGCTGACGCTTGCCATCTCCATCGCCGGTCCGGCGGCGGCGCATCGGCAATGGATGCTGCCCTCGGCCACGGTTCTGTCGGGTCAGGACCCATGGATCACGGTGGATGCCGCCGTGTCCAACGACCTGTTCTACTTCGAGCATGTGCCGCTGCGCCTGGACGGCTTGGCCGTCACCAACCCCGATGGCAGCGCCGGTACGGCGGAGAATCAGGCGACGGGCAAGTATCGCAGCACGTTCGATGTCCACCTGACCCAACCCGGCACTTACAAGGTTGCGCTGGCCAGCGCGGGCATCATGGCCAGTTGGGAAGAAAACGGGCAGCGCAAGCGCTGGCGCGGTACGGCGGAAACCTTCGCCAAGGAAGTGCCGGCCAATGCTGAAAAGCTGCAGGTGACGGAGGGTGCGCGGCGCCTGGAGTTTTTCGCGACGTCTGGCAAGCCCACCGATACCGTGCTGAAGCCCACGGGCAAGGGTCTGGAACTGTCGCCCGTCACCCACCCGAACGACCTGTTTGCGGGTGAGAAGGCCAGCTTCAAGCTGCTGCTGGATGGCAAGCCGGCGCCGGAGGTGGAGGTGACGGTCATTCCCGGCGGCATCCGTTACCGCAACGATCTGGGCGAGATGAAGGTGAAGACCGACAAGGACGGCGCCTTCACCATCACCTGGCCGACGCCGGGCATGTATTGGATGACCGCCCAGACCGAGGACAAGAAGACGACCGTGCCGCAGGCGAACAAGCGGTCCGCCAGCTATACGGCGACGTTTGAGGTGCTGGCGCAGTAAGGGGGGGCGTCGTCCGCCTTTCCCACCCGCTTCGCACTCTCCCTCGTCATCCCGGCGCAAGCCGGGACCCAGGTTTACAGGCTCAACGGCCCCGTGGTGTTGATCCGGGCGGCGCAGAGGTTTGAGCTTGTGGCCCCTGGGTCCCGGCTTGCGCCGGGATGACAAAGGGTTAGCCGCTTCAAGTTCCATGTCTACGCCATCCCCGCCATGCCCCTGCCGCATCATAAGCCCACCCCTCTGCGCCTGATCCTGCCTATGGATGCACCCGAGGCGGCATTGCCGCCGGCGGAAGCGCCCGTGGTGCGCCTGTCGGGGACCAGTATGGGCACCTACTGGTCGGTCGCCCTGATCGCGCCCAAGGGGCCGGCGCCACTGGCCCTGCGGCGGGGGATCGTTGCCATCCTGGATCGGGTGGTGGCGGTGATGAGCCATTGGGACCGGAGCAGCGACCTGTGCCGGTATAATGACAGCCCGCGCGGCTGGGTGCCGGTTGATCCGTCACTCTGTGCGGTGCTGTCAGCGGCGCTGCACCTGTCGGCGAACAGTGGTGGAGCCTATGACCCGGCCATCGGCGGGCTGGTTGATGCCTGGGGCTTTGGCCCGCCAGGACCAGTGGCGTGCCCGCCGCCCGACGATCGGATCGCGGCCCTGCTGTCGGGGCCACGCTGGGCCGATATAAGGGTGGAAGAAGGCAGGCTGTGGCAGCCGGGGTGCCTGCGTCTGGACCTGTCTTCCATCGCCAAGGGCTATGCCGTGGATTGCGTGGCGCGGCATCTGACGGATCAGGGCGTGGTTAGTTATTTGGTTGATATTGGCGGGGAATTGCGGGGCTGGGGTATCAAGCATGATGCCACTCCCTGGTGGGTCGATCTGGAACCTGTGACGGGCCGCGATGGCAGGCCGGGCGGCATGCTGACGCGCATCGCCCTGCACGGATTGTCGGTCGCGACCAGCGGGGACAGCAACCGGTTCATGACCGGTCCCGACGGAAGGCGCCTGTCGCATTCGCTGGACCCGCGCACCGGGTGGCCGGTGCCCGATGATCTTGCCGCCGTCACGGTCCTGCATGAAGACTGCATGATGGCCGACGCGCTTGCCACGGCCTTGACTGTGCTGGGGCCGGAGGACGGCCCCGGTTGGGCGGCGGCGCGGGGGATCATGGCTCTGTTCGTGCGGCGGGTGGGGGCGGGCGTGGTGGAGATCATCACCCCGGCGCTGGCCGCGCTGGCGGAGGAAGGGTGATGGACCGCTATCTTCTGGCGGGGCTGGTGCTGGCCGCCTATGGCTTGTTCTGTGCCGTCATTTTCCGCCGGCATGCCGCCCGCAACCGCCCGGTGGCGGCGGGGGAGGGCATTCTGGTCGTCTATGCCACGCAGACGGGCTTTGCCGAGGAGTTGGCCCGGCGGACGGTGGCGGGGCTGCTGGATGCCGGGCAGAAGGCCTGGGTGGAAGCCATCGACCGGCTGGATGCCGCCCGGCTGTCGGGTCTGGACCGCGCGTTGTTTATTGTCTCTACGACGGGCGAGGGCGACGCCCCCGACCATGCGGCGGGTTTCGTGCGCAAGGTGATGGGGGCGGGCGCGGCGCTGTCGGGCCTGCGCTATGGGCTGCTGGCGCTGGGCGACCGGGATTATACGGGGTTCTGCGCCTTTGGGCACGCGCTTGACGGCTGGCTGCGGCGGCAGGGGGCGCAGCCCTTGTTCGATCTGGTGGAGGTGGATGATGGCGATGCCGGCGCGCTGCGCCATTGGCAGCATCATCTGGGCCAGATCGCCGGCCATGTGCATCTGGCCGACTGGACCCCACCGGATTATCAGGAATGGGTGTTGAGTGAGCGTCGGCACCTGAACCAAGGCAGTCCGGGCGGGCCGGTTTTCCACCTGCGCCTGACGCCGCCGGCGGGTGTGCCGGCGCAATGGCAGGCGGGTGACATTGCCGAAATCGGCCCGTGCAACCCGCCCGACGCGGTGGCCGCCGCCCTGATCGCCGCCGGGGGAGAGCGGGCGGAAACGCGCGAGGGCGTGACGCGGCCCTTGTCACGCTGGCTGTCGGAAACCATCCTGCCGGACGGGCGGGAGCCATTGCCGCATCGCGAATATTCCATTGCCAGCCTGCCCGGCGACGGCACGCTGGACCTTGTGGTGCGGCGCGTGGCGGGGCCGGATGGGCGGCTGGGCCTGGGGTCGGGCTGGTTGACGCGGCATGCGGCCGTGGGGGGACCTGTGCGCTTGCGCCTGCGCCGCAATGCCGTGTTCCACCCGCCGCCCGATGATCGTCCGCTGATCCTGATCGGCAATGGCACCGGCATCGCGGGCCTGCGTGCGCATCTGAAGGCGCGGGCGGCGGCAGGGTGGGGGCGCAACTGGCTGCTGTTCGGGGAACGCACGGCGGCGCATGACAGCCTGTTCGCGGACGAGCTTTCGGACTGGCAGGCGGCGGGCGTGCTGGAACGGTTGGACCTCGCCTTTTCCCGCGATGGCGACCGGCCCGTCTATGTGCAGCACCTTCTGGCCGCAGCCGGGGATCAGGTGGTGCAGTGGGTGGCGGATGGGGCTGCGATCTATGTCTGCGGCAGCCTGGAGGGCATGGCGGGCGGGGTGCATGCCGTGCTGACCGAGCTGCTGGGGCCGGAGACGCTGGAGGAACTGGCGGCGGCGCGGCGGTATTGCCGGGATGTGTATTGAGGAAATATCACTTTATCTTGTTTGCAAATCATTCTTAATCGCATATTGTGCTTTCCAGCTAAACCCTATTGCCCGGAGAGCGTGATGCGCATCCTTTCCGCCGGATATCTTGCCGCCCTGATCGCCCTTGCCAGCCCCGCCGCTGCCCATACCGGCTATCTGAAGCCCAACCTGTTCAACACGCCGCAGCGTGATCATGTGACGGTAGAGGCGTCGTTTACGGAGGAGATGTTCACGCCGGATATCGTGATGAAGGCCGATGATTACCATGTCGTCACGCCGGCGGGGGCGAAGGTGAAGCTGCCTGCGGTCACTTATCTGCGGGATCTGGCGGTGTTTGAGGTGGATTTGCCGGAAACTGGCACCTATCGCATCTCCACCGGCCTGCGCACCGGGGCCACGCGCAAGATGGCGCTGGTCAATGGCAAGTGGGAGGCCGTGCGGGAGCGGGAAGGGGCGCCGGCGGGGGTGCGGGTGGCGGATGCGCAGAGCATCACGCGGTCGGATGTCTATGTCAGCAAGGGTCCCGCCAGCGACAAGGCGCTGACGCCCGCCGGGGTGGGGTTGGAGATCGTGCCGCTGGCCCATCCCAACCGGCTGGATGCCGGGGCAGCGCTGCCCGTGCGGTTGCTGCTGGATGGCAAGCCGGTGGCGGGTGTGACGATCAGCCTGCAGGGACCGAAACTGCCCGATGAGGAAGATGCCAAGGCCGTGACGGTGACGACCGACAATGATGGCAAGGCCAGCATCGCCCTGCCGCAGGAGGGGACCTTCCTGCTGCTGGCCCGGCATCGGGTGGAGGCGGCGGACGGGCCGGTGGCGGTGAAGAGCCACAGTGCAACCCTGACCTTCGCTGTAGGATCGTAAAAGGCAACGCCACCTTCGGCATATACACGCGCCAATATCTGATCTGCTACTGTTGAGGCCAGATCGGGATCAGGAGCGGATGAATGCTGACGGGCACGGCCGGATTGCTGCGCTTGCTGGCCGAGGGGGACAGTCGGGGGACGGCCGTTCTGGTCGACCTGCGCGATGTTCCCTATGCCGAAAACCCGCTGTTCCGGCATTCCATCGTGCATCTGCTGGACAATTTCGCGGCGCAGTTCCAGCCGGAAGTGGTGGATGTCGGGCGCTATGCGCAGGTGTTCTTGTTCACCGACACCAACGCCCATCCCTTCATCGCCAAGCTGAAGGCCGTGGCGGCGGATTTCGCCGAGCAGCATATGGGCGCGCCGCGCTTTTCCATCCACCATCTGCCGCATGAGGCGGGGCGGCTGGCCGCCCTGCTGAAAAAGCAGGTGCCGGCGGGGGTTGCGGTGGCCGTGGAGGAGACGCCGGCCCTGAGCGCGGTGGAGCATCAGCAACTGGCCGGTGTGCAGAAGCTGGCCGTTTACGAGCAGGTGCTAGCCGGGGCGGATGTGTCGTCGCTGGTCCGGGAAAGCCCGGTCTGGCGGCGGGCACCATCAGGTGTGTGGGGTCTGGAGTTTGGAGAGGTCACGGTGGCGCTGGACCATCTGGAGCGTGCGGTGGGCACGCCGCTGCGCCGCGATCCCTGGCTGCTGGAGCAACTGACGCCGGTGCTGGACCGCCGCACCATCCGGCATTTCCAGCATGAGCCGTCGCGCCTTTACAGCCCGCACAGCATGAACCTGCAATGGCGGTCGGTGCTGGACCCGCTGTTCCTGGATTTCGTGCGCGACCTGACCTATGACCAGCGCCGCAACCTGATCGTGGAAATCTCTGCCATCGGTGCGGGCCTCACCGCCGAGGGGCTGAATGAGGCCATCGACACGCTGCGCCTCTGGGATTGCCGGATCGCCATCGACCATCTGTCGCTGCGCCATGAGGAGCCGGGGTACCTGCCGCTGGAGGCGGTGGATTATCTGAAGCTGGACCTGATGGGCATCGGCGGGGAGGGGACGGTGCCGCCGCTGCCCGACTGGATGCGGGCCTTTGGGGTGGGGCGGGTCGTGGCGATCCATCCGCGCGATGCCGGGGTGTTGCGGGCGTGCCTGGAGATGGGGCTGGTGCTGGTGGAACAGCGGGATCGACCGGTGGGGTGAGGGAGGGCGTGATGCGGCGTCTGGTATCGGGTCTGTTCCTGTCGATGGCCGTCCTGCCGGCATGGGCGGCACCGGAAAGCTGTTTCGTGCCGGAGGTTCATGGCACCACGCGGGTCCAGGTCTATATTGGCGACCGCAAATGCGTTGACCTGCGGGAGCCGGAAACGCTGCACGGCATTTGGATCAACCAGTTCGAAGGGTCCGTCTTTCACGAAGGTGTGGACGATGTGACGAAGGCACTGGCAGTTCGGTCCAATGTCTGGCTGAGCATGGATGATCAGACGGTGAAGCCGGCGGGTTTTGTGCCGGCGCGGGGGCATGCCTATCAGTTTACGATCATCGCGCGGAAGGCCAAGGACATGAACCGTCCGCCCCTGGAAGGATACGGTCATTTCGGCATGTCCACCGGCCTTGTCCTGGTGGATGAGGTTGTGGCCTGGAAGGATTTGGGCAAGGTCGGCTATTAAAACAAAAAGGCCCGCACCGGTTTCCCGGTGCGGGCCTTTTTACTCACAGCCAGATCAAATACCGACCGCGTGGCCGTCGGCCTGGCTCAGCGCCAGGTGGCGGCGGATATGGGCGATTAGGAGTTCGGTGCCGGTGGTGATGTCCATTTCGGACGTGTCCAGCACCAGTTCCGGGTTCACCGGGGTCTCAAACGGGGCGGAGACGCCGGTGAATTGCTGGATCTTGCCGGCCTGGGCTGCCGCGTAGAGACCCTTGGGGTCGCGGGCGGCGCAGGTGGCGACATCGGCCTTCACCCACACCTCATGGAACCCGTCACCGATGATGGAACGGGCCAGATCGCGCAGTTCGGTGGTGGGGGAGATCAGGCTGACCAGCACGACAGTACCGGTTTCGGCCATCAGCTTTGCCACTTCCGCCACCCGGCGGACATTCTCCAGCCGTTCGGCGGGCGTGAAGCCCAGGTCCTTGTTCAGGCCCTTGCGCAGATTATCGCCATCCAGCACGGCCACACGCCAGCCATCATCGAACAGACGGCGCTGCGTGCCCATGGACAGGGTGGACTTGCCAGCACCCGACAGGCCCGTCAGCCAGACGACACCGCCACGATGGCCGTTGCGCGCCTCAAACGCGTCACGGTCAACGGAGCTGTTGACGGCGGTGACGGGGCCGGCAACGGTGACGTTGCTGGCGGCACCCAGCAGGATACAGCCGCCGACAATGCGGCCACCGCGCGCCAGACCGGCGCGGCCCGTGATGGGCAGGTCGGCGGCATGGTCGAACGCGATGGGGGCGGAAGAGCGCAGCACGATCTCTGCGATGCCGCCCTGACCCAGCTCGGAACCCTCGCTGTCGCTCAGGTTCTCCACATCCACCAGACGCTCAAACTTCTCCACTACCACCGGGTGTTCAGAGGTGGTCAGGCGCAGGGTGATGCGGCTGCCCGCCGTCAGGCTTTCCGGGTCCAGCCAGAATGCGCGGACGCGGATGGTGGTGGCAATGTGCGGCATGTGGCCGGCAGGCGCGATTATCTGCCCCCGGTTCAGCGCCGCGTCTTCGATGAAGGAAACGGCGACCGACTGGCCGGCCCGCGCCTCACTGACCGAACCCTTGCCGGCATCGATGCTGGCCACGGTAGCCGGCTGTCCGGTCGGCGCGATTTCGACCTTGTCGCCGACCTTCAAGCGGCCCGTCTCGATACGGCCCACGGCCAGACGGGTGTCGCCCTTGCGGTACACATCCTGGATCGGCAGGCGCAGCAGCGCTTCCGTCCGGGCAGCGGTCGGGGTCAGCAGGTCGAGCGCCTCCAGCAGGGTGGGCCCGCGATACCAGCCCATCTTGTCTGACCGCGCGGCGATATTGTCACCATGGCGGGCCGACAGCGGGATGACGTAAAGCGGCTCGATCCCCAGCTTCTGCAGATACTCGCTGACATCACCGGCCACACCCTTCCAGGCGTCTTCGGCGTGATCGACCAGATCCATCTTGTTGACGGCCACGATCACCTTGCGCACGCCCAGCAGCGAAAGCAGGTAGGCGTGGCGGCGCGTCTGTTCGGAGATGCCGCGTTCGGCATCGGTGACCAGCACGGCGGCGTCGGCGGCGGCGGCCCCGGTGACCATGTTGCGCAGGAACTCACGATGGCCCGGCGCGTCGATGATGACGTAGGGACGCTTTGCCGTCTTGAACCAGATGCGCGTCGTGTCCAGCGTGATGCCCTGATCGCGTTCGATCTGCAGTGCGTCCAGCAGGAATGACCATTCCATATGCAGGCCGCGCTGTTCGGAGACCTTCTTCAGCTCCGCCAGACGGCCTTCAGGCAGGCTGTCCGTATCGTGCAGAAGGCGGCCGATCAAGGTCGACTTGCCATGATCGACATGGCCGACAATGACGATGGGATAGGGGGCCAGAGGGGCCTTTTTCACAGTGGCACCTTGGGACGGTGTAGGGGCCGGGACCGTATCGATCCGGAGAGCGGCGTTCGCCATGATCTTCTTCTACCCGTGTTCTTAGAGGTAACCAGTCGCACGCAGGCGTTCGAACGCGTCTTCGGCCTCATGGTCCATGGACCGGCCGGCGCGTTCGGGCGTGCGCGTGGTTTCCAGTTCGTCGATGATCTCGTCGATGGTGCTGGCATTGCTGTCCACCGGGAAGGTGATGCCAATCTCGCCCAGCGAGCGGAAACGCTTGCCATCCTTGGCGAAATAGAGCGGCACCAAGGGGATTTCCTCCCGCTTGATGTAACGCCAGACGTCAACCTCGGTCCAGGCCAGCAGCGGATGCACGCGGGTATGGGTGCCCGGGTGACGCTCAATCGTGTACTGGTCCCAGAATTCGGGCGGCTGGTGGGCGGCCTGCCAGGCACCATCCAGGCCGCGCGGGCTGAAGATGCGTTCCTTGGCGCGGGTGGCCTGTTCATCGCGGCGGATGCCGGTGATCAGCCCATCAAACTGATACTTCTCCAGTGCTGCGGCCAGACCTAGCGACTTGCGGGCGGCGATGCGCGTGCCGGGTGGCAGGGTCGGGTCCGTCATCTCGATGGGCGGGCATTCATCCTTGATCAGGTTGAGGCCCCATTCCTCGGCATAGCGGTTCCGGAACTCGTACGATTCCGGGAATTCCAAGCCGGTATCCAGGTGCGCCACGGGGAAGGGCAGTTCGCCCATAAAGGCCTTGCGGCACAGCCAGATCAGGACGTTGCTGTCCTTGCCCAGTGACCAGAGCAGACCCAGACGCTTCAGGCGCACGCGCGCCTCGCGCAGGATATAGATGCTCTGGGCTTCCAGTTGGTCGAGATGGTCGAGATGTTGATCGGTGCTGCTCATCAGGAGGCTCCCACCAGATTTGTTGCGGACGAAAGCGGCAGGTGGATCCCGCATTCCGTCTTTTCCTGACCGCGCCAGCGGCCGGCTCTAATGTCTTCGCCCGGTGCGACGCGGTCGGTACAGGGCATACAGCCCACGGAGAGGTAACCATCCTCTTCCAGCGGGTGACGCGGCAGACCGTGCCGGTCGAGATAGGATTCCACGTCGGCACGGGTATAGCCGGCCAAGGGGTTGATCTTGATCCGGCCATCCGCCGCTTCGAACAAGGGCAGTTCGATGCGGGTCGTGGCCTGATAACGCTTGCGCCCCGTGATCCATGCACTGAAGGGCGCCAGACCGGCATTCAGCACCTGCACCTTGCGGAAATCACAGCAGGCTGTGTTGCTGGTGCGCCAGAGCAGGCCATCCTTGTCGTTGGCCGCCTCCGCCTCGGTGGTGGGCGACAGCTCCCGCAGGCCGGTCAGGCCCAGCGTTTCAACAAGCTTGCGCTTGTAGCGCAGGGTTTCACCAAACAGCTTGCGCGTGTTCACGAACAGGATGGGCAGGTCGCGGTCGATCTGTGCCACCATATGCAGCAGGACGGCACTTTCCGTGCCGAAGGAGGAGACCAGTGCCAGCTGACCCTTGAACTCCGTCTCGATCAGGGGCTGGAGAAGTTCTACACCTTCCAGATGACCGTAACGGGCATTCAGGTCGCGGGCGCGGGCCTGAAGGTCGGTGATCATGCCGGGACCGTGCCTTTCAGGTGACGGCGCAGCAGGGAGACGCCTTCCTCCCGGCCCAAGGCCGGCTGGAACGCCACCGAGATTTCCTTCAGCGCATGCGCCCAGGCGGGGCCGACACGGTCGGCCGGGACCACCACCGTATCCACGCCCACGCGGGTCAGGAACAGGTACTGGTCGGGGATGATATGGCCGAAGGCGCGGATCTCGCCCTTATAATCGAACCGTTCCCGCAGCTCGCGTGCCGCAGAGAAGGCGCGGCCATCGCGGAATTTCGGGAATTCCAGGGCGACCAGCGATAGGGAACCCAGATCATCCGCGATTTCGGTGGCCAGCTGATTGGATTTCAGCCGCACGCCGACGGCATCGCGCCGGGCGGTCAGCGCGTCGCGTTCGGTGCGCCAGCGTTCCAGGGAGACGATGATCGCCCCCTCGGCGGGGATGTCCTGGTCATCGGCAAGGTCGGTCCAGCGGTCGTCGATGGGCAGACCACGATCAAGCACGGGCATAGAGAGCCTCCTTGAACGGGGCGTGGCCGGTACGGGCCAGCGTCTGAATGAAAATCTCGCCGGGCTGGCGCAGATTCACGAAGGTGTTCACCACGGTTTCGACCGCATCAATGATGCCGTCATAATCGAAGCCGGGGCCGACGATCTCGCCCAGGGCCGCATTGGTGCCGGCATCGCCGCCCAACAGGATCTGGAAGAACTCCTCGCCCTTCTTATCCACGCCCAGAATGCCGATATGGCCGACATGGTGGTGGCCACAGGCATTGATGCAGCCGCTGATCTTGATCTTCAGCTCACCCAGATCATGCTGCCGGTCCAGATCGGCGAACCGCTCGGCGATACGCTGCGCCACCGGGATGGCGCGGGTATTGGCCAGGGCGCAGTAATCCAGGCCGGGGCAGGCGATGATATCGCTGATCAACCCGGCATTGGCGGTGCCCAGGCCAGCAGCGTCCAGCGCCTTCCACAGCGGGTAAAGATCATCCTTGCGCACATGGGCCAAAACCAGATTCTGCTCATGCGTCACGCGCACTTCGCCAAAGCTATACAGGTCGGCCAGATCGGCGACGGTTTCCAGCTGGGAGGATTCCGCATCACCCGGAATGCCGCCGATGGGCTTCAAGGAGATGGTGGCGATGGCGTAACCGCGTGTCTTGTGTTCGGTCAGGTTGGTGCGGGTCCAGCGGGCAAAGGCCGGGTCGGCAGCCTTGGCGGCCTCGAAGCTGTCCGACACGGCCGGCAGATCGACCCAGGGCGGCGGGGCGAAATGGGTCTGGATCGCGTCCACGATGGCGGGATCGACATGGAATTTCTGCCGCGGCAGGCGGGCATATTCCTCTTCGATCAGGCCGATGAACTTGTCGGCCCCCATCTCATTCACGGTGATCTTGATGCGCGCCTTATAGATATTGTCGCGCCGGCCCAGCTGGTTATAGACGCGCAGGATCGCTTCCAGATAGCCGATGATCTCTTCCACCGGCACGAAGTCGCGCGCCTTGACGGCCAGATAGGGGGTGCGACCCTGGCCACCGCCGACATAGACGGTGAAGCCAACGCGGCCCGTAACCTCATCCTTTTTGGCGATCAGGCCGATATCATGCACCTGCACGGCGGCGCGGTCGTTTGGGCTGCCCGTGATGGCGATCTTGAACTTGCGCGGCAGATAGGTGAATTCCGGGTGCATGGTGGACCATTGCCGCAGGATCTCGGCATAGACGCGGGGGTCCACCAGCTCATCCGCCGCGGCACCACAGAACTGATCCGTCGTCACGTTGCGGATGCAGTTACCGCTGGTCTGGATGGCATGCATGTCCACTTCGGCCAGTTCGCGCAGGATGGTGGGCACATCCTCCAGCTTGGGCCAGTTGAACTGGATGTTCTGGCGCGTCGTGAAATGGCCGTAGCCTTTGTCATAGACGCGCGCGATGCGGGCCAGACGCCGGACCTGGGTCGATGACAGCATGCCGTAGGGAACGGCCACGCGCAGCATGTAGGCGTGAAGCTGAAGGTAGAGGCCGTTCATCAGCCGGATGGGCTTGAACTCCTCCTCCGTAATCTCACCCTTCAGGCGGCGTTCGACCTGGGCGCGGAACTGTTCCACACGCTCGAAGATGAAGGTCTTGTCGAACTCGTCATAGCGATAGACGGCGGCATGCGCGTCGGCCGGCTGATTGCTGCGGAGGGCGGGGCTGTGCGTATCAGGCATGGGGGTTTGGCCTGTCATCTCTGTTTTGTAATCGGGGTCAGGCGGCGGGCTGGCGGGCCTGCTTGCCCAGGTCGCGGCGGACGGTGGGGCCGATGCCCTTCAGACGCTCACGCAGGTGAGTGGGGCGGGTGCCGGCCTCGGTGATCTCCACATCCAGCGGGTAGACATCGACCACGATCTGGCGCTTCTCCTCGGCCTTGGCGAAGGAGAGCGCTTCGGCAATGGCATCGGCCCCGTCAAACACGGCGGCCTGGGCCACGTCCTCAACCCATATGTTGCCGGTGCCCAGCCATACGGCCTCTCCGTCCAGAAGACGGCTGGCGGCGACGGATTGCTGGGTTCCCTTGGCTTTGACCAACATCTCTACGGTCTTCCCTGTCTCAAACGGCTTCGCGCAGGTGATCGGGCACCAGCGTGGTGATAAGGGCGGGGTCGGCCAAACGGACAACATCGCCGATGATGATGATCGCCGGCCCCACCAGCCCGTGCGCCGCCGCCAGCGGTGCCAGGGTGGCAAGGGTGCCCGTGATCAGCTTCTGATCCGGCCGCGTGCCCTTTTCGATCAGGGCGGCGGGGGTGTCGGCCGGCATGCCGGCCTCGGTCAGGCGGCGAGCAATGGTCTCCGCCGCCGACAGGCCCATATAGACCACCAGCGTGTGGCGCAGGCGGGCCAACGCCTGCCAGTCCAGATCAGGCTCCCCATCCTTGCCATGGCCCGTCACGAAGGTGACGCCGGCGGCATGATCGCGGTGGGTGACGGGGATGGCGGTAGAGGCACCGCAGCCCAGGGCCGCCGTGATACCGGGGACGATCTCCACCGGGATGTTGGCGAAGCGCAGGGCCTGCATCTCTTCGCCACCACGCCCGAACAGGAACGGGTCGCCGCCCTTCAGGCGGACCACGCGGTGGCCAGCCTTGGCCTCTGCCACCAGAAGCTGGTTGATGGCTTCCTGGCTCATCGTGTGGTGGGACTTGGACTTGCCGACATAGATGCGGCGGGCGTCGCGGCGGACATAGTCCATGATCCGCTCATCCACCAGCTTGTCATGCACGACCACGTCGGCATCCTGCAGAACGCGTAGCGCGCGCAGGGTCAAAAGGTCCGGGTCGCCGGGCCCGGCGCCGACCAGGGCGACGGTGCCAGTTCGGGCCTGTCCGTAGTCGGGGTTGTTGACCGCGGCCAGCAGGGCCTCGCGCGCCGACTGCTCGCGGCCTGCCAGGAAGTCACGGGCCACGGGGCCGTCGATCACCGCTTCCCAGAAGCGGCGGCGGGCGGTTTCATTCTCCCGCGTGGCCTTTACGGCAGTGCGGAAACTGTCCAGCAGGGTGGTCAGACGGCCCAGGCCGGGTTCCAGCGCTGCTTCCAGCCGCTCACGCAGACGCCGGACCAGCACAGGGCTGGCCCCACCCGACGAGATGGCGATGGTGATCGGCTCCCGGTCGATGATGGCCGGCATGATGAAGCTGGACAAGGCCGGCTTGTCCGGGACATTGACCAGGATGCCCGCCTTGTTGGCGGCATCGGCCACGGCGCGGTCAACCTCTTCCACATCGGTGGCGGCGAAGATGATACGGTGATCTTCCACATCATCTGGTGTGAAATCCCGCAGGACCACCTTGTCGGCCAGTTTGGCGAGGTCAGGATGGATTTCCCCGGCGATGATGGTCAGGCGGCAACCGGCCTTGGCCACCAGCCGCGCCTTGCGCAGAGCCAGTTCGCCGCCGCCCACCACCAGAACCTTCTGCCCTTCCAAAGGCAATGACACCGGAAATCCACGCAAAGCCATCGCTCAGCTCCACACCTACCGCACCTGCGGAATGAGGGAGATTTGATCCCGTTTTTACGGCGTGTCGAGGTGAAATATTATTTCTCCAATATTCCTAGGTTAAATATAGGGATTAAATCTCGAGAAAAATTTTGATATTTATCAATGGCATGAGTGGATAGGTAAAGTAGGTGTTAAAGGCACTTATCGGGGGTGTACACGGCAGCCATGCGCCGATGGGGCGCTTGGGTGTGAAATACCCGGTTGAACGCGCAGCCTATGTACATTAGCTGTCGTGGCAATGCGGAATCATGGCCGGGACTCTGTTGCCGGTCGCCTGTGACGAAGGAAGTTGGATATGAGCGCGTTCATCGAAAGCAAGGTGCTGTCCGTCCATCACTGGACAGACACGCTGTTCAGCTTCACCTGCGAACGCGAGCCCGCCTTTCGTTTTGAAAACGGCCATTTCGTGATGATCGGCCTGACGGTGGATGGCAAGCCGCTGACCCGCGCCTATTCCATCGTCTCGCCCAACTATGCCGAACATCTTGAGTTCCTGTCGATCAAGGTGCCCAACGGCCCCCTGACCAGCCGGTTGCAGCATATTCAGGTGGGTGACACGGTCATCCATGGCCGGAAGTCGGTGGGCACGCTGGTGACCAGCTCCCTCGTCCCGGCCAAGAACCTGTACATGTTCTCCACCGGCACGGGCCTGGCCCCGTTCATGAGCATCATCCGCGACCCGGAAGTCTATGCCAAGTATGACCGCCTGATCCTGACCCATACCTGCCGTACCGTGGGTGAACTGGCCTATCACGACTACATCACCAACGACCTGCCGAACGACGAGTTCCTGGGCGAGGATGTGGCCGCCAAGCTGACCTATTACCCCACGGTGACGCGCGAGCCGTTCCGCAACCAGGGCCGCATCACCGACCTGATCCGCAGCCACAAGCTGTTTGAGGATATCAAGGCCGCCCCGCTGGACCCCGCCAACGACGTCGCCATGATCTGCGGCGGGCCGGACGTTCTGGCCGAGACGGTGGAACTGCTGAAGGAACGCGGCTTCACGGAAGGGGCCGGGCATACGCCGGGCAATTACGTGATCGAAAAGGCGTTTGTGGAAAGGTGAGCAAAGCCGGGGCGCCCATGGGTGCCCCGGTTTGGTTTTGGGTCCTTCAATCCGGCCTCACGTCCCGACGGAATATCGTGGTGCGATTCTCTGCGAAGGCTGGAAGGATGACTTTTTCCCGCCAGCTACGGTCAAAACCTGGAAGATTCTCCAGGTACAGCATCAGCTTCTCGAAGCCAGGCATTTCCTCATGGGCGGTCCAAGTCAGCTGATGATCTGATGAGATGAAGACTATATCGCAGCATACAAGATCGACCGTGAATAGGTCGATCTTGTAGCCGACAATGGTTGTGATGCTGTCATAGTCAATAAATAATTCTATTTTTTTGCCCGACCCGGCAATCTTGAAACTGCGATCAGAAGATACAATCTGCATCGCAGTAGCCCTTAAATATCCGCGCCCTGATCCTTGTAGTCTGCCGCGAACACATGGTCCATGACGCGGGCGGGGTTGGAGCAGCCGGCTTCGCCCACGATCTTGGCGGGTACGCCGGCCACCGTCACGGCGCGGGGCACGTCGCGCAGGACGACAGAGCCGGCGGCGACGCGGGCGCAGTCGCCGACATGGATATTGCCCAGTACCTTGGCATTGGCACCCAGCAGCACGCCCGACCCGATCTTGGGATGGCGGTCGCCATCATCCTTGCCATTGCCGCCCAGGTTCACCCCGTGCAGCATGGAGACATTGTCGCCGACCACGGCGGTTTCACCCACCACCACGCCGGTGGCATGGTCGATCATCACGCCGCGCCCGAAACGGGCATTGGGGTGGATATCGACGCCGAACACCACCGAAGACCGGCTTTGCAGGTACAAAGCCATGTCGCGGCGGCCCAGATGCCAGAGGCGGTGGGCCATGCGGTGGGTTTCCAGAGCCTGGAAGCCCTTGAAATACAAAACCGGCTCAATATGGCGGTGGCAGGCGGGGTCGCGGTCCAGCACGGCTGCGACATCGGCGCGGAAATCCTGACCCATCTCCGGCTCGGCGTTCAGCGCATCGGTGAAGGCCTGCACCAGCAGCTCACCCTGCACATCCTGATGCGCCAGGCGGGTGGCGATGCGGTGGATGATGGCCATTTCCAGCGAGGGCTGGTTCAGGATGGCGCCATAAAACAGGGCGGCCAGCAGCGGTTCATCCGCCACGGCCTGCGCCGCCTCATTCCGCAGGGCGGCCCAGATGGGATCCAGATTGGCAAGGGCCTGAGGGACGGGGGCGACGCGCGCAGACATGGGCTGCCTCGGAACAAAGGGCAATTCTTAACGGCTATTTGATCATAGCAGGGGGGCGTGGCAAGGGTGATTGTGGGGCGTTTGCGGCATGGGTGGTACGCTGGGCTGCGCGCGGGAGTGGTCGACAGGCGGCGTCGGGGCGTGCATCATCCTGTTTTCCAAAAGAAATTCCGGGGGGCGTGATGGGGGATGAGGTGATGCGGTCCAGCGATGGCTGTCCCATCGAACCGGCGGTGCGGACCATCGCCATGCCGGCCGATACCAACCCGGCGGGCGATATCTTCGGCGGCTGGTTGATGGCCCAGATGGATCTGGCCGCCGGCAATGCCGCCGCACGGCGGGCGCGTGGACGCTGCGCCACGGTCGCCGTTGACGGCATGGTCTTTCACCGGCCTGTATCGGTGGGGGACGAGGTCAGCCTTTACGCCATCATTGAGCATATTGGCCGCACATCGATGAAAATTCATGTCGAGGCCTGGCGCCGGTCGCGCTTTGACGAGGCGCGGTTCAAGGTGACCGAGGCCCTGTTCACCTTTGTCGCCATCGACGAAAATGGCCGCCCCCGCGCCATCCCGCCGGCCGATACCCAGGAGTAGAGCCATGACCCTGCCGACCAGCAGCCCGGTTGAGCTGATCATCGTTCCCAAAAGCCATGATGTGGGCGGGTTTGAGGTGCGCCGCGCCCTGCCCAGCGCCAAGCGCCGCATGGTCGGCCCCTTCATCTTCTGGGACCAGATGGGACCGGGTTACTTCCCCGCCGGCACCGGCCTGGATGTGCGTCCGCACCCGCATATCGGCCTGTCCACCGTCACCTATCTGACGGAGGGCGAGATCATGCACCGCGACAGCGTTGGCAGCGTGCAGGCCATTCGGCCCGGCGCCATCAACTGGATGACCGCTGGCAAGGGCATTGTGCATTCCGAACGGACCGAGGCGGGTCTGCGAGCCAACGGCAACCATCTGGCCGGTATCCAAAGCTGGATCGCCCTGCCGCAGCGGTTTGAGGAGATCGAGCCGGGGTTCAGCCATTATCCAGCCGAGGGCCTGCCCATCATCAGCGACCATGGCGTCTGGATGCGCCTGATCGCGGGGGAGCTGTTCGGGGAGGCGTCGCCCGTCCGCACCCTGTCTGAGACCATCTATATGGAGATGTTACTGGATGCCGGGGCCAAGGTGGAAATCCCGGCCAGCCATCCGGAACGTGCGCTCTACCTGTTCGATGGGCGGATCAATATCGCCGGTGATGTGTTTACCGCAGAGGGCGGGCAGGGGCAGTTGCTGGTCCTGCGTGAGGGCGATGCCCTGACGGTCCATGCCGAGTGTAACACCCGGCTGCTGCTGCTGGGTGGGGAGCCGATGGATGGCCCGCGCTATATCTATTGGAACTTCGTCTCCTCCTCCAAGGAACGGATCGAGGATGCGAAATCCGACTGGCGCAATGGTAGGTTCCCAACGGTGCCTGGGGAGACAGAGTTTATTCCGTTACCGGAATGATAATTGATTTGGTATCGAAATGACTGAACCATTGCGTATCCTGGGCAAGGCTTCCTCCATCAATGTCCGCAAGGTTCTGTGGACCTGCCGGGAGGTTGGGCGGGATTTCGTGAGGGAGGATTGGGGCAGCGGCTTCCAGCCCGTGGATACCGACGCCTTCCGCGCCATGAACCCCAATGCGCAGGTGCCGGTGGTACAGGTCGCCGATGGCTATCTGTGGGAGAGCAACAGCATCTGCCGCTTTCTGGCGGGAGAGGCGGGCAACGCTGACCTGCTGCCCGTGGCGCCGTTGGCGCGGGCGCGGGTGGAAATGTGGATGGACTGGCAGGCCACCGAACTGAACCCCGCCTGGCGTTATGCCTTCATGGCGCTGGTCCGCAAGAGCCCGGCCTTTGCCGATCCCGATGCGATTGCGGCAGGCGTGTCCGGATGGAACCGGCAGATGGGCATTCTGGAGGGGCAGTTGGCGAAGACCGGCGCCTATGTGGCAGGGGCGGGCTTTACGCTGGCCGATATTGTTCTGGGTCTGTCCACCAACCGCTGGAAGATGACGCCGATGGAGCGGCCGCATCTGCCAGCGGTAGAGGATTGGTGGGCGCGGCTGCGCGAGCGGTCAGGTTTTCGGGAGTTCGGGGCGAACGGCATCCCGTAAGCCGGTCATTCCCGATGCCAGTCCCGGTCCAGCCGGCGCGACGCCAGGAAGAACAGGATGGCGGCCAGGGCGTAGAAGCTGAGGCAGTAGAGGATGGAGTAGCGCAGGCTTTCATCGCCATAGCCGGCGCGCAGAATGTCCGACAGCTTACCCAGGAACCAGGTGCCGAAGCCGATCCCGATCAGATTATTGATGAACAGGAAGATGGCCGACGCCGTGGCGCGCATGTTGGCGGGCACCAGATGCTGTACCGCCGACAGGGTCGGCCCCAGCCACATCAGGGCCAGCGCCTGCGGCACCACAAAGAGGAAGAACATCAGCACGGGCGAGCCGGTATTCACGGCCCCGAAGAAGAAGGGCAGCGAGATCAGGAAGGCCGTGGCGGGGACGCGCGCATAGTTCGCCTTGTTCCCGGCCCCCAGCCGGTCGCCCAGCGACCCGCCCAGCCACACCCCGATCAGCCCACCGATAAAGACGATGGCCGAGAAGAACAGGCTGCGGTCGACCAGCGACATGTCGTGGCTGCGCTGGAAAAACGAAGGCAGCCAAAAGGCCAGCCCATAGCCCATGACGGAGGAGAAGGAGGCGCCGAAGGCCAGCAGCCAGAAGGAAAGCTTGCCTGACAGGGTGGACAGAACGTCTTTCAGGCTGGCCGCTTGCGGCTTGGCCTGGGCCGCGTCAAGGCCGCCGCGCGCCGGTTCCTTCACCGTCAGCTTCAGCAGCGGGGCCAGCGCCAGACCGGCGAGGCCGCAGATGATGAAGGCCCAACGCCAGCCGATCTGATGCGCGATCAAGCCGCCGAACAGGATGCCCAGCGACATGCCGATGGGGATGCCGAAACTATAGGCCGCCAGGGCGCGGGCCCGTTCCTTGGGCGGGAAATAGTCGGCGATCAGGGAATAGGCAGGCGCCACGCCCCCCGCCTCGCCCACACCGACGCCAAGCCGGCACAGGAACAATTGCCAGAAGCTGGTGGCGGCACCGCACAGGGCGGTAAAACCGCTCCACACTGCCAGCGAGACGGTGATGATCCAGGTCCGGCTGAACCGGTCGGCCAGCATGGCGATGGGCACGCCCATGGCTGTGTAGAACAGGGCAAAGGCCCAGCCGCCCAGCCATCCCAGATCGCTGTCGGTAAGGTTCAGTTCGGCTTTGATCGACGGCGCCAGGATGCCCAGGATCTGCCGGTCGATGAAATTGAAGATATAGACCAGGATCAGGACGACCAGCACATAGGTGCGATAGGCATTGCCGCCTTGGCGGCCCGTGGTCGCGTCGCTGTTCATCACGATCCCTTATGAGAGGTGTGGGTAAAGAAGGGCCGCGTCCCCCGGAGGAGGCGCGGCACCAGTCAGGGAGATAGTCACATGAAAAACCGCCCAAAGGCGAGAGGGGTGGTGCCGTGGCACCACCCCGCCATCACTTAGAACCGGTACTCGACCGTGGCGGTCACGGTGCGGGGGGCGCCGTAATAGCCGATGATGCTGTCACCAAACAGGGCGCCGGGGAAGTTGTAGCCGCCGACGCGGTACTTCTTGTTGCCCAGGTTCTTGCCATGCAGGCCCACCGACCAATTGTCGCTGGCAGCGGTCCAGACGGCGGACAGGTCATAGAGCGTATAGCCATCCTGATCCAGCAGCGCGTTGCGGAATTCGAACAGGGAGAAGGCGCTGCGGTGGGCGGCATTACCGGTCAGGGTCAGGGTGCCGCCTTCGCCCATGTCGTGGACATAGGTCAGGCCGAAATTCGCCGTCCATTTCGGCGTGTTCTGGAACACGGCCGTGTTGGCGATATTCTCGTACACGCGGCTGGTCAGGTTGTAGCGCAGGAACTTGTTGAATTCTGCATCGATGTAACCGATGGCGAAATTGGCCGTCAGTTCATCGGTGATGGCCAGTAGACCCTCGGCTTCCAGACCCTTGATGGTGGAGGAGCCGACATTGTCCACAAAGCTGACGACGGTGGCGCCCGACGGCACCTGGGTCGTCACCTGCTGGCCCTTATAGTCGGAATAGAAGGCGGCCAGGTTCAAGGTGGCGCGGCCATCCAGGAAGCGGGACTTTGACCCGACCTCGTACGTGTCCACCAGTTCGGGATCATAGCCGTTGGCCGTGTCCGGCGTGGAGATCACGTCGCCGCGCATGTCGAAGCCGCCCGACTTGAAGCCCCGGCCATAGGAGGCATAGAGCGTGAAGTCGCGGGTCGGTTCATAGGTCAGGCTGACGCGGGGCGTGAATTCGTCGAAGGTGCGCTGGTTGGTGTAGTTGGAGCGGATCAGCGTCGGGTTGCGCGCCGCACCGCCGAACAGCGGGCTGGTCAGGCCTGCATAGTTCACGCGGTAGACGGTGCCCGTCTTCTTGTCCGAGGTATAGCGCGCGCCGACCGAGGCCTTGACCTGATCGGTCAGTTCATAGGTGAAGTCGGCGAAGGCCGCATAGGACTTGGTATCGACCGAACCGGAGGTCAGCGTGGTCAGGTTGGCCAGCGCCAGGATCGTGTCGAACGCACCCTCAGCATGGGCATCCATGTAGTAAAGGCCGGCAACGCCCTTCAGGCGGTCGCCTTCGTACACCAGCTGCAGTTCCTCGCTGAACTGGTCATCCTCGTAATAGGCGGGGATGTCGAGGATTTTGGCGGGCAGATTGTCGAAGTCGATAACAGTGTCGGAGCGGCCATCGCGATAGGCGGTGATGGACTTCACCATGACGCTGTCGTTGACGTTATACTCGATGGTGCCGGACACGCCCTGGTTCTTGACCTTCTGCTTGCCCGTCAGGCCGGCGCGCGTGTCATAGACACTGTCCAGGACCGGGACGGTCGGGGTGGCGAACAGGCGGGCGCCATGGCGGGGATTGCTGTCATCCACCGTCTTGTCGGCGGCGACGCGGATGAACAGATCCTCGTTCGGCTTGAATTCCACCGACAGGCGGCCGGCGGACACGTCCTTGTCGTAATGTTCCTGGCCCGTGGTCAGGTTCTTGCCGTAACCGTCGCGGCGATACAGGGCGACAGCACCCGACACGCCCACATTCTCCGTCACCGGCGCGGAACCGGACAGGATCAGGTCGGTCTGCTTGTAGGAACCGACCTGCACCTTGGCCTTCATGTGCGGCTCGTCATCGATGCGCTTGGTCACATACTTGACGGCACCGCCGATGGTGTTGCGGCCATAGAGCGTACCCTGGGGACCGCGCAGAACCTCGATCCGCTCGATGTCGAAAATATCCAGCACAGCACCCTGCGGGCGCGCCACGTAGACATCGTCGACATAAAGGCCAACGCCCGGCTCGAAGCCCCAGAGCGGGTCCTGCTGACCCACGCCGCGGATGAAGGCGATCAGCGTGGAGTTGGAACCACGGGCCACCTGCATGGTCAGGTTGGGCGTGGTCTTGGTCAGCGAGGTGATGTCTTGCGTGCCGGCATTTTCCAGCTGTTCGGCGGTGAAGGCCGAGATGGAGACGGGCACGTCCTGCAGGCTTTCCGCACGGCGGCGGGCCGTCACGACGATCTCTCCCAGAATGCTTTCGCTGGCCGTTTCCTGGGCCGGGGCCTGCTGCGCCAGGGCGGGCAGGGTGGCCAGACTGGTCAGGGCCGTGCCGGCGCAGAGCAGGGCGGTGATGGAGGATTTACCGAACGACGTCTTCATGGTTCTCCCTTTCATTCTCATTGAGCGCCGGCGGGTTCATCCCGCCCGGCACCGGTTGCTTCCGCACCACCCGCCGGGGGCAGGGTGGCGGCGAAACGGGTCAGCGTGCTGTTGAACAGGTCGGGTTCTTCCAGATGCGGGGCATGGCCCGACCGGTCGAACCCGATGGTGACGGCATGGGCCAGCAGTGACGCCAGCGCCTGGGCCGTATCCTGGGAATAAAGCCGCGACAATTTTCCATGCGTCACCAGGACGGGCACGGAAATGCCGGGCAGCAGGGGGCGGAAATCCTGCGCCGTCAGCGAGGTCCAGAGCCGGGCCATGGAAACGGGGTCGCTGTCCGCCACCTCCGTCTCTGCCCAGCGGCGCAGGATGGCCTGTTCCACATCAAGGCCTTCCGCGAAAATACGGGCGGCGACGCGGGGGCCGACGGCGGCCCAGTTGGCGACCATGGCGGCCTGGGTCTGCCGCGCCGATTTGGCCACCGAACTGCCGCGAAGCCCTAAGTCCCAGCCATCGCCATTGATGACGCGGGGTGCCATGTCGATGGAGATCATGCCGGCCACACGCGACGACAGCCCATCCAGCAGGGCGCGCCACAGCACCATGGCCCCCATCGACCAGCCCACGACCAGCAGGTCGTTCAGGTCCAGATGGTCGGCCAGTTCCACGATGTCGCGGGCCAGAAGATCGATGGAGAGATCACCAACCGCGGCCCGCGAGCGGCCATGGCCGCGCAGATCGACGCTGATGATGCGGAAGCTTTGCGACAGGCCTTCGACCTGGGGACGGAAGAAGCCGGCATGCGTGGCCCAGCCATGGACCAGCAGCAGCGGACGCCCCTGCCCCACATCATCATAGGCGATTCTCGCCTGATCGCTGGTGACCAGATACGGCATGCGCCGGTCTACCCCTCTTGAAGCTTCCATCCCGTGCCGGTGTTCGTTATCCCGCCCTGGACCGATTGCGCTGGTCGTGGAAGGCTGGGGTTGATGGAGATTGATGGGTCAATCTTCCGTCCGGCTTGCCCCCATGCTTGCGGCAAATCGAAACCTGAGTCAATATTCAAGTTGCAGCCAGGGAGGAAATCATGGGCGGCGAAGAGACGGCAACGTCCAAGGCCCCGCGCACCGAAAGGGGCAAGCGGACATTGCGCAAGCTGCTGGACGCGGCGGCGGCCGAGTTCGGGGAGCGCGGGTATCACGAGGCGTCGATCAGCGGGATCACGCAGCGGGCCGGCGCGGCGCTGGGGACCTTCTACACATATTTCGACAGCAAGGAGCAGGTGTTCCGCGCCCTGGTCGATGATATGGGCCACCTGACCCGCCAGCATATTGCTGAGCGGGTGCCGGGCAATGTCGACCGTCTGACGGCGGAGCGGCTGGGCCTGGAAGCGTTCATCGATTTCGTGCGCGAGCACAAGGATCTGTACCGCATCGTCATGGAGGCGCAGTTCGTCGCCGAGGATGCCTATCTGAATTATTACAAGGTCTTCGCCGCTGCCTATACCCGCAACCTGGCCCAGGCCGCCGAAAAGGGCGAGATCAGGCCGGGGCATGAGGAGGAGCGCGCCTGGGCCCTGATCGGGATGAGTGTGTTCCTGGGCATGCGCTATGCCGTGTGGAGCAGCGACAAGACGGCCAAGGAAGTGGCCGATGCGGCGGCGGAGCTGATCACCTTTGGCCTGTCGCCGCTGGCGCGCGGCGGGGGTGGCGCATGATCCCCTGTATCTTCGACATTACCGCCAAGCGGGCCGAACTGGCCGGCAGCGACATTGCCATGGAGGAGGTGGCGACGGGCCGCACCGTGACCTACGCGGCGCTGGACGAGCGCGCGGCACGGGCGGCGGGTCTGCTGCTGTCGCTGGGCGTTGGCGAAGGGGACCGCGTCGCCATCCTGTGCCGCAACCGCATCGAGTTTTTCGAGATGCTGTTCGCCTGCGCCAAGATGGGGGCCATCCTGGTGCCGCTGAACTGGCGCATGCCGGCTGCGGAAATCCGACCCCTGCTGGCCGACAGTGCCCCACGCGTGCTGTTCTTTGGCGATGAGGATGCGGGTGTGGCGGCGGACCTGTCCGGCGATGTGCCCCTACGGGTTGGGCTGGATACCGATTACGCGGAGCGGCGGGACGCGACACCGGCCCATGCCGGGCGGCGGCTCTGGCCGGCCGATGGCATCTGGTACCTGCTGTACACGTCCGGCACGACGGGCACGCCCAAGGCCGTGATCTATACCTTCACCATGGCCATGGTGAACTATATCAACATCTCACAGCCCATTGGCCTGACGGCGCGCGATACGACCTTGAATTTCCTGCCGCTTTTCCATACGGCGGGCATCAATCTGCACACGCTGCCGACCCTGATCATCGGCGGGCGGGTGCTGATCATGCCGGGGTTTGACGTCGATGTGATGCTGGATCTGGTGGCGGCAGGGCGGGTGGACGCGATTTTCGGCGTGCCCGCCATCTATCAGATGTTGTCGCTGCATCCGCGTTTCGCGTCGGTGGATTTGACAAGGCTGCGGTCCTGGGGGTGTGGTGGGGCGCCGCTGTCGGACCAACTGGTGCAGCGTTTCCTGGAACGCGGCGTGCGCGTGTGTAACGGCATGGGCATGACGGAGACGGGGCCCACCGCCTTCATCATGGATCCCAACCGGGTGGCCGAAAAAATCGGGTCGGTGGGCAAGCCACAGGTCCTGGCCGGCGTGCGCATCGTGGGGCCAGACGGGGTGGATGTGACGCCGGGCGAGGCGGGCGAACTGTGGTTCGGCGGGCCGGGCATTACGCCCGGATACTGGAACCGGCCTGATGCGACGGCGGCCGCCTTCTCCGCCGATGGCTGGCTGAAATCCGGCGATCTGGCCCGCTGCGACGCGGATGGGTTCTATTACATCGTCGGGCGCATCAAGGAGATGTTCATTTCCGGCGGGGAGAATGTCTATCCGGCGGAGGTGGAGAATGTGCTGTCGCAGCACCCCGCCATCCTGGAAGCCGCCGTCGTGGGCGTGCCGGACGAGAAATGGGGAGAGGTCGGGTGCGCCCATATCCTGCCCCGCCCTGGCCAGACAATACCGCCGGCGGACGAGCTGACCCTTTTCTGCCGCGAAAGGCTGGCGCCCTTCAAGGTGCCGAAAAGCTTTGTCGCGGTCACCGACTTCCCACGCACGGCGGCGGGGAAGGTGCAGAAACATCGTCTCCAGCATTGATTGAGGTTCCATGCCCCCTACCCATATCAGCATCGACCGCAGCCTGACGCAGGCGGAGTTCGACCTGTTCGCTCGCCTGTCGGGTGATGATAACCCCATCCATGTCGATCCCGATTTCTCGTCGCGTACCCGGTTCGGGCGGACGGTGGCGCATGGCTTGTTCCTGTGCTCCATCCTGCGCGGGCTGGCGGGGCAGGTGCGGCCAGGTGCGCGGCAATTGTCCAAGGATGTGCGCTTTCCGGCCCCCACATATACGGGGGAAATGATGCGTTTTACCGCCGAATTGGTGGGGGAGGCCGATGGGATCGCGCAGGTGGCCGTGAAGGCGCAGCGGGTGGCGGATGGTGTGGTCACCTGTGAGGGTGTGTTTGAGATGGGAGCGGCGGCATGATCCGGTTGGGCGATGAAGCCATCGTGAAACGGGCCTTCACGGCGCAGGATGTGGCCGATTACCGGGCGCTGGGCGGGGCGGGAATGCCAGAGGGGGAGGTGCCGGAACCGCTGGTCGGGGCCTTGTTCTCCTACCTGCTGGGCGTCAAGGTGCCGGGGCCAGGGACCAATTACCTGAAACAGCAGACACGGTTCCTGAAGCCCGTGCCGCTGGGTGGGGAGTTGACAGCGCGGGTGGCCGTGACGCGCATCCGGACGGATAAGCATCTGGTCGACCTGGAAACCACCTGTCATGGGCCGGGCGGGGTGCTGCTGGCCGAGGGGCGAGCGCTGGTCTATGTGGAGGATGTGGCCGACAAGGGGTGGTGAGGGCTTGTTCGCGCTCCCTCAAACGGCGGGCACCGCCATCCGGCGGCTGGGCTTACGCCGCATGTGCGGCGCGGCGGCAGTCGCCGCCGACACCATGGGTCAAGGTTTTGACCCATGGTGTCACTCCCGATACCCCGGCGACACCCGGTCCAGCTTGCGCAGCAATGCAGGCCAGATCAGGTGGTTGGCGGCGGGTGCCACGGCCATGCGACCCAGCGCCATGTTCTTGTCGATCACGCCTTGTTCGGTGTCATAAAGCGGGCGGCCCGCCATGGACAGGGTGCGCACCTGCATGGTGCAGGCCCGTTCCAGGAAATACATGCGGGTGAACGCCTCCGCTACCGTCGCGCCCACGGTCAGGGTGCCGTGATTGCGCAGCAGCATGGTGGATTTGGTGCCCAGGTCCGTCTGCAGGCGCGGCTTTTCGGCGTGGTCCAGGGCCACCCCTTCATAATCATGATAGGCAAGATCGGCCAGGACCAGTTGTGCCGTCTGGTTCAGGGGCAGCAGCCCCTGGGCCAGGGTGGCGACGGCGGTGCCGTCGGGCGTGTGCAGGTGCATGACGCAGCCGGCATCATCCCGCACCTCATGCACCGCCGAATGGATGGTGAAGCCGGCGGGGTTCACGGGAT
Organism: Niveispirillum cyanobacteriorum; assembly: GCF_002868735.1. GTDB lineage: Bacteria > Pseudomonadota > Alphaproteobacteria > Azospirillales > Azospirillaceae > Niveispirillum > Niveispirillum cyanobacteriorum. The sequence goes on along the minus strand of NZ_CP025613.1, from coordinate 891,275 downwards.
AGGGGCTGTCATCCAGCTTGTTCCCGGCCATGTCGATGCGGACCAGGGAGGAGGCGGTGATCTCCTCAAACAGCAGGCCGTAGGGATTGATCAGGAAGTGATGGTCGGGGCCGGGCAGGCGGGCGGAGATATGGGTGAAGACCAGATCGTCCCAGCCGTAAAGGGCGGTCAGCCGATAGGCCGCCGCGAGATCACGGCGGATCGCTGCCTCATCCTTAACCGCCGCATCGCCACCGCCGGCCCCGGCAATCGCCATATTCTGCGTCATCGCACCCTCACTCATTCAAACGCTTGTTTGGATGGAGTGTAGCGATATTGCCGCGACTTGTCTTTACCCCAGCACGCGGTACCAGGCCTTGAAGGCGTTGGTGTAGAAGCCGGGGTTGAACAGGGTCCAGGCGCCCAGGCTGGGCGGCAGGGTAAAGGCTTTGGCGGCGTCTTCCACGGCCAAGCCCGCCCGATGGGCCCGCCGCGCCGCCGCCTCCACCGCGTCCAGGACGCCCTTGTAACCCGACAGATCGGCGGCGATGGACAAAGGGCCGTGGCCGGGAACGATGGTGGCGGTGTGGTCGGAGAGCAGGGCCGTGACGGCCGTGGACAATTTCAGCGGGTCGGCATCGACATAGTTGGGGAAGATACCGTTCCACAGCAGATCGCCGCCGAAAATCACGCGCGGATCATCCAGTTCCACCGTCACGTCGCTGTCGGTATGGCCGGTGCGGGCGATCAGACGCACGGTACGCCCGCCCAGATCCAGCTTCGCCTCCCCCTCCGGCAGGACCAGGGTGGGTAACAGGATGGGCGGCGCCTTGGGGAAGGGGCTGCCTTCTGCCGGTCTGGCTAGGGCGTTGCGTTCGGCGGAAAGCGCCCCGGTGCGCGCCGTCATCAGCAGCTCCGGCCCGTCGGCGCCCTGCCGGAAACCGGCCAGACCGCCGACATGGTCCAGATGGTAATGGGTGGCGACGACATGGGTGGGGCGGCGGCCGGTCAGGGCCAGCGCCTGATCCGACAGCCATTGACCGCCGGCGGGGGTGAAGAACCCTTCGACCACCAGTACAGCATCCCGGCCCGCGATGATGCCGCCATTGGACAGGGTGGTGCGATCGCCGCGCGCCCCATCGGCACCGAACGGCGTGCTGACCACCGCCCAGACGCCATCGGCGATCTTCTCAATCCGGGCGAAGGGGGTGGTGGTGACGGGATCGGCAAGGGTGCGGGCCTGTGCCTGCCGGGCCTGTGTGGTGCCGGCGGCGAGCGCCACGGCAACCCAGGCACCGCAGCCGAAAGCATGACCGAAGAAACCCCGCCGGTTGCAATCGCACGAGTTCATTTTGCTCCCTCAGACGCCGGGCCGCCGGTCGGCGGCCTGCAGCGGCGCGACGCAAACTTTCACGCCGCTACTGTCTGCATTGGACCGGAAGCATGATGTGGGTGCAAGGCCCGAAACGGACAGGGGGCGGACGTTTGCTAAACCTTGATTGTCAGGTCGATCTGGGCGCCGGCATCCAGTTGATAGGGCCCCCAGATGGTGCTGCTGCTGACGGTGCCGCTGCTGTCGGTGGCGTCCAGGCGGATGGACCATTGGCCGGGTGTCAGGGCAAAGCCACCATCGGTGGGAAAACGGCCCTTTTCCTGAAGAAAGAAGGCGCGCCAGCCGGTGGGGTCACGGCCCACGCTGGGGCCGGCGACGGTGCCCAGTGAATGGCTGGTGCCCGCGCTGTCGATGCCAACGACGGTGACGCAGGCAATGTCGCACTTGGCCGATTTCGGCATGGGCACTACCGAGACAAAGGCCATGGTCGGCGGCGGCGCATTGTCATCCTTCAGGTTCAGATTGCTGCGAACCCCCATGCGCTGCAGGATGCGGTTGATGCCGCCGCTGCCGCCGGCCAGGACCAGGGCCGTCACCAGTTTCGACACGATGCCGATGCCGTCCTGATCACCGCCATAGGCCTTGATCAAGGTTGCCACCACGTCCAGGCCGAATTCATGCACGATGGCGCCGGCGAACAGAAAGCTGACAATGGGCTTCACCGCCGACCGGTCAAAGGTCTCCCGGAACGGCTTCCAGTCGAAAATCAGGGCCAGGGCCTGTTCCAGGATCACCGCGATCATCGCCAGCTTGGTCAGGGCCGCGACGGAGGCGTCGTAGATATTGCTGCCGCCCGCCATGGTGGCGACCTGCGGCACCGCTGCTGCCCCGGTGGCGGCCCCGCTGCTATCCACCTGCGCCATGGCCCCCGCCACCGGCAGCGCCAACGCCATCCCCACCACACAAGCCCGCCACAGCCAAATCCGCGACATGACCTTCCCCCACGGTGTTAAGCCCTTATGGCTATAACTGATAACCGTATGGGGTGGATCGAGCAATCAATGTGTGCACGCGGAAGCTGTTTTGGTCAGATCACGTAACGGCGTCCTTCGCCTGGAACCGTTCGTCCCGCCAGACGTCGCGCGCCATGATGTCGGTCAGGATATCCACCGCATCGGCCACGTCGGTGTAACGCAAGTACAGCGGGGAGAAGCCGAAGCGCAGCGTGTCGGGCGCGCGGAAATCGCCGATCACGCCAGCCTCGATCAAGGCCTTCATGATGGGATAGCCATGGGGATGGGCGAGCGCCACATGACCGCCGCGTTGATGCCCGTCACGCGGGCTGTCCAGGCGGAACATGTCCACACCCAGCTTTTCCTCCACCTGGGCGATGAACAGGTCACCCATGGTTCGCGCCTTGGCCCAGGCCAGATGCTTGTCGGCGCGGACGGCCAGATCGATGCCGGGTTCGGCGGCCTGCATGGAAATGATGGCCTGCGTACCGGTCAGCATGCGTCCGATACCCTCGGCGGGGCGATAATCGCGGTCAAAGGCGAAGGGGGCGGCATGGCCCCACCAGCCGGACAGCGGTTGCTGCATGGCGGCGTGATGACGCTTGGCCGCGAAGATGAAGGCCGGGCTGCCCGGCCCGCCATTCAGGTATTTGTAGGTGCAGCCGACCGCGAAATCGGCCTGGGCTGCGTGCAGGTCCACCGGGATGGCGCCGGCGGAATGGCACAGGTCCCAGACGGTCAGGGCACCGACCGCATGGGCCTTGGCCGTGATCGCCGCCATGTCCAGGACATGGGCACTCTTGTAATGGACATGGGTCAGCGCGACGACGGCGACATCGTCGGTGATGGCATCCAGGATGCCATCCTTTTCCACAAAGCGGATGTCATGGCCCTGGCCCAGAAAGGCGGCCAGCCCCTGCACCATGTAATTGTTGGTGGGGAAGTTGCTGCCTTCCATCACAATGACACGGCGGTCGGGGCGCAGGGCGCAGGCGGCTGCCACGGCCTTGAACTGGTTCAGGCCGGTGGCGTCGGTCACCACCATCTCGCCCGCATCCGCCCCCAGCAACTGCGCCAGCCGGTCGCCCAACTTATAGGGTGCCGCAAACCAGCCGGCCGTATTCCAGGACCGGATCAGGCCAACGCCCCATTCCTGTGTCGCCGCCTCTGCCGCGCGCACCGCCGCCTTGGTCGGCATCGGGCCCAGTGAGTTGCCGTTCAGATAGATCACACCCGGCGGCAGGGTGAATTCGGAACGAAACCCTGCCAGCGGGTCGTTACGGTCCAAGGCTTCGATCTCGGCGCGTGTCGGCATGGGCCGGCCTCCCATCTATGATTGTTGTATCTGAAACAGTATCGAAGGGGTGGCGTCAAGCGGTGTGGTGTCGGCATGCAGCGGTATGGATGAATGCTGATCGAGGCTCTTGCCTGGGGTCGATCAGGCATAAATGGACTGGCTGCTATATCCAGAAGGTTAGGTTGAGGAATCCCTGACCTTTCGCGCGGTTGTATATTGGCGGAATGGCATAGCTAATAGCTAGGTATAGACCAAAAGACAGATGGATCCGCCCGCGGCCCTTGCCGTGGCGCAGGGTCATTTCTGTCATCATTAAAGAAGGGGCAGGCCATGCGTATCGATCAGCTGAAAATCTCGCATCGAATCTTCACGGGCCAGGGGCTTTTGCTGTTCCTGCTGCTGCTGGTTGGGGGGGCGGCGGTTATCGGCCTGACGGTCATCGATAGCAGCTTTTCCGACTATCGGCGCATCGCCCGCAACTCCAACCTGATTTCCGGCGTCGATCAAAGCGTGTCGCAGATGCGCCTTGGCGTGAAAGACTTCCTGTTGACGGGTGATGAGGCGCTGGCGGACAGATTTCAGGAGCGGGCCAAGGCCGTGGATGGTCTGTTGGATGATGCCGACAAGGCGATCATTCATCCAGGCCGCCGCGCCATGCTGGCCGACCTGACCAAGACCTATGGGGATTACAAGGCCGCGTTTGGCGAGGTCGTTTCTCTGGATGCACGGGTCGACAAGGTCTCGGCAGACGTCCTGGACAAGAATGGACCGGCGGCACTGGAGAAAATGGATCAGTTGCTGCGGATCGCCGAGAGCGAAGGCGATGCGCGCGGGGCGATCGCCCTTGCTGATGCCGAGCGGGACCTGCTTCTGGTCCGTTTCTACATGCAGCGTTATGAGAACCTTCATGATGACGCGACGCGTGAAGGGCTGACCAAGGCGCTGTCAGAATTGGAGACGGGCACCAAGGCCCTTGCCGAACAGGCACGCGGTCCCCGCCGCGCCTTGGTGACGGAAATTGTGCAGCATTTGGTCGCCTATCATGAAGGGGCCAAGACCAAGCGCGATCTGATCACCGAAATGGAGAAAACGGTCGCCGGGCGCTTGAATCCGGCCGGTGCCAAGATGAGCAAGCTGACCGGCGATATCCGAGCTTCGCAGATGGAACAACAGAACCAGATCGGGCCCCAGGTCGTCTCCACCATCAACACCATCCATTACACGGCCATCGGCCTGTCGATCTTCGCCATCATCCTGGGCGTCGGTGCATCAATCGTTATTGCCCGGTCGATCACGCGGCCGGTAAATGACCTGACCGGTACCATGGGCCGTCTGGCCCAGGGCGATCTCAGCGTCGATATCGGCTACACCACCAACCGGGACGAGATCGGTGACATGTCGCGGGCGGTCGAAGTGTTCAAGACCAATGGCATTGAACGCCGCCGTCTGGAAGAAGAACAGGCGGCAGCCCGCGAAGCGCGCGAACGCCGGGCCCAGGCCCTGGAACAGTTGATGTCGCGCTTCGACCGCGACATGCAGGCCCTGGTCGGCGAACTGGGCAGTGCCAGCACGCAGATGCGCGCATCGGCCCAGTCCATGTCAGCCCTGTCCGAACAGACGGCGCAGCAATCGATGAATGTGGCCAGTGCTGCTGAACAGGCCAGTGCCAATGTGCAGGCCGTGGCCACCGCGACCGAGGAACTGTCCAGCTCGCTGGGCGAGATTACCCGCCGCGTGGCGGAAAGCGCCCAGATCACCCGCACCGCCCATGAAGAGGCACGCCGCACCAATGAGACGGTGACGTCACTGTCCGAAGCGGCGGGGCGCATCGGTACCGTGGTGCAGTTGATCGCCGATATTGCAGGCCAGACCAACCTTCTTGCCCTGAACGCCACCATCGAGGCGGCGCGCGCCGGGGAAGCCGGCAAGGGCTTTGCCGTCGTGGCGTCGGAGGTCAAGAGCCTGGCCACCCAGACGGCCAAGGCCACTGGCGATATCAGCGAGCAGGTGCAGCAGGTGCAGACAGCGACCCAGCAGGCCGTGGAGGCCATCCGGTCCATCACGGGCACCATTTCCCGTGTGAATGAGATCGCCGCCGCCATCGCCGCCGCGATTGAGGAACAGGGGGCCGCCACGCAGGAGATCGCCCGCAATGTCCAGCAGGCCGCAGTGGGCACGCAGGATGTCACCAGCACCATCGACAGCGTGCGTGGTGCCGCCGGCGAAACCGGGCAGTCGGCGGGCGAGGTGTTGAATGCCGCCGTCAGTGTGCAGGATCAGTCTCAGCGCCTGACCAAGGTGGTGGAAGGCTTCCTGCAAGGTGTGAAGGCGGCTTAATCAATCCCTCAAGCGCCGGGCGGCGGCATCCGCCGCCTTGGCTTGCGCGGGCACATGCCCGCGGGCGCTCAACGCGCCATCCCATCAGCTTCGCTGCTGGGTTTAAGCTGCCCTCAAGAGCCGGGCGGCGGGATCAGATCCCGCCCCCGTCGCTGAAGGCGTATATATCGTAAGAGGCCAGGGCGCGACCGATATCGGCGATAGCGCGATTGGCGGCGGGCAGGCGACCGCCCATGGTAATGAAACCATGCACCATGTCGGGGTACAGCCGGTGCAGCACCGGCACCCCGGCGGCGGCCAGCCGGCCAGCATAGGCCCGGCCTTCATCCAGCAGCGGATCGAAGCCGGCGGTGATGATCACCGTGGGCGGCAGCCCATCCAGACGGTCGGCGCGCAGGGGTGAAACCTGCCAGTCGCCTTCAACCTCCTGGCCCGCCAGATAGTTGCGGACATAAGCGACATAGGCCTGACGGGTCAGCAGGTAACCGTCGGCACGGGTGAAATGGCTGGGCAGGCCGGCGGCCAGATCGACGGCGGGATAGATCAGCACCTGGGTCTTCAGGATCGGCCCGCCGACATCGCGCGCCTTCAGCGCCAGGACAGCGGCGATATTGCCGCCCGCACTGTCACCCGCCACGCCGATGGCCAGCGGATCAATGGCGAGCAGGGGCGCGTAAGCCGCCAGCCAGCGCAGCGCTGCCCAGCCATCCTCAATGGCGGCGGGCCAGGGATGTTCGGGTGCCAGCCGGTAATCCACGGCCACAATGGCATGGCCCGTGGCGACCGCCAGTTGCCGGCAGAGCGTGTCATGGCTGTCCAGATCCCCCACGGTCCAGCCGCCACCATGGAAGAACAGCAGGGCCGGCAGGGGCCGGAAACCGAAGGACGGGCGGTAGAGCCGCAGGCGCAGCGGGCCGCCGGGGCCGATGATGGTTTCTTCCCGCACCGAGGCGATATCCGGCGCCTCCGGCCCCAGGGCGCGGCGCACCTGGGTGAAGATGCGGCGCGTTTCCGCCAGATCGCCATCGCCCGTGGCACTGCCCGCGATGATGCGGACCACATCGGCCACTTCGGGCGACAGGTCGGTACCGACCGTGAAACCCGGCTTTTCCGGAACCAGACACAGGGACGCCGCACGGTGGGGAACGGGGGCGATGGGCAGGATTGTGCCGGTCATGGTCTGTCTCCGGGATCGGTGTGGGCGGTAAGGGTGGGGCGGTGACCAGCCATTGGGGAAGCCGGCCACCGCCCCCGGTGCAATCATCAGAAGCGCACGCGCGCCCCGGTGATCACGCCGTACACGTCCTTAAAGTCGGCCGTGCGGGTGTCGTAGCTGTGGTTGCGGAAGCTGATATAGAAGTCGGACGCAAAGGCATCGACGGTCTGGACATAGCCGACCGACCAAGCCTTGGCATCGGCACCGGCCACCGCGAAATCATCTTGGGTGAAGTAATCCACCACGAAGGCGCTGTTGCCGATGCTGGTCAGCTTGGCGATATAACCGACCTTGCCGTACCAGAAATCGCTGTCGCGGGGGCCCAGGTCGCGCGTGCCGGCGGCGGCGGTGACGTTGAAGCCATTGGCGAACTTCACCGAGATGGAGCCGTTGGTCTGCGTGTCGAAGCCGGTGCGGCTGTCATTATCGGCATAGGCGATGGCGGCAGCCACCTCGGTATCGCCGATCTTGGCGTTGTAGCGCACGGCCCCATCGGTGGCCCCGCCTTCGGTGAAGCTGGTCGACAGCTGGAAGCCGCCGCCAAAGGTGGGCGTGTCGTAACGCACCCGATCCTCACGGTGCAGGCCGTCGAAATTGTTGAACGCGTTGTTGACCGTGACGCCAGCGGCGCGTGTCGCCTTGTTGCGGAAGGCGATGCCGCCGAAGGTGGCGCCGATATCGGAATGGCTGATCAGGGTGCTGGTGCCCGACAGGTCCACTTCCGAGGTCTGGTTGGTGGCGGTATCGCCCTGACCCACCCAGAGACGACCGAATTCCTTGTGCTGCACCCAGAATTCCACCTTGCGCTCATTCACTGAGAAGGTGCCGCTGTCGGTGCCGAAGCCGGTATTGCGAGTGGAGGCGGACGAGGTTTCCAGCTCGATATCGGTGCCAGCGGTCCAGTTATCGTCCAGCTTGGCCTGGCTGGACAGGCGCAGGCGTGACGATGCCGTGGCGTTGTCGCCATGGATGGCGTCGCTGTCGAAACCGTCATCGGCCACGATCACGGCGCGACCGATCTGTCCCGACAGGGTCAGCTTCACCTTGCCATTGCCCGACTGCACCACCTGCGGCGCCTTATAGGCATCGGCAACGACAAGGGGGGCGTCCTTGCTGGCGGGCGGGCCGGCGGGTGTGCTGGGGGCCTTCTCCAGCTTTTCGATGCGGGCCAGCAGCGACTGTACCTGGGCGCGCAGGGCCTCAACCTCTGACGCGGACTGGGCGGCGGCGGGCAGGGACAGGGCGGAGAGGGCAGCACCCGTCAGCAGCAGGGCGGCGGTCTTGGAACGGAAGGAGGACATAGGCTTTCCCTTCATGGATCTGGTTCTTGTGGCCGGGTTTTGCGGGGCATAAGGACCCTTGCGCCGGTCGCCTGAAGGCGCCGGCTCCGGCCTTGGTTTCATTTGCGTGATCAGGGCCTTACGGCGTAAGCACCGCCGGGGCAACGTTCTGTCGTGTCAAGGACAACAGCAGGTCATCGGGTGTCTCCTTTAAGGTTCAGGACACCACGAAGCTTCGTGGCGCTTTAGCGTTTGGTGACGCGGCGCAAGCTGTCAGGTCAAATGCCCGCGGATGGGTTCAACACCACCGATGGGGATATTGAATTTAATTCCCCACTTCGTCAATCGGGTTTTGTCATTTTTTAATCACAAATCTTTTGCGTTATATACAGGCCGGTGCGGGACATTGCATTCCGCTTCCGCAGGCTCTACCAGAAAGGGCCGAGAGACAGACCGGAAGCCGCCCTTATGCAGACCCCGCCCGAGATCCTGGCGCAGGCCGACCAGCTTTTGCAGGCGGGGCGGTTCCGTGTGGCGCGGCGGGTGCTGACAGAGGGTGGGGAGCCGGCGGATGCCGCCGGCATGGGGCTGCTGGCCCGTGCCCTGATCGGGATGAATGAGCATGGGCGGGCATTGCCGCTGCTGCGCGTCGCCTTGCTGGACTGTCCGGATGATGCGGGCTTGCGGTTTGATCTGGCGCGCGCGCTGAACGGGTTGGGCATGATGCATGCGGCGGTGCCGATACTGGCGGCGATGCATGATGCTGACCCGTTGGATGCGCGGGTCACAGAAATGCTGGCCAACGCCTTGCGTCGGGACGCCCGCTATGAGGAGGCCATCGCGCTGGTCGATGCAGAGGCGGCGGCGGGGCGGTTGAACAAGGGCGTACGCTATCACCGCGCCCTGTCGCGCCATTATCTGGGCGATCCAGCCGGGGCGCTGGCCGATTTCGATGTGATCGTGGCGGAGGACCTTGGCCATGGCGCGGCCTGGTTCGCCAGCCATGCCTGTGTCATCGGGGATCAGGGACTGGAGGCGGCGAAGGAACGGCTGCGCCGGGCGGTGACCAGTCCGGGGGCCAACCGCAAATATGCGGGCTTCCTGGCGGCCTATGAGGTGCTGACGGGTGGGGATGCGGCGGGGGCGGCGCCGTCGCCGATCCTGGACGGTGCGCGCGCACTGGTGGGGCATATGGCTACGGATTGCCGGATATTCGGGGTATCCGCCGATCTGCTGCGTTTCGCCCTGTCGCAGGCCAGGGTGCCGGGGCTGGTGCTGGAATTCGGTGTGCGGCGGGGAACATCGCTGCGCCATATTGCGGCGGCTGCTGGCCAGCATGCCCATGGGTTCGACAGTTTCGAAGGCCTGCCCGAGGGCTGGGGCAATGAGATGGCGGGGACCTTCAGCCTGGGCGATGGCGACGCCGTCCCCCTGCCCGCCATGCCGGACAATGTCAGCCTGCACAAGGGCTGGTTCGATGATGTGCTACCGGGGTTTCTGGCGGCCCATCCGGGGCCGGTACGGTTCGTCAATATTGACTGTGATATCTACAGTTCCACCGTGACGGTGCTGCGCGAGCTGGAACCCAGGTTGGTGCCGGGATCGGTGCTGGTCTTTGATGAGTTCATCGGTAACCGAACCTGGGCCGAGCATGAATTCAAGGCCTTCGGTGAGTTCGCAGCCCGTACCGGCATTCAGTTCCGGCATATCGCCATCAGCCCCTTCACGGGTCAGGTGGCCTTAGTTTTAGAGTGATCCGGTAGTGTGCGGAAGGTCATTACCTTTCCGCTCTCCCCTTCCGCCAAACCTCTGATACTCTTGTCGCCATTGGCCCCGAAGGGGCTGCCGGCAAAGGGGAGAGGCGCCATGAGCACCGTGACCACCAGCGATTGCCTGCTCTATACCCGCCATGGCGGGGAAGGGGTGGCGGAGATCACCTTCAACCGGCCCAATTGCCTGAACGCGCTGAACCTGGACATGGCCGCCGCCTTTGCCGAGGCCGCGACCGCTGCTGCCAATGATCCCAAGGTGCGGGTCCTGGTGCTGACAGGCCGGGGTACCAGCTTCATGTCGGGCGGCGACATCCTGGCGTTCCACAAGCTGCTGTCGGCACCTGCCGCCGAACGGCGCGACCATATTGCCCGTCTGATCGATTTCACCCATCAGGCCGTGACAGCGCTCCGTCGCATGGAAAAGCCGGTGATCGCCGGCATCCATGGCACCGCCGCCGGCCCCGGCATCGGCATTACGCTGGCCTGCGATCTGGTGGTGGCGTCAGACCGCGCGATTTTTCAGATGGCCTATGGCCCGCTGGGCACCACGCCGGAGGCGGGCGCCACCCATGCCTTGCCGCGTCTGGTCGGGTCGCGCCGCGCGGCGGAACTGGCGCTGCTGGACCGGCGCCTGACGGCGCTGGAGGCCCTGGAACTGGGCATCGTCAACCGCATCTGCCCGGCCCCGATGCTGGCGGAGGAGACGCGGTGCGTGGCGCGCAAGCTGGCCGGCGGTGCCGCCCTGGCATCGGGACGGACCAAGCGTCTGCTGTATCTGTCGCTGGAGCATAATTTCCAGCAGCAGTTGGCGGCGGAGCGGGAAACCTTCCTGTCGGCCATCGACAGTCCCGAATTTGCCGAAGGGATCACCGCCTTCGTGGAGCGGCGCAAGCCCTTCTTCGGCAAGTGCTGAGGCAGGCTGATCCTACCTTTATGGGCAGGCACGTGAAGGACCCCTATCCTTCGCGATTCCAAGCGGTTATCTTGAGCGCCGGAAAAGACGGGACCATGCGAACATCCCGGAACCGGCGGTCAGGAAGGAACAGGGCATGAGTGACATCTCCATTGGCGTGGGTGGCCCCGCGGATATGGGCCGCATGGCGATGGATGCCGGTAACCATGCCGAGGCTGTGGCCCTGCTGCGCGAGGCGATCCTGGACGATCCGGGCGATGCCACGCTGCGCGCCGACCTGGGTGTCGCCCTGGAGACGCTGGAGGATTATGATGGTGCCGCGCAGGCCTATGCGGCGGCCGCCGCGCTGGAGCCGGACAACCCCATCTATCATTTCAACCAGGGGGCCGTGGCCCAGGCGCAGGGGCGGCCGCATGACGCGGCCAACCATTATCTGAATACGCTGGAGCGGGAGCCGCTGTTCGCCGAGGCCTATTACAACCTGGGCACCCTGTTTTATGATGCCGGTCATATCGAGATCGCGGCGGAGCATTATGGCAACGCCCTGAAGGCCCGGCCTGATTATGCGGAGGCCGCCAGCAATCTGGGCCTGGTCCTGCGCCGCCTGGGCCGCCAGGACGAGGCGATTGAGCAGTTCCGTGTGGCGCTGCGCCTGCGTCCCGAGTTGACTATCACCCATTCCAACCTGGGTCTGACCCTGGCCGAGGCCGGTCATTATGACGAGGCCATTGCCTGTTTCGGACAGGCGTTGGCCATGGACCCCGACAGTTCGTCACTGCACATCAACATCTCTCTGGCCTGGCGCGGGGTGGGGCGGCTGGATATGGCGGCTGATGCGGCCCTGAAGGCGCTGAAACTGGCGCCTGACAGCACACAAGCGCAGGTCGAACTGGGGTCGGTTGCCGCCAATCTGCGCCGTACGGGCGATGAGGCCTCTCTCAAGAGCCTGCTGGAAGGCTGGCGCGATGTGGCCGGGGAGACAGCACAGTATCAGCATACGCTGGCGGCCCTGGGCGAGGCGCCGGCCCCGGCGCGCGCCAGCGATGCCTATCTGTCCCAGACCTTCGATGCGTCGGCCAAGCGGTTTGACGAGATGATCGGTGCGCTGGGCTATGCTGTGCCTGACGCGGTGGGCCAGGCGTTGCAACGCCATCTGGGGCCGGGCCAGGGGGACAAGGATATTCTGGATGCCGGCTGCGGCACTGGTCTGGCAGCCCCGCATCTGGCGCCCTATGCCAAGACCCTGACGGGTGTGGACCTGTCCTTGTCCATGTTGCAGCAGGCGCTGCGCCGGGGGCTCTATTCCTCGTTGGATCAGGCAGAACTGGGCGCCTATCTGATCGCGCGGCCTGCCAGCTTCGACATGATCGTGGCGGGTGATGTGCTGTGCTATTTCGGGGAGGTGGGCGACCTGTTCCGGCAGGTGGCGGCATCTCTGCGTCCCGGCGGCCTGTGGATCGTGTCGGCGGAAACGGCATCGGGCGGCAAGCCCTATATCCTGCAGGAAAGCGGACGCTATGCCCATGATCCGGCCCATTTGCAGGAAAGCCTGAATGAGGCGGGGCTGAAGGTTCTGGAACTGATGCCCATGGTGCTGCGTTATGAGGGTGGCCGGGCCGTCGAGGGCGTTCTGGCCATCGCCAGCCGCTGAACCAACGCCTGTTTTTCCGACCGCCGGGTAGCCGCCGCCCTGGGACCGCCGGGGCGCGGGTGCTTGGGCGTGGCTACCCCTGATATTGCCCTGTGTGCAGAGATGAATGACAGCATCGCCACCATCATTCCCGTTCTTCTGTCCGGCGGTTCGGGTTCCCGCCTGTGGCCGGTATCGCGGGAGCGGTTTCCCAAGCAGCTTTTGAACCTGTGTGGCGACCGGACCATGATCCAGGAAACGGCCCTCCGCGTGGGCCGGGATTTCGGTTTCGCCGACCCCATCGTCATCTGCAATCAGGAACACCGCTTCGCCATTGCCGAACAGCTGCAGGAGGTGGGCATCCGTCCCACCGAACTGGTGCTGGAACCGTTCGGGCGCAATACCGCCCCGGCGGCGGCTGTGGCAGCACTGCTGGCGGCGCGGCGTGATCCGCAGGCCTTGGTCCTGCTGCTGCCCGCTGATCACGCCATCCTGTCGCCCAACGCCTTTCGTGTGGCAGTGGCCAAGGGTGCGGTTGCGGCACAGCAGGGCAAGCTGGTGACCTTCGGCATTCAGCCGACCAGCCCGGAAACAGGCTATGGCTATATCGAGAAGGGTGAGCCGGTGTCAGGCGCCGATGGCGCCTTTGCCGTGAAGCAGTTCGCGGAAAAGCCAAAGCTGGACGTGGCGCAAGCCTATCTGGCGGGCGGGCGGCACCTGTGGAACAGCGGCATGTTCCTGTTCCGCGCCGACCGGTTCGTGGCCGAACTGGAACGCCACGCCCCCGACGCGCTGGCGGCGGCGGATGCTTCCATCGAGGCGGCGCGGGTCGATCTCGATTTCCTGCGCCTGGATACAGATGCCTTTGCCCGGGCGCCCAACATCTCCATCGATTTTGCCGTCATGGAAAAAACGGACAGTGCGGCCGTTGTGCCCTGCGACATCGGCTGGACCGATGTGGGTGCCTGGAGCGCGCTGTGGGACATCGCGGAAAAGGATGGCGGTGGCAATGCCGTGCTGGGCGATGCCATCCTGGTCGATGCCAGCAATAATCTGGTGCGGGGCGAGGTTGGGCTGACGGCGCTGGTGGGGGTGAAGGACCTTGTGGTCATCACCACCGATGATGCCGTCCTGGTTGCCGACCGCGCCCGCGTACAGGATGTGAAGGCCGTTGTCGACCGGTTGAAGGCGGAGGGGCGGACCGAACGGCTGGACCACCGCCGCACCTACCGACCTTGGGGCTATTCGCATCTGGTGCATGCGGCCCCCGGCTTTCAGGTTCTGCGCCTGACCATCCGCCCCGGCCACAAGATTTCCCTGCAAAAGCATGATCACCGGGCCGAGCATTGGGTGGTGGTGCAGGGGGAGGCCCAGGTGACGCTGGGCGAGGAGCGGCGCATCGTGCGGGTTAATGAAAGCGTCTTCATTCCCGCCGGTATCCCTCACCGCCTGGAAAATGATGGAGATACCGACCTGTGCCTGATCGAGGTGCAGACGGGTGCCATCATCAGCCCCGACGATATCCTGCGCATCGAGGATCATTACGGACGGGCCTAGACATGTTTCCGCTGACCGGAAACATGTCTAGTCTTTTCGTTTTCCTCAGGCGCCGGCGCGGCATCCGCCGCTTGGCTTCACGCCGCACGTGCGGCGCGGCGGCAGTCGCCGCCGGAGCGGTTTCCGGGTAACAGAAAACCGCTCTAAATTATCCTATCCCAAAGGTTAGGTTGCAGAGGGGCGGCAACGCCCCTTTCATTTTGCAATGATATTTGCATATTGCAACATGCATTTCGCAGTTTTGCGGATTGCAATATGTCAATGGAGGGTAAGCGCCGCCCCAGGCCCGCAGAAACCCTCAACTGTCAGGGTGTGCCGATGCCTGGCACGCAGGCTGCAATCCTTGGTTCGCATGAAGGCAACAACGCCTCGCCCCAACGAACCGATGGAGACCGACATGACCAAGTTCTTCGCCAAGACCGCCGCCGCCGCCCTGATCGCTTCTGCCATTGTCGCCCCCGCCATGGCCCAGAACGCGTCCGGCACGATCCAGTTGAAGGGTAATGTCGCTCTGTCCTGCACCATCGCCGTCCAGGACCTGAACCAGTCGCTGGCCCTGAAGGCCGGCGAAACCGCCAAGACGGTCGGTTCGGTCACCGAGACCTGCAATTCCGGCTCCGGCTACAAGATCACGCTGGCCTCGGCCAATGCCGGCAAGCTGAAGTCCGGCAACTTCACCATCGATTACTCGGTCAACTATGACGGCCAGGGTGGTGCGCTGACCAGCCAGATGGTTGTTGACCGCGCCACCGCGCAGTTCGGCAAGAAGTCCGACCTGAAGGTCACCATCGCCGCCTCCGACCAGTACATCGCAGGCGACTATGCCGACACCGTCACCGTGACCATCGCCGCCAAGTAATTAGAGATCGGTTCCGCTCTCTTCACAGCTTCATCGGGCAGTTCCAGCCTGCTCCCCCGTCCGGGAAACCGGGCGGGGGCATTGTCTTTCAGAGGCCGTTGTATTCCCTGTTGACCCCGTTTCGCAGTGCGGCAACCATGAGGTCTCATCCATGCTGGAGCCGCCATGCCACTTCATCGCCGCGACCTGATCCTTGCCGCCCTTGCCACGACCCTGGCCGGACCCGTTATGGCGCAGGGGGCATCACTGCTGGAGAAGGTGCGCAAGGCGGGCGTGCTGCGTGTGGGCACCACGGGGGATTATTTCCCCTATTCCTTCCGCGACGTGAAGACGGGTGGGTTCCAAGGCTATGAGGTGCAGGTGGCCGAGAGGCTGGCCGCCGATCTGGGTGTGAAGCTGCAATTGGTGCAGGCCACCTGGCCCACCCTTGTCGCCGGCCTGATGGCCCGCAAATACGACATCGCCGCCACCGGCGTGACGGTGACCCCGGAACGGGCCAGGGCCGTGGCCTTCACCAAGGCATATCTGCGCCCGACCTTCATCCCCCTGATCCTGAACAAGGATGCAGAGCGCTTCAAAAGCTGGGACGATCTGGACCAGCCGGGCGTGACCATTTCGGTGCAGCAGGGGACGGCACCAGAGACCATGGCCAGGAAGGTCTTCACGAAGGCCCGCATCCTGTCGGTGGCTGATCCCGTCATTGATTTCACCGAGGTGCTGGCGGGCCGGGCGCAGGCGGCCTTTACCGACAATCTCTATTTCCTGACCAAGATCGGACGGGAATATCCGCAGCTGACCATGCTGACCCAGGGGGCGCGGCCCGGTACCGATACGGAAAACGCCATGATGACCCTGCCGGGCGATGGCGAATGGATGCTGTGGCTCAATAAATGGGTCGATGCGCGGCTGGCCGACGGGTTCTTTGACGGGCTGTTCAAGACCTGGTTCGAGGGTGCGGGGACGGCCCGGTGAGGCTCGGCCTGCCCCTGCTGCTGCTGCCCCTGCTGCTGTCGGGCTGCGGCGGGGAAGGGTGGCATATTGTTGATCCACGTACGGACGAAGGTTTGGGCAACCTGTCCTTCCTGCTGGCCGGCGCGGGGCTCACCCTGGGCCTGTCAGCGGCGGCCCTGGGGCTGGCCATGATCATCGGGCTGGTCACCGCCATCGCGCGGGGCAGCCGGTGGCGGGCCGTGCGGATGGTCAGCGGTGGCTATGTCGAGCTGATGCGGACCCTGCCGCTGTTCGTGCTGCTGCTTTGGGTCTTCTATGCGCTGCCCATTCTGGTGCAGGGGCTGGACCCGGACGGGGTGTGGTTCGCGCTTCTGGGCTGGATCACTGACCTGACGCCCTTCACAGCGGCGGTGATCGCACTGGCGCTGAATGCCGGGGCGTTCCTGTCGGAGATTTTTCGGGCTGGGATTGAAGGCGTGCCGCGGGGGCAGGTGGAGGCGGCGCAATCGCTGGGCATGGGCCGCTGGCTGACCCTGCGGCGCATCGTGTTGCCCCAGGCGCTGCGTCGCATGCTGCCGCCCACGGTGGGGCAGTTCATCCATACCGTGAAGGACAGTTCGCTGGCATCCGCCATCGGGCTGGCCGAACTGACCCGCCGCGCCACCGAATTGCAAACCCAGACCTATCGCCCTCTGGAGCTTTATACGCTGCTGGCACTGGAATATCTGGTGATCCTGCTGCTGCTGTCGCGCCTGTCACGCTGGCTGGAGGGGCGGTGGGGGTCGAAGGGGTGAAAGGCCGGAAAGGTCCGCCGCCTGTCCGGTCCCAGCCTTGCCCGCCGCGCGGTTTGCCGTTTCACTGTCGCGCGTGATCATGGAGGGTGTGATGCTGGAGATGCGGCCGGGCTGTGAATGCTGCGACAGGGATTTGCCGGCGGATCAGGAGGGGGCCTATATCTGCTCCTTCGAGTGCACATGGTGCCGGGATTGTGCGGAAGGACGGCTGCGGGGGCGCTGCCCCAATTGCGGCGGCACCCTGTCACCCCGGCCAACACGCGCACAGGCTAAATGGGCCGGGGCACCGCCATCCACGGTGCGGGTGTTCAAGCCGGAGAAATGCGGCGCGCCCGCCTTCTGAACAACCGGTCAGCCCTTGGGCTTCAGGTAGCCGTGCATGGCAATCCAGCGGGTGAAGGCGTCGAACCAGCCCGTGCTGGTGGTTTCCTTCTGGTACATCCCAAAGCCATGGCCGCCCTGTTCGAACAGGTGAAATTCCACGGGCCGCTTGGCCGCCCGCCAGTTCTCGATCAGGCCGAAGCCGGTATTGCCGAACAGGGGATCGTCTGCGGCCAGGCCCACGAACAGCGGCGGGGCGTCGGCGGGCACTGTCATGGCGGCCAGCGGGCCGTAGATATTGCCGATGAAGGCAGGTTTCGCGTCCTGCCCGGCCACGGCGGTGGCCATGGTCAGCATGGCGCCGGCGGAAAAGCCGACCATGCCGATCCGGTCCGGGTCGACCCTCCATTCGGCCGCGCGCCGGCGGATCAGCGCGAAGGCCGCGCGGGCATCGGCGATCTGTGGGGCGATGGCGGCGATCATGTCATCCGGCTTGGGCCGGGCCGGGCGGGCTGCACCGGAAAACATCTCCCGCATCGATTGTTCAAAGGCCTGCATGTCGGCGGGCGTCTGGTTCAGCCGGTATTTCAGGACAAAGGCCGCCACGCCCTTGTCGGCCAGGGCCTTGGCCACGTCCCAGCCTTCATTGCTCATCGACAGGGTGCGGAAGCCACCGCCGGGCGCCACCACCACTGCCGCCCCCGTGGCCTTGGCGGGGTCGGGCAGGAAGGGGGTCAGCGTGGCGACCGTGACATTGCGGGCGAACAGGCTGCCATACTGGCTGTGCCAGGATTCCGGCACCTTGGCATCGGGCAGGGGGCCTGTGCCCAGCTCAATTGCCGCCGGCTGTGCCGGAATGGCGATGGGCGTCATCTTGTCATTCTGCGCCTGTGCCGGAAGGGTCAGCGCCAGGGCGACCAGGGTCGCCTTGAACGTTGCCCGTACCGTCATGGCGTGCCGGAGGGTGCTGGTCAGCCCCATGGTCATTTCTCCCTGTTTGATTGATTGTTATCCGTTGTTATGCGGTTAGCGCGGAGGCGGGGCGGTAACGCCCGCGTCCGTTTGGATCACCGGTTTCATGGTGCCGTCGGGATTATATTGAAGATGTTCCACCGTAACGGCGCGCCGGCCCAGGGCACCATTCAGGTCGCCGATGGTCAGGGTGGCATTGTGCAGGAACAGGTACCAGTTGCCCTTGAACTGCGCGATGCCGGGATGGATCGTGAAACTGTATTTGCCCGATCCCGTCAGTTCGCCACGATAGGTCCAGGGACCCTGGATCGACGGGGCCGTGGCATAGGACACTTTTTCATCCCGGTGGGTGGCGCGGTCGAGCGAGGCATAGGTCAGGTAATAGAGATCACCACGCTTATGCAGCCATGGCCCCTCCTCAAAGTGCGGGGGCGTGATCTCCGTGATCGGGCCGTCGATTTCGATCATGTTGGGCTTCAGCTTGGCGATGTAGCACTGGCGGTTGCCCCAGGCGATCCAGGTCGTGCCGTCATCATCGGTGAAGACGGTGGGGTCGATATCTTCCCAGCTATGGGTGCCCTTGGGCGTCATCTGATTTGTGATCAGCGCCGATCCCTTGGCATCCACAAATGGGCCGGTCGGGCTGTCCGATACGGCGACGGCGATGGCCTTGCCGGGATGGGTGTCGTCATGTTCGACGGCGGCATAGAACCAGAACTTGCCGTTGCGCTGGATCGTCTGTGAGGCCCAGGCATCCTTCTTCGCCCATTTGAAATCCGCCACCTTCATGATGGGGCCATGGCCGGTCCAGGATTTCATATCGGTGGTGGAATAAACCAGCCACTCCTTCATGTTGAACATCTCGTCGCGCTGCGCCTCGTCATGCCCGACATAGAGATACAGCCGGTCACCCACCACCAGCGGGGCGGGATCGGCGGTGAACTTGTCGCGGATGATGGGGTTCGATCCCGTCTGCGCCACGGTGGGGGAGGTGGTTAAAACTGTTAGCGCTAACAATGCGACTGACAGATGGAGCCAGTTCTTTGCCATGGCACAAACCTCCCAGGGTTATAATTTTTCATTAACAATATAATAAGATTATTTAGCCGTCAACGAACTCCCCTTCTGCTGCCCCCGAGGGTGTCAGCTCCTGCCATGGCGAAAATCGCGATGATTTGCCAATAAGGCGAAAATATGGTGTTGCCGGCCATCGGTCAGGGACGGGTGCTTTCAGAAAACCCAGGGTTTCCGCCATTTCCGCCGCTGGCACACGGGCTGCAATCATGGCGTCCCAGGGGTAGGGCCGTGCCGGGGAAGGTGTGACCCGCCCATCCAATCAATGGCGATGGCCAGGCAGACGGGGGACGGCATGGAAAAGGTGGGGACGGTACAGATGGGGCGCCATTGGGCGCTGCGCGGCTGGGGCGACCGGCTGCGCATGCCGAAATGGGCGGCCCTGGGGCCGCGGTCAAAGCGCGTGGTGGCCATTGGCGGTGTCCTGCTTCTGGGTGTCAGCGGTTTCACCCTGATGGTGGCCAGCAAGCCGGAAGTGGCGCGGGAGGACCGGCCGGAACGGGTCTGGTCTGTGGATGCGGTGAACGTCGCCCGCGCCGACCACCGCCCGGACATGAGTCTGATGGGCACGCTGGTTGCGGGCCGATCGGCGGAATTGCGGCCCCTGGTGGCCGGGACTGTCAAGGCGGTGTCGCCGGCCCTGCGCGACGGCGGTCTGGTCAAGGCGGGAGAAACGCTGCTGGAGATCGACCCCTGGGATTATGAACTGACGGTACGGGAGACGCGGGCGCAACTTGCCGAGGCCCGGGCGCGGCTGGATGAGCTGCGCGCCACAGCGGCGGCGGAGAAGTCGCGCGCCGAACTGGCCCGTCAGCAACTGGGCATCAAGGAGCGCGAGCAGGAACGCGCCCAGTCCCTGTATGAAAAGGGCACCATCTCCATCGCGCGGCTGGAACAGACGCAAGGGGCCCTGGCGGCGGAACGCCAGACCCTGGCCGCCATGGAAAACGGGTCGCAGGCCGGGGCCGCCCGCGTCCGGCAGCAGGAAGCGGCCATTGACCGGTTGAAGGCGATGCTGGATCGGGCAGAGACGGATCTGGCCCGCACCAAGCTGACCGCCCCGTTCGATGCCTTTGTCGGCCAGACCAAGGCGGAGGTGGGCATGCGCGTATCGGCGGGCGATCAGGTCGCCACCCTGTCGGGCACTGAAGGGCTGGAGGCCCGCGTCACCCTGTCGACCGAGGCCTATGGAAGACTGGCTGCCGATGGGGCGGGCGTGGTGGGCCGCCGGGCGGAGGTCACCTGGAAGCTGGGTGAGCAGCGCCTGACCTATCCGGCGACCGTGGAACGGGTGATCGACCGGATTGACACCGCCACGGGCGGCGTCACCATCTTCGTACGACTTGAGGCACAAAGCCTGGATCAGCCGCTGCGCCCCGGCGCCTTTGTAGAGGTTGCGTTGCCCGACCGTGCCTATGTTGCGGTCCATCGTCTGCCCGTCACGGCGGTTCATGGCAATGATACCGTCTATATCGCCAATGCCGAGGGCCGGCTGGAAAGCACCAAGGTGCATGTGGTGGCCCGCACCAGCGATGCCGTGTTCGTCGATAAGGGGCTGAGCGATGGCGTCAAAGTGGTGACCACCCGGTTCCAGGAAATCGGACCCGGTCTGAAGGTTGCGGTCCGCGAGACGCCGGCCCCCGGCGCCCAGGTCGCCACCAACCCGCCCAAGGAAACCCAGGATAAGGACAATCAGGATAAGGCTGGGGCCGGGGAGAAGAGCGAATGAACAGCGCCGGCCTGATCCGCACCTTCATCCGCCACAAGGTGGCGGCCAATATCCTGATGATCATGATGATGATCGCCGGCTTCTGGGCGCTGGCCAAGCTGGAACGGCAGATGGAACCGGACTTTGATGTGCCGGGTATCTATGTCGGGACAGCCTGGCAGGGCGCGTCCGCCGACGATATCGACCGCTCCATCATCGAGGCCATGGAACGCGAAGTG
Source organism: Niveispirillum cyanobacteriorum (assembly GCF_002868735.1). Lineage (GTDB taxonomy): Bacteria > Pseudomonadota > Alphaproteobacteria > Azospirillales > Azospirillaceae > Niveispirillum > Niveispirillum cyanobacteriorum. The sequence continues at coordinate 870,030 of NZ_CP025613.1, read as the reverse complement.
CGGTTCCTGGAAGGCGTTGATGAGGTGACGGGCCGGTCGCGCGAAGGCATCGGCGAACTGTTCATCAATTTCAAGCATGGCACCGACATGGCCAAGGCCCTGTCGGAGGTCGAAAGCGCGATCAACAACATCACCACCCTGCCGCAGAGTGCGGAACGCCCGGTGATCAACCGCTTCACCATCACCGACGAACTGATGGAACTGGCGATCTCCGGTCCTCTGCCGGAACCCGCATTGCGGGCGCTGGCCAAGCAGGTGCGTGACGGGGTGACCGCGCAGGGTGTGGACCGTGTCTATATGTCCGGTCTGCGCAATGCCGAGATCTGGGTGGAGGTGCCGGCGGCGGAGCTGCAGCGCCTGGATACCACCCTGGGGTCGATTGCCCAGCGTCTGGCCCAGGCATCGACCGATGTGCCGTCGGGTACTCTGTCGGGCAATATTGAAAAGCAGATGCGGTCCATGGGCCGGCAGGATGATGCCGCCGGTGTCGCCGGACTGACGCTGCGCACCGACGCGCAGGGCCAGCGCGTGACCATGGGGCAGGTGGCCCAGGTCAGCGATGCCTTTGACGACCGGGGCGTGACCGGACGGCGCAATGGCAATCCCGCCATCAACCTGTCGCTTCAGACCTCCAAGAACGGCAATTTGATCGCCATCACCGAACGGGTGGATGCGTACCTTGAAAAACTGCGCCCGACCCTGCCGCCTGGCGTGACGGTCGAAAGCTATGACCGCAATTCCGACGCGCTGGAAGATCGCATCGGCATGCTGATGGATAATGCGGTCGGCGGCATGGTGCTGGTCATGGCTGTGCTGGTGGTGTTCCTGCGGCCCTGGGTTACCTTCTGGATCGCCATCGACATCCTGGTCAGCTTCCTGGTCACCTTCGCCATCATGGTGCTGATCGGGCAGAGCATCAATGTGATGAGCCTGTTCGCCCTGATCATGATGACGGGCATCATCTGTGACGATGCCATCGTGGTGGCCGAACATGGCCAGACCCTGATGGATAAGGGCATGGAGCCGGCCAAGGCCGTGGAACGGGCCGCCCAGCGCATGTTCTGGCCCGTCACGGCCGCCGCCATCACCACCATTGCCGCCTTCGGCCCGATGCTGATGATGAGCGGGACGACAGGGCAATATGTAATGCCGCTGCCCGCCATCTCCATCGCGGTGATCATCGCCTCTCTTCTGGGCTGCTTCCTGATGTTGCCGTCCCACATGCGCCACGCACTGGAAAAGGGGCAGAAGTCACCGCCGTCAAAGCTGCGCGTGGCGTTCGATGCAAAATTCATCAGCTTCCGTGATGGGCCCTTCACGCAGGCCATTGCCTGGGCCACGCATAACCGTGGACTGACGGTTGCGGCGGCAGTCACGATCATGGCGCTGGCCATCGGGTTGCAGGCCGGCGGCCATGTGAAGTTCGCCTTCTTCCCGCAGCCGGAGGGCAACCAGGCGCAGTTGAACCTGCTGTTCAGCCCCGGTACCCCGCGTGAGGTGGTGGCCAAGCAGATCGACGAGGCCGAAGCCGCCCTGTACCGTGTCGAGGCCGCCTATGGCTTGCCACGGGGTGAGATCGTCAAGATGACGTTCGGTAAGCTGGGCGTCACGACCGGCAACAACCTGCCCGAACAGGTCGGCGATTATATCGGCTCCATGAAAGTCGAGTTCTCCGTAGCCGACGACCGTGAACAGCGCCTGCCCGATATCATGAAGAAGTGGGAGGCGGAGACCAAGCTGCTGCCCGGTATCGATCAGGTGATCTTCTCCACCGAACAGGATGGGTTTGGCGGCGACGGCTTCGGCTTTCGTCTGGTCCATAATGACCCCTATGTGCTGAAGGCCGCGTCGGAGGAACTGAAGAAGGTTATCATGACCTATGGCGGGGTCAGCGGGGCGCGCGACAACCTGCCCGCCGGTAAGCCGGAACTGGTGGTCAAGGTCACCCCGCGCGGAGAGGCCCTGGGCTTCACCACCGAGAATGTGGGTCGCCAGCTGCGTGATGCCATGGACGGCGCCATCGCCATGCGCTTTGCCAAGGGCGATGAGGAGGTCACGGTGCGCGTCCGCCTGCCGGAAAGCGACCAGACGGAGGCGCTACTGGCCAGTCTGAAGCTGCGTTCGCCCACCGGCATGCAGGTGCCGCTGGCCGATGTGGTGGAACTGTCGGAACGGCCCGGCCTGTCGCGTATCCTGCGCAACAAGGGCCAGCGTACCGTATCGATCTTTGCCGAGGTCGATCACCTGAAGGGTAATTCAGGCGAGATCCGCAGCGACATCGAAAAGAACCACCTGCCCGGCATCATGGAGAAGTATGGCGTCAAGAAGGACCAGAATGATGGGTCGCGTCAGGAGGAAGAGTTCTGGTCTGACTTCATGATGGGCATGTTGGTCTCGCTGGGCGCCATTTATCTGGTGCTGGCCTGGATCATGGGCAGCTTCGCCCGGCCCTTCGCCGTGCTGATGATCATCCCCTTCTCCATCGCCGGCACCATCTTTGGCCATTGGGTGATGGGGGCGGACATGACCATCTGGTCCTACATCGCCATCATGGGCATGGCCGGCGTGCTGGTGAATGACAGTATCCAGGTGGTCAGCAGCATCGATGACCGCATCAAGGAGGGGGAAGCCGTGGAGAGTGCGGTGGTGCATGGGGCGGCGGAACGGCTGCGCCAGGTGCTGCTGACCTCGCTGACCACCATCTTCGGCCTGCTGCCGCTGCTGACCGAGACGGCGTTCCAGGCGGCCTTCCTGGTGCCCATGGCCATCACCTTTGTCTTCGGCATCGGGACGGCCACGGTTCTGGTCCTGCTGCTGATGCCGGCCCTGCTGATGCTGGTGGAGGATGCCAAGCGGGGGATTGGCTGGGTCCGGGGCCGGTTTGGCCGGCGGCAGCCGGTGGTGGCGGTGTGAGAGGGGGCGACCCTCTCACCCTCAGCGCAGGCTGAACTCCACGGGCAGGACCAGTTCCATCTGGTCCTGTCCCAGTTCCGGGGGGATGGGGGGAAGCGGCTGGGCACGGTCCAGCAGCTCCTCCGCCTCCCGGTCCAGTGCCTCTACCCCGCAACCGCGTTCCAACTGCTGTGACAGGACGCGGCCATTGCGGTCCAGGGTCAGGCGGACCCAGGCGGTTCCCTGCTGCCGCCGCTGCCGCGCACTCATGGGATAGCGCTTGTGCTTGCCCAGATGCGCCATCAAACGCCCCTGAAAGGCGGCCAGGGCGTCGGGCGGTGGCCCGGCGGGGGCACTAGCCTGCGGGGCCGGTGCCGTTTCGGTCAGGGCCGGGGCCGGTGTGGCGATCGGTTGCGGCGGCAGTTCCGCCACGGGTTCGGTGCGGGGAGCGGGTCTGGGCGGCGGTGGCGGCAGCTTTGCCACGGCACGCGCGATCACCGGCGGCGGCTTTGGCGCCGGTGCCTGCGCCATCGGTTTCGGTGGTGGCGGGGGAGGGGGCGGCGGCGGCGCTGGCGGGGCCAGGTCCAGCAGCAGAGCCGGGGGCGGTGGTGGCGGCTCCATCGGAGCTGGCGCATGGGGTTTCAGGGCGACGAACCCGGCCACGGCCAGATGCGCCCCGACCGCCAGGGCAAAGGCCAGGGGCCAGCGCATACCGCCGGCGGGCATGGCCGCCAGACCGGTCACGGTGCGGCCCCCACCGCGGCCCCGTCCAGACCCAGCAGCGCCACCTTCAGATAGCCGGCATCGCGCAGGTTGTTCATCACCGCCATCAGGTCGCCATAGGCAACGGTTTTGTCAGCGCGCAGGAACACGCGCTGTTCCCTGTCCCCGCCCGTGGCGGCGTTCAGGGCGGCGGCAAGCGCGTTGTTGCTGGCCACCGGCGTTTCATCGATGGCCAGCGACAGGTCGGCCTTCACCGACAGGAACAGGGGCTTGGGCGGACGCTCGGCCTGGGGCGCGCTGGACGCCGGCAGGTCGACGGGCACATCGACGGTGGCCAGCGGGGCCGCCACCATGAAGATGATCAGCAGCACCAGCATCACATCAATGAAGGGCGTGACATTGATCTCGTGATTTTCCGACAGGTCATCATCCCCGCCGGTGCGCAGCTTGGTGGCCATTGTCCTTACTCCGCAGCGCGCAGGCGCGGCTTCACCCCACGCCGGTCCAGATCCCGCGACAGCAGACGCAGGACGGCGGCGGCAATGTCGCCCACCTGGGCACGATAACCGCCGATGCTGCGCGTCAGGGCGTTATAGACCAGCACGGCGGGGATGGCGGCCACCAGACCGATGGCTGTGGCCAGCAGCGCCTCAGCGATGCCCGGCGCCACGACGGCCAGATTGGTCGTATGGCTTTCGGCGATGCCGATGAAGCTGTTCATGATGCCCCAGACGGTGCCGAACAGGCCCACGAAGGGGGCGGTGGCGCCGATGGAGGCCAGGACGCCGGTGCCGCGCGCGCTGGCCCGTGCCGTCGCCGCCTCGATCCGTTCCAGCCGGCTGGCGGCGCGTTCCTTGATCCCCTCGGGCGGCAGGTCAGCCGATTGCTCCATCTCCTCCAGCACAGCATGCAGCAGGGGGGCCGCCGGGTCGCGGCCATCATTCAGGCCGGCAGTGGCATCCGCCAGGCCCCGGACACTGTCCAGCCGGGCCAGCGATGCAGCAGCCCGCCGCTTGGCCGCCGACAATTCCAGCAGCTTGGCAATGAAAATGGTCCAGGTGGCGACCGACGCCCCGGCCAGCCCAATCATCACCGATTTGACTACCCAGTCGGCGGCCATGAACATGCCCCAGGGCGACAAGGCGTGGCCGCTCAGCGACGGTTCCGCCAGCGCCGGCCCGGCCAGCAGCCCCGAAAGAGCCGCACCCGCCACGATCCACCCGAATTTCCGCTTCGCCATCGCAGGCCCCCAAAAGGAAACATGTCCCGATCTGGTGGTACTGCACATGCGATTGAGTTGCAACTGCGTTCGCGGCGCATGTGTCGTGCCGAAACGTCGCGCCTGAGATAGGCCCTCGGGACCAATAGCCATGGACCATGGCTATTGGTTGTTACCTGTTCCCTCAGGCGCGGGCCGCCCGTCGGCGACCTCCAAGGGGCATGGGTCATACCCCTTGGCATAAAAGGAAAAGCCCGGTCGATGTCCCGACCGGGCCCTTTTTAGGTTCGGAGAATCTTAAGATGGCGGGATCAGGCCTGGATATCGACGATCTGGCCACGGCCACCGGTCGCCGCGGGACGGGTTGAACCGCTCCCCGCCAGCAGGTTGGTCACCTGCTGCGACTGGTCAGATGAGGCACGGACCTGTTCGGTCTGAAACTGCTGCGTAATATTCAGCTGTTTCAGGGCCGTGGCATAGCCGGCAGAGCTGCTGACTTCCATGTGCGTGTCTTCCGTCTGGTCGTGAACCGGTGATTGCCCACCGGGACTGTTCCTACATCAAACAATATAGGATGGTTCCAGATGGAATCCAAGCCGCGACCTGTTCCATTGGCATAGTCCGATGGGAAAGGAGGTGCGATCAGCCCAACGTGCTCATGATCGAGAAGCAGAGCGCGTCCCCCTGGGCGTGGATGGTTTTCAGCGCATCCTTGGGCAGAGGGATTTTTTTGTCGCGGCAATAGGCGACCATCAGGCGAGCCAGCTGGTAGCTTTCCACCTCCAGCTCCGACCGGCCGCCGCCGCCGGCCGCCTCGCTCTGGATGCGGATGGAAGGCGGGGGACCCTCCACCACCTGGATGCGGGTGATGCGGCGGGCAGGATCGAACCCGTCAAGCGGCACCGACTGAAAGACAAGCTTCAGTTCGTCATTGGAGAAGATGATGTGACGGATCTCGGTAATCATGGCCGTTCTTTCCGTTCCCGTCTCAGCCCGTACGCTTTTTCTGGCGACGACGATAAATGGTGCAGGGATTTATTTCCAGTAAAGCCGCCGCACGGGTGATATTGCCGTGACACAGGCGGATGGCTTCATCGATCGTTTCTTCCTCCACCTGCCACAGCGGGCGGATACGGCGTTCATCATTCTGCCAACCGTCGGCAGTGCCCGATGCCGGTGGCGGTGCAGCGGGCGTGGCCGGGCCAATGCCGGGAATGGGCACACCCGGAATGCCAAGGCCCCCGAATGGTCCGGACGGCGGGGCGGCTAGGGCGGGGAAGGCCTGCCCGATCTGGCTGGCCAGGGGGCCGGCAACCGCTGCCCAACGCGGATCATGCAGAATCGGCGGCACGATCATGGTCGGCTTGTTCAGGGGCGGGGGCAGCATGAAGGGCTTGATCTCGTCCCCGTCATTCAGCACCACGACATTGCGCACAACATTCAACAACTGCCGGACATTGCCGGGCCAGGCGTAGGTCTGAAGGATGCCCTCGGCTTCCTTATCGAAGCCCTTGAAGGATTTACGCTCCTCCCGCCCATATTTTTCCAGGAAATGGCGGGCGATCAGCAGGATGTCGTCGCCGCGCTCGCGCAGTGCCGGCAGTTCGATGGAGATCACCTGCAGGCGGTAGAACAGATCCTCGCGGAACCGGCCCGCCTGCACCTCGGCGTATGGATCGCGGTTGGTGGCGCAGACGATGCGCACATCCACCGGCTCCAGCTTCTCGCTGCCCACCTTCTTGACCATGCCGGTCTGGAGAAAGCGCAAAAGCTTGGCCTGCAGGGACAGGTCCATCTCGCCGATTTCGTCCAGGAACAGGGTGCCGCCATCGGCCTGCAACGCCGCACCGGCATGGTCGGTGCTGGCCCCCGTGAAGGCCCCCTTCACATGGCCGAAAATCTCCGACTCCATCAGGTCCTTCGGAATCGCGGCACAGTTGATGGCGATGAAGGGACCCTGGGCGCGGGGGCTCCGTCGATGGATGGCCTCGGCGCAAACCTCCTTGCCGGTACCGCTTTCGCCGGTGATGAAGACGGTTGCCTTGGATGGTGCTGCCGCCTCGATCAGGCGGTAGGCCGCCTTCATGGGCGGCGACGCACCGATGAAGCCGTAGAAGGAATATTCGGTGACGGCGGGTTCCGCGGCTGCGGCCTTGGCGCCCTTGGCTTTCGACGTCTTGCCCCCGGCCTCACGCGTCGGTACCGGCTGGGCCAGGACCGTGGAGACAGCGCCGCGCAGCCGGTCGGTGCCCACCGGCAGTAGCAGTACATCGGCGGCCCCCGCCCGCATGGCATCAACGGCCACCTGAACCGACCCTTGTGCCGTCAAGGCGATGGCGCGGGCGGCCAGGCCCGCCTGGGTTAGGTCACGCAGCAGGTCTATGCCGGGGCCATCGGGTAGCTGCAGATTGACCAGCAGCAGATCGGTGCCGCCGGAGGCCGCCAAGGCCTTTCGCGCCGCCGCCCCGCCATCGACAACGGACAGGGCATGCCCATCGCGCTTCAGTGCCGTCACATAGGCATGTGACAGGGATGGAGCCGGCTCAATGATCAGGATACGGGCGGGTTCAGTCAGCATGGAAGGATGATTGCATGGGGCGTTGCGTTCAGCAAGGACGTCTTGCTGAATGATAGAAGGTGATTGCAAAAGGCAATGGATAGTGTTTCCAGACAGGACATACGGGGGTGTTTCCATGTTCGGCGTCCAGGGAAACAGCCGGTTTCAGGCAACTGGCCCGTGATTTGCTGTGCTGATACCGGATTTAGAGGCGATGAAAGAAATCGCCACAATCGTTAGCCGTCAAGGGCCACAGCCCGGATGGTTATGCCGACGCCGCAGGGCGAGATGATCCGGTTGGATCGTTTCCACTGCGCCGCCTTACCGGCAGCCCCGCCGCCGGGCCCACTTTTCGGTTCAGGGCAAAGATGCGGTACCTTGTCGGCACGGCGGCCCGCCCCGGTCGCCGTGCCGGACTTTCTCCGATCAATCCTGATCCTCTTCCTCCGGCTCCTCCCCATAGGGGAAGCGGGGCTGCTCGCCCATGCTACTGCTGAAGCGCCATACCTTAGGTTCATCCAGAACCAGGGTGCCGCGTTGCAACTGGTCCATGATGGCTGTGGAAATCCCGGCCTGCAGCCGTGCGGCCCAGGGCGCCATCGCCGCCGCCCCGTCGCGCAGATAAGCGGGGGAGTAGAGCGCGTGTGCGATGCCGTCCGCATGGCTGGTCAGGAAGGCGACGATCAAGGTAGCGCATTCGGGCGGCGGCAGCACAGGTTCGATGCCGGCTGCGGCTGCAGCCAACACGGGATAGAGCAGGTGTGACCGCTCATCCAGCGTCGGATCGCGGGACAGGTTATCAGCCACACGGGAAAGATAGGCCGCCTTGGCGGCAGGCAGCTCCCGCAGGGCCATGTCGAGAATCTGGCGATGATGCATCGGTGCCCGTCGGGGTAATTGGCGATGCTTTATCCTGACCGACGCGCACTGTCAGGGCAATGTGACCCATCGTATGGGCCCCGCACAAAAGGAAAGGGCCGGGCCTGTCCCGTGGGACAGGCCCGGCCCTAGCCAGGATCAAGCAGGTTACATGAACAAGGCGTTGATTTGAGCGGAGGTCATCGACGACACCTGCGTGGAGGTGAAACCAGCGATCTGCGTGGTGTTCATCGCCGCGATATCCGTCGTCTCCAGACCACCGACCTGGGTGGTGGACAGCGACGAAATCTGCGTCGTGCTCAGCCCCACGATACTAGTGGTCGTGAAGGCACTGATCTGCGCCGAGCTCAACACACCCAGTTGCGTTGTGGTCAAACCCGACACGAAGGTGGAGGTGAAGACCGGGAACTGTCCGCCACCCGTCAGCTGAGCTACTGCCGTGGTGCTGAAGTTGGCGACCTGGGTTGTGGTCAACGCCGCCAGCTGCGTGCTGTTCAGAATGGTGGCCTGTGCCGTTCCCAGAACCGCGATGTCGCTGGTTTCCAGCGCCCGGATCTGGGTTGTGCTGAACTGGCCGACCTGGGTGTAGGTGAAGGCGGCGACCTGGGTCGTCGTCAAGCTCTGAACCAGAGTGGCTGTCAGCCCCGTAAGCTGCGTGCTGGTCAGTACTGCGATGTCAGTTCCTTCCATACCAACCACCTGTGTCGTGGTCAGGGCCGCAATCTGGGTGGTTGTCAAGCCGCCGATTTGGGTGGTGGAGAGGGCGGCCAGATCGGTGGTCTCGATGCCACGCACCTGGGTGGTGGTCAGCGAGGCGATCTGGGTCGTCGTCAGGACACCGACCTGGGTGGTGTTCAGGCCAGCGATCTGGGTCGTCGTGAGGGCACGGAACTGGGTCGTGGTCAGGGCCGCCAGATCGGTGGTCTCAATGGCCGCGAACTGCGTGCTGGCCAGAGCCACGATCTGTGTCGTGGTCAGGGCCACGATCTGGGTCGTGGACAGGGCCTCGATGTCCGTGGTTTCCAGTCCGCTGATCTGGGTGGTGGTCAGCGACGCGATCTGGGTCGTGGAGAGGCCACCGATCTGGGTGGTGGAGAGAGACGCCACCTGGGTGCTGTTGAGGCCACGGACCTGGGCGGTGCCCAGCTGACCGATCTGGGTGGAGGACAGGGCATTGACCTGGGTCGTGGTCAGGCTGCCGACCTGTGCGCTCGACAGGACATTCAGCTGGGTGCTGCTCAACACCGCCAGATCAGTGGTCTCGAACCCGCCGACCTGTGTCGTAGTCAGGGCCACAATCTGGGTAGTGGTCAGAGCGCCGATCTGGGTGGTGGAGAGGGCGGCCAGATCGGTGGTCTCGATGCCACGCACCTGGGTGGTGGTCAGCGAGGCGATCTGGGTCGTCGTCAGGACACCGACCTGGGTGGTGTTCAGCCCGGCGATCTGGGTCGTTGTCAGGGCACGGAACTGGGTCGTGGTCAGGGCCGCCAGATCGGTGGTCTCAATGGCCGCGAACTGCGTGCTAGCCAGAGACACGATCTGGGCCGTGGTCAGGGCCACGATCTGGGTCGTGGACAGGGCCGCGATGTCCGTGGTTTCCAGCCCGCTGATCTGGGTGCTGGTCAGCGACGCGATCTGGGTGGTGGAGAGGCCACCGATCTGGGTGGTGGAGAGAGACGCCACCTGGGTGCTGTTGAGGCCACGGACCTGGGCGGTGCCCAGCTGACCGATTTGGGTGGAGGACAGGGCATTGACCTGGGTCGTGGTCAGGCTGCCGACCTGTGCGCTCGACAGGGCATTCAGCTGGGTGCTGCTCAACACCGCGAGATCAGTGGTCTCGAACCCGCCGACCTGGGTGGTGGTCAGGGCCGTGATCTGGGCGGCGGTCAGGCCGCCGATCTGGGTGGTGGAGAGGGCGGCCAGATCGGTGGTCTCGATGCCACGCACCTGGGTGGTGGTCAGCGAGGCGATCTGGGTCGTCGTCAGGACACCGACCTGGGTGGTGTTCAGGCCAGCGATCTGGGTGGTCGTGAGGGCACGGAACTGGGTCGTGGTCAGGGCCGCCAGATCAGTGGTCTCAATGGCCGCGAACTGCGTGCTGGCCAGAGACACGATCTGGGCCGTGGTCAGGGCCACGATCTGGGTCGTGGACAGGGCCGCGATGTCCGTGGTTTCCAGCCCGCTGATCTGGGTGCTGGTCAGCGACGCGATCTGGGTCGTGGAGAGGCCACCGATCTGGGTGGTGGAGAGAGACGCCACCTGGGTGCTGTTGAGGCCACGGACCTGGGCGGTGCCCAGCTGACCGATCTGGGTGGAGGACAGGGCATTGACCTGGGTCGTGGTCAGGCTGCCGACCTGTGCGCTCGACAGGGCATTCAGCTGGGTGCTGCTCAACACCGCCAGATCAGTGGTCTCGAACCCGCCGACCTGAGTGGTGGTCAGGGCCGTGATCTGGGCGGCGGTCAGGCCGCCGATCTGGGTGGTGGAGAGGGCGGCGAGATCGGTGGTCTCGATACCACGCACCTGGGTGGTGGTCAGCGAGGCGATCTGGGTCGTCGTCAGGACACCGACCTGGGTGGTGTTCAGCCCGGCGATCTGGGTGGTCGTGAGGGCACGGAACTGGGTCGTGGTCAGGGCCGCCAGATCGGTGGTCTCAATGGCCGCGAACTGCGTGCTGTTCAGAGACACGATCTGGGCCGTGGTCAGGGCCACGATCTGGGTCGTGGACAGGGCCGCGATGTCCGTGGTTTCCAGCCCGCTGATCTGGGTGCTGGTCAGCGACGCGATCTGGGTGGTGCTCAATCCGCCGATCTGGGTGGTGGAAAGAGACGCCACCTGGGTGCTGTTGAGGCCACGGACCTGGGCGGTGCCCAGCTGACCGATTTGGGTGGAGGACAGGGCATTGACCTGGGTCGTGGTCAGGCTGCCGACCTGTGCGCTCGACAGGGCATTCAGCTGGGTGCTGCTCAACACCGCGAGATCAGTGGTCTCGAACCCGCCGACCTGGGTGGTGGTCAGGGCCGTGATCTGGGCGGCGGTCAGGCCGCCGATCTGGGTGGTGGAGAGGGCGGCGAGATCGGTGGTCTCGATGCCACGCACCTGGGTGGTGGTCAGCGAGGCGATCTGGGTCGTCGTCAGGACACCGACCTGGGTGGTGTTCAGCCCGGCGATCTGGGTCGTCGTGAGGGCACGGAACTGGGTCGTGGTCAGGGCCGCCAGATCGGTGGTCTCGATAGCCGCGAACTGCGTGCTGTTCAGAGACACGATCTGGGCCGTGGTCAGGGCCACGATCTGGGTCGTGGACAGGGTCGCGATGTCCGTGGTTTCCAGCCCGCTGATCTGGGTGGTGGTCAGCGACGCGATCTGGGTGGTGGAGAGGCCACCGATCTGGGTGGTGGAGAGAGACGCCACCTGGGTGCTGTTGAGGCCACGGACCTGGGCGGTGCCCAGCTGACCGATCTGGGTGGAGGACAGGGCATTGACCTGGGTCGTGGTCAGGCTGCCGACCTGTGCGCTCGACAGGGCATTCAGCTGGGTGCTGCTCAACACCGCCAGATCAGTGGTCTCGAACCCGCCGACCTGGGTGGTGGTCAGGGCCGTGATCTGGGCGGCGGTCAGGCCGCCGATCTGGGTGGTGGAGAGGGCGGCCAGATCGGTGGTCTCGATGCCACGCACCTGGGTGGTGGTCAGCGAGGCGATCTGGGTCGTCGTCAGGACACCGACCTGGGTGGTGTTCAGCCCGGCGATCTGGGTCGTTGTCAGGGCACGGAACTGGGTCGTGGTCAGGGCCGCCAGATCGGTGGTCTCGATAGCCGCAAACTGCGTGCTGTTCAGAGACACGATCTGGGCCGTGGTCAGCGCCACGATCTGGGTCGTGGACAGGGTCGCGATGTCCGTGGTTTCCAGCCCGCTGATCTGGGTGGTGGTCAGCGACGCGATCTGGGTCGTGGAGAGGCCACCGATCTGGGTGGTGGAAAGAGACGCCACCTGGGTGCTGTTGAGGCCACGGACCTGGGCGGTGCCCAGCTGACCGATCTGGGTGGAGGACAGGGCATTGACCTGGGTCGTGGTGAGGCTGCCGACCTGTGCGCTCGACAGGGCATTCAGCTGGGTGCTGCTCAACACCGCGAGATCAGTGGTTTCGAACCCGCCGACCTGGGTGGTGGTCAGGGCCGTGATCTGGGCGGCGGTCAGGCCGCCGATCTGGGTGGTGGAGAGGGCGGCGAGATCGGTGGTCTCGATGCCACGCACCTGGGTGGTGGTCAGCGAGGCGATCTGGGTCGTCGTCAGGACACCGACCTGGGTGGTGTTCAGGCCAGCGATCTGGGTCGTCGTGAGGGCACGGAACTGGGTCGTGGTCAGGGCCGCCAGATCGGTGGTCTCAATGGCCGCGAACTGCGTGCTATTCAGAGACACGATCTGGGCCGTGGTCAGGGCCACGATCTGGGTCGTGGACAGGGTCGCGATGTCCGTGGTTTCCAGCCCGCTGATCTGGGTGGTGGTCAGCGACGCGATCTGAGTGGTGGAGAGGCCACCGATCTGGGTGGTGGAGAGAGACGCCACCTGGGTGCTGTTGAGGCCACGGACCTGGGCGGTGCCCAGCTGACCGATCTGGGTGGAGGACAGGGCATTGACCTGGGTCGTGGTCAGGCTGCCGACCTGTGCGCTCGACAGGGCATTCAGCTGGGTGCTGCTCAACACCGCGAGATCAGTGGTCTCGAACCCGCCGACCTGGGTGGTGGTCAGGGCCGTGATCTGGGCGGCGGTCAGGCCGCCGATCTGGGTGGTGGAGAGGGCGGCGAGATCGGTGGTCTCGATGCCACGCACCTGGGTGGTGGTCAGCGAGGCGATCTGGGTCGTCGTCAGGACACCGACCTGGGTGGTGTTCAGCCCAGCGATCTGGGTCGTCGTGAGGGCACGGAACTGGGTCGTGGTCAGGGTCGCCAGATCGGTGACCTCAATAGCCGCGAACTGTGTCGTGGTCAGAGACACGATCTGGGCCGTGGTCAGCGCCACGATCTGGGTCGTGGACAGGGCCGCGATGTCCGTGGTTTCCAGCCCGCTGATCTGGGTGCTGGTCAGCGACGCGATCTGGGTGGTGCTCAATCCGCCGATCTGGGTGGTGGAGAGAGACGCCACCTGGGTGCTGTTGAGGCCACGGACCTGGGCGGTGCCCAGCTGACCGATCTGGGTGGAGGACAGGGCATTGACCTGGGTCGTGGTCAGGCTGCCGACCTGTGCGCTCGACAGGGCATTCAGCTGGGTGCTGCTCAACACCGCGAGATCAGTGGTCTCGAACCCGCCGACCTGGGTGGTGGTCAGGGCCGTGATCTGGGCGGCGGTCAGGCCGCCGATCTGGGTGGTGGAGAGGGCGGCGAGATCGGTGGTCTCGATGCCACGCACCTGGGTGGTGGTCAGCGAGGCGATCTGGGTCGTCGTCAGGACACCGACCTGGGTGGTCGACAGCCCGGCGATCTGAGTGGTGGTCAGCACCCGGAACTGGGTCGTGGTCAGGGCCGCCAGATCGGTGGTCTCAATGGCCGCAAACTGCGTGCTAGCCAGAGCCACGATCTGGGCCGTGGTCAGCGCCACGATCTGGGTTGTGGACAGAGCCGCGACGTCGGTGGTTTCCAGCGACTGCACCTGGGCGGTGCTCAGCGTGGTGATCTGGGTGGTGCTCAATCCGCCGATCTGCGTCGTCGAGAGATTGGCGATGTAGGTGCTGTTGAGGCTGCGAACCAGCGTGGTGCTGAGGCCGGAAACCTGAGTTGTGGTGAGCGCAGTGAACTGCGTCGTGCTCAAACCCGTCAGGTTGGTCGTCGAGATTGCATTCAGCTGGGTGCTGGTCAGCGCGGCAACGGTTGTCGTTGCAAGTCCCGAGAGCTGCGTTGTGAGCAGCCCCGCCATCTGCGTCGTTGTCAGAGCCCCGATTTGGGTGGTCGACAGCGCACTGGTCTGTGTTGACGAGAGTTGACGAAGGTCTGAAGTCGTCCAGTTGCCGATTGCTGTCGTGCTCAGCTGGCCGATCTGAGTAGTCGAGAGAAACGAGAGGATCGACATGGCTAGGACTCCAGAGCATGAAAAGTGGATCTACGGAAACCTTCCCTGCCTGGAAGATCTCCTTCTCGATTAATCCGAAATTGTCATGCAAGACATATGCCGAATTAACCGAAGCCCACGCAATCTGGAGCCGACAACCGGAAAGGTACCCAACCGCGGACACGCACAAAAAGGCGCAGCCGCATGGCCGTGTTCAATCCCCTTTTGGTATAGGCGCCCAAATTTTTTGGGTCAGTGTGGATAGAATACCCATCGTGAGGAGGAGTCAAGTTACATTCGGTGTACCCCCCACGAAACGCGCCGCGACCTGTGTTGCGTCTGAGGTATTTCAGATCGTTTATGCCTTAGGGCCTAGATCATGGATCAATTGCACCCTTCGGGAGCGGGCATGTCGCTTTTTTGTCGTGTGTTTTCGAGAATCGCTTTAGTTTCCGGCTCACGTTGACCCCCTTTCCTGCCGATGGACGTGGCGATTGTCCCCTTACATGACGGTTCTGAGGTGTCTTTTTCTGGTGGCGCTGCACCATGGCGTGCAACTTCATCCGGATGAGTTGCCGCCCGATGTGCCGGGCGATCCCGTACCGGCCGTACTGAAATCCATGCATGGCGCCGGCCTTAAGGGCCGTAAGACACGCGTCAGCTGGAAGTCCGCCTGTCACCTAGGCAGTGCTTACCCGGCAATTGCGATCCGGAAGGATGGCAGCTGGGTCATTCTTGCCTATGCGATGGAGGTGGAGGGCCGGATGTCGGCTGCCGTACTGGACCCCACGCGTGAGGCTGAGGGCGTCCGGTTTCTGTCCGAGGAGGAATTCACCTCCACCTGGACGGGCGAGATCATCCTGGCCAAGCGTGCCTGGGCCCTGATGGATGAGAACCAGCCCTTCGGCTTCCGCTGGTTCCTGCCGGAGATCCTGCGCAACGCTAAATTCTTCCGTGGCGTCGCCATCGCGGCCATCATGGCCAATCTGATCGGCTTGGCGCTGCCGATGATGTTCCAGGTGCTGGTCGACAAGGTGATTACCCACCATAGTTACCAGACGCTGTTCGTCATCGTCCTGCTTTATATATTGCTGACAGTCTTTGACGGGTTCTTCGGCTATGTCCGCCAGAATCTTATGTTGCTGGCATCGAACAAGATCGATGCCAAGCTGACCAGCCGCACTTTCCGGCACCTTCTTTCGCTGCCGCTGCATTTCTTCGAGCGCAACAGTGCGGGTATCCTGACCCGGCATATGCAGCAGACGGAGAAGCTGCGCCATTTCCTGACCGGCAGGCTGTTTCAGGTTTTCCTGGATACTGTCACATTGCCGGTGCTGCTGGTGCTGCTGTTCCTTTACAGCGGCCTGTTGACTGCTGTGGTGCTGGCCTTCTCGGTCGTCATCGCGGCGATCATCGGCTTCATGGTGCCGATCTTCCGGCTGCATCTGGGACGGTTGTACGAGACTGAGGCCAGCCGTCAGGCGCATCTGGTCGAGACACTGCATTCCATGCGCGCCGTCAAGTCACTGGTGCTTGAAGAGAACCGGCAGCAGGCATGGGACAGTAAAGTGGCCCTGGCCGTCCGGCGCCATGCCAAGGTTGGCGGCATCAGCATCCTGGGGACCGTGCTGACCGGCGGTCTGGAAAAGCTGATGCAGATCAGCGTGCTTGCCATCGGTGCCGTTCAGGTCTTCGACGGCGCCATGACACTGGGCGCGCTGATCGCCTTCAACATGCTGTCGGGTCGCGTCACAGGCCCGCTGCTTCAGATCGTGGCCTTGATCAACGAGTACCAGGAGGCGGATCTGTCGGTGCGTATGCTGGGCGAGGTGATGAATGCCGAGCCGGAGCGCAGTGGTCATTCCCGTCAGTCCCGTCCATATATCACGGGCAAGATGTTCTTCGAGGATGTGACCTTCCGTTATGCTCCCGGTGCCACTCCGGCGCTTGACCGCGTGTCCTTCGATATCGAGGAGGGGCAGGTTGTCGGTATCGTCGGTCGGTCGGGGTCAGGCAAGACCACGATCACCCGACTGATCCAGTCCATCCACATCCCGCAAGAAGGTCTGATCAAGCTGAATGGTGTCGATCTGCGCCATATCGAACTGAACCATCTGCGCAAGTCCATCGGCGTCGTGCTGCAGGACAATCTGCTGTTCCGCGGCACCATCCGTGAGAATATCGCGGCTGCGCGTCCCGACGCGCCGCTCCATGAAATCCTTCAGGCGGCCCAGATGGCGGGCGCTGACGAATTCATCGACCGCCTGCCTTTGTCCTATGACACGATGGTCGAGGAGAATGCTTCCAACTTCTCCGGCGGCCAGCGCCAGCGTATCGCTATCGCCCGTGCCCTGGTGACACAGCCGCGTCTTCTGATCTTTGATGAGGCGACCAGCGCGCTTGACCCGGACAGCGAGGCCATTGTTCAGCGTAACCTGACGCGCATCGCCGAGGGACGTACCATGATCATCGTCTCGCACCGGCTGTCGTCCTTGGTTAAGGCTGACAAGATCATTGTTCTGGAACAGGGCAAGTTGGTTGACTGCGCCCCCCACTCCATCCTGCTGCAACGCTGCGACATTTATCGGCACCTATGGCAAACCCAGACACAGCACATCCATTGATGCGGCCCTTCCAGGCGCTGCGTGAGCGCTGGCGGCGGTTCTACGGGACGCCGGCCCCGCGCCTGCACGTGGCTCCTGAAGCCATCGAGTTCCAGTCGGAACTGGAGATGATCGTCCGCGAACCGCCGCCACCCATTCTGGGGGCGCCCCACCTGATTGCGGCGGGGATGCTGGCACTGATGGCCATCATTGCGTGCTTCGTTCAGATGGACCGTGTCGTGGTGTCCACAGGCCGCCTGGCCACGCAGGTACCGCCCATCGTGATGCAGCCGCTGGAACGTTCCATCGTGCGCCAGCTCCTGGTCCAGCCCGGTGAACGTGTGACCAAGGGACAGCTGCTCGCCACGTTGGACCCGACCTTCACGCTAGCCGACCGCAGTGCCCTGTCGGCGCAGCAGCGCGCCTTGTTCGCGCAGTTGCGGCGGTTGGAGGCGGAGGCTGCGGGTAAGACCTTGCCCGAGACAATGGCCAGTAGTGACGATCCGGACATGGCGTTGCAGGCCCGGCTGTTCCAGCAGCGCCAGACCCAATACCGGTCGCATCTGGACAGTCTGGATAGCGGCATTGTCAGTCTTGATGCCTCGCTGCGGGCCGCTCAGGATGATGAAAAGTCGCTGACGGCCCAGATGGTGGTCTATCGCGATGTGGAGAATCTGCGCTCCCAGCTTTTCAAGGCGCAGACGGGGTCGCGGCTGCAGCTTCTGGAGGCGCAGGCCCAGCGTCTGGAGACTGAGCGCTCGCTTCAGGGTACCACCAATCGTATCAAGGAATTGCAGGCCGATCTGGCCGCAAAGCGGGCGGAGCGGCGGAATTTCGTGGATGACTGGCAGCGCCAGCTTCTAGAACAGCTTGTGGAAACCCGCCGTCAGGCCTCCCAGGTCGATGAGGATCTGGCTAAGGCCGTCCGTCGCAACGATCTGGTCGAGATGACGGCGCCCGCCGACGCCGTTGTGCAGGAGGTGGCCCGCCTGTCGCCCGGTTCCATCGCCCGGGAAGCCGAAGCGCTGATCACCCTGGTGGCGCTGGATACGCCGCTGATCGCCGAAGTGGTGATCCAGTCCGGTGACATCGGCTATGTTAAGGCGGGTGATCCGGTTGAGGTGAAGGTTGCACCGTTCCCGTTCCAGCGCCATGGCATGTTGAAGGGTCGGCTGCGGTCAGTCTCCCGGCAGAGCTTTGTGCCGGGTACAGCGGAGCCGCTGGACGCGCTGCGCACGCCGACGGTTGCCGGTGCCTATGTGCATACGGCGCAGGTCGATCTTGACAGCCTGACGCTGGAGCGCATGCCGCAGGGTGCGGTTCTGACGGCGGGCATGGTGGTGCAAGCCGAAATCAAGGTCGGCAGTCGCAGCCTGATGTCCTATTTCCTTTATCCCGTGCTGCGCGGCCTGGACGAGTCCCTGAACGAACCCTGATCAGTCCGCGCGGATGGCGACGCGGTCCAGCGTCGCCTCAAATCCGCGCGTGAATGTATGCGTGTCGCCCAAGGTGGCCTGCCAGTGTTCGGGCGTGGTCCGGCTGCGGATCGCCCGGTAAAGGTCCGGTGTGTTGTACAGTGCCACGGCCCGGTCGACGTAATCATCATCTTTAGTGGTGATGAGTTCCGGCAGGTCCATGGCCCGCAACAGGGCGCCAGCCATCCGGCTGGCGAAGGTTTCCCGTGACAGGGTCAGGATCGGCAGGCCAGCACGCAGCGCGTCGCTGGCCACAGTGCCGGCATTATAAGGGGTCGTATCCAGGAACAGGTCGGCCAGCGCCATGCGGGCGCGGTAACGGTCGGGCATGGCACGGGGGGAGAAGATCAGCCGGTCGGGATCGATCCCGTGCCGTACCGCCTGTGCCCGCAGATTGCCCACCACCCAGCGATTATCCTCCAGCAGCCAGAGGACGCTGTCGCGTGTGCGGGCCAGGATGCGCATCCACAGGGCGAACATGGCTTCGGATATCTTGTAGGAGCCGCAGAAGCAGCAGAAGATGAACCGGTCCTGCGGCAGTCCTTCATCCGCACGGCTGATATCGGCCATCGGCACGGGCCGGCCATCATTGGCCTGATAGACGCCGGGGAGATAGAGCGGTCGGGGCCAATATTGATCCGCGATGGAAGGCGGAATCGCATATTCGTCGGTCAGAATGTAATCCAGCTCTGGGATCGGTACCGGTCCGATGAAGCCGAGATAGGTCATCTGTACTGGCGCCGGTTTCCAGCGCAGCACGTCCAGCCGTTCGCCCACAGTAATACCGTTGAGGTCGATCAGGATATCGATCTCATCGGCCCGGATCTGGCGGGCGACCGTTTCATGATCCTTGTCGCGGACAAGGCGGCAATGATCCAGGGCCGCCAGCACGCGAGCCCGCATGTCGCTGCCATCATCCGGGCTGGAGCAATAACCATAGATCTCGAACCGGTCACGGTCGTGCCGTTCCAACAGTTCGGCCACCAGGAAAGTCATGGCATGGCGGCAGAAATCCGACGACATATAGCCGATACGCAGCCGGCGATGGGCATAGCCGGTGGCAGGTGCCAAGGGCTGCGTCACGGGCACCGGTCGGCGGTCCAGCCAGGATTGCACCGTCCGCCGCTGTTCGGCCACATTGTCGGCCAATGCCAGCGTGGCAAGCCCGCCGCACTGGTCGCGCAGCTGTTCAACCGTCAAGCCAGGTATGCCCGGTCCAAACAGAGGCCAGGCGCACATGTTCTGCCGGACGAAGGCCCAATGCTGGACCACATAATGCTGATCGGGTTTAGTCAGCAGGCTGCGATAATAAGTCGTTTCCGCCTCATCCAGGCGGGACAGCTTCTCCAGCAGCCGGCCCCGCTGGTTCAGCAGCTTGGTTCGCGCTTCGTCATCCTGCAACGCGGTGTTAATCGTCGCCAGGGCTGTTTGCGTATCGCCCGCCGCCTCGCGGATGCCCGCAAGGTTAATGGTGGCCTGCCACAAGGACGGCTGCAACAGAAGGGCGTTGGTGTAAGCGGTTGCTGCCGAGCCGGAATCCCCCCGTGCGGCCAGTTCGACGCCGAGATTGAACCAGATGGGCGCGCTGTCGACACCGCCATTTCCTGGTGAAACGAGCCATTCATGCAGCATGTCGGCGGCCCAATGCCGGTTGGGCATGGGGTCAGCCTGCGCAACAGCGGCCATCGCCTCAATCGCCGGCAAGCCCGACAACAGATGACGCCAGCGGCTGCGCGTTGCCGGATCAACCGGTGACAGGCCCGGCGGCGCACCCCGCAGATCGGCGATCAGGAGATCGACAGCTGAGGGTGCCGTCATGCCGGCTGCGTCCACAGTCTGACATCGCGCGGAACCCGTGTCAGGGCGTGCCGCTTGGCCAGGGCCTTGCGATACCGTTCTTCGTAATCCGGCAGGAAGCCGAATTCCTCGGCATCATGGTCCATGGCGCTGCCGATTTCCAGATAGAGGTCCAAATTGGTCAGATCGGGGACGGGCAGGGCACCGGCCTCCCACTCCGCCCACATGCGGTCGAAGGCATCCTCCATCGCACGGGCGAAACCATTGGTGTTGAACAGAACGGACGTGTGGCGCAGGTCCAGAAGCTTCTGCCGGGCAGCGGCCAGGGTTGCCGGGTCACGTCCCAACCGCACGGCCATCTCCACATAGGCTGCCGGGCTGTCACACACGAATTCCGGCGTGCCGGCAGCCGTCACCAGTGAGGCGCAGACACGGGATGCGAAGCCCCGACCGGGCAGAGTCAGGACGGGCACCCCCATCCACAGCGCATCCGACGCCGTCGTATGCGCGCCATAGGGGCTGCTGTCCAGGAACAGGTCGGCCAGGACATAGCGCGCCAGATGATCGGCATTGGCGGCATAGGGGGCGAAGATCAGACGGGCAGGGTCGATACCGGCCTTGGCCGCTTCTTCCCGCAGGCGGTTATCACCTTCATCTCCGCCGCGCAGCAGCCAGAGCACGGAACCGTCGACCTGCCTCAGGATGTCCAGCCAGCGGGCCATATTGAAACGGGTCATCTTCTGCTGGCCATTGAAACAGCAGAAGACCACGCCCTGTTCCGGCAATCCGTGCTGGGCGCGCGACTGCGGTTCCGGCGAGATGACCCGGTAGCGGTCATTAGGCTGGTAGCAGGGGACCCGTTCCACTTTCTCGCTGTAATATTTCTCTGATCCGGGCGGAATGATCACCTGATCGGCGATGATATAGTGGTGATAGGGGCTGGCCATTGTGCCGGGATAGCCCAGCCAGTTGACGATGACCGGGGCGGGGCGGCGGCCCAGCATCCGTGTGCGGGCATCCCGCGTATTGCCATTGATATCGACCAGGATGTCGATCCCGCACTCTTCCACCAGGGCTGCGGCGGCGGCATCATCCAGGCCCGTAATATCGTGCCAGTGATCGACACTGCCCCGGATGCGATGCATCACTGCATCCTCGATGCGCACGCCGCAATAGAATGCCGTCACCTCGACACGGGAGCGGTCATGAAGCCCGAACATTTCCGCCGTCAGGTGGCCGATGGCATGGTTGCGCAGGTCGGACGAGAGATACCCGATACGCAGGCGCCCGTCGGGCGCGCGGCGACGATGGGCGAAATCGGCGCTGGTCTTGAACTCATCGGGCCACCCCACATCCAACCGATTGTGCGAGTAGGCATTGGCAAGGCTGAGTATGGGATCGTCTGTGAAATAGGCCAGGGTCAGAGGGGCCAGCGTGGCCATGATCTTTTCCGGTGTCACGGGGCCGAAAGATTGCAGCACCGGCCATTTGCATTGCCGTTGACGGACATTGGCCCAGTGCTGCATTTCCTCCCGCCGTGCCGGCGCCACATCCAGTGACAGGCGCAGCACCTCCTCCGCCTCGGACATTTCCTGCCGGCTCATCCGCACGCGGGCCAGCTGCTTCAACACTGTCAATTTGTAATTGATCGTGTCGGAAGAAACGCCCGACAGGTTGCCGACGGCATGGCCCCAATATTGGATGGCCATATCGATCTGGCCCACCCGTTCCAGGGCGGACCCCAGCGATATGACGGCGGGCGTGAAATCCGGCCGCACACGCACCGCCTCATTAAAGGAATAGAGCGCGCCATTGCCGTCATCGCTGCTCAATTGCAGTGAGCCGAGATTGAACCAGGCCGCATGTATGGCAGGGTGCCCTTCATTGGCCGCCAGCCAGTCCTGATAGGCACGGATGGCGGCTCCCTTGCCATGCTCCGCTTCGGTGGCGTGGGCGAGGGCAAACAGCTCGTAGATATCCATGGCTTGCAACGCGTCAGTTGACGGGACGGATGATCAGGCCAGGGACACGCCCAGTTGATCGGCGAAATAGGCGATGGTGCGCGTCAAGCCTTCCTCCAGATGGATGGTCGGCTGCCAGTTTAGGAGGGTTTTGGCCTTGGTGATGTCGGGGCAGCGCTGCAGCGGGTCGTCCTGCGGCAGGGGTTTCCAGACGAACTCCGATTTGGCGCCCGTTAACCGCACTACATTCTCCGCCAGCTGACGGATCGTGT
The DNA here is from genome assembly GCF_002868735.1 of Niveispirillum cyanobacteriorum. Classification (GTDB taxonomy): domain Bacteria; phylum Pseudomonadota; class Alphaproteobacteria; order Azospirillales; family Azospirillaceae; genus Niveispirillum; species Niveispirillum cyanobacteriorum. Next base: position 847,613 of record NZ_CP025613.1, on the reverse strand, counting down.
ATTCGCCGGGATTGCCGATATTGATGGGGCCGGTCACCTCATCCGGGGCGGCCATCAGACGGATGAAACCCTCGATCAGATCATCGACATAGCAGAACGACCGGGTCTGGGTGCCCTCGCCATAGATGGTGATCGGATTGCCCTGCAGGGCCTGCACGATGAAGTTCGACACCACGCGCCCGTCATTGGGGTGCATGCGTGGGCCATAGGTGTTGAAGATGCGGGCCACGCGGATATTGACGCCATTCTGGCGATGATAGTCGAAGAACAGGGTTTCCGCGCAGCGCTTTCCCTCGTCATAGCAGGCGCGGGGCCCGATTGGGTTCACGTTGCCGCGATAATCCTCGGTCTGCGGGTGCACTGTCGGGTCGCCGTAAACCTCCGACGTGCTGGCCTGGAATATTTTGGCCTTGGTTCGCTTGGCCAGTCCCAGCATGTTGATGGCCCCATGGACAGAGGTCTTCGTCGTCTGCACTGGGTTGAACTGATAATGGATGGGCGATGCGGGGCAGGCGAGATTGTAGATCTCATCCACCTCTACAAAGAGCGGGAAGGTGACGTCGTGGCGCATCACCTCAAAATAGGGGTTTGGGATCAGGTGCCGGATATTCTCCCGCGAGCCGGTGAAGAAATTATCGACGCACAGCACCTCGTGTCCGTCATTCAGCAGTCGTTCGCACAGGTGTGAACCCAGGAAACCGGCACCACCAGCCACCAATACCCGCTTGCGTGCGCGTTTCATGCTTATCCTTCTTGGGCGTTCGCGAAGGCCGCGCCGAATGGCGGGTCTTTCATGATCAACATGCTTAATCTATAACCCAGCGCAGGGGGGGCATGCCAAGGAGAAGCGTGTCTGTTCCTGTTTCTGCTGTTCGAAAGCCTGGCGGTACCGCCGCCTGACCATCCCAGAGGATGTTGCCTTGGCCATCGCCCTTCGTCATTGCATCGCGCTGACCGGTCTTCTGGCATTGGCAGCCTGCGGTAGTCCGCCACCGGTTGTGCAAACCCCGGCGGCACCCGTGCGCCCTGCGGACCCGGAACTGGTCTTCTGGGAGAGCGTGCGGGATTCCAAGGATCCTGCCGAGTATTATGCCTATCTCCATGCCTATCCGGCGGGCCGCTTCTCCGCCCTGGCGCGACTCCGGATCGAGGCGCTGACCCCGAAGGTGCAGAAGGAGGCGGCGCCACCGCCCAAGGCCAAGCAGCCGGCCATGTCCAGCCGGTTGCCGGCCCCGCCGCCCAGCCATCAGCAGGGCGAAACCACCATCGCAGAGGCGCCGGCACCGCCCGTCAACTGGGCCAAGATCGATGACCTGTCGGGCAGGGCCGGGCCGTTGCTGCGCAGCCAGATTATGGATTGCTGGGAACCCCCGCCGCTGCCGCGCGGGGCCGGCAGTTTCCGCGCTGAGGTGGGCATCTATTTCGACCCCGCGAACGGCAAGGTGCGGGGTGCGGCCTTCCTTGGGGGCAATCGGGAGATGACCGACGACGTATTCTCCCGTTTCGTCAACAGCGCCGTCGCCGCCCCCATGGCACCGGCCTGTCGGTCGCTTGACCTGCGCCAGGCCGGTGGTGATGCCGACACTGCCGGCTTGGTTCTGCTGTTCGCATTGGACAGTCCGCCGTAAGGTCGTCAAGCCATTTGAACTTTGTCCCCCGTTTCCAGTCGGGGACTGTTGATGCGGGCCAGATCCTTAAGCAGTGCCTGCTTCCATTCCGGATCGAGATAGCGTTTCTCCCGCCGTGCCTCACGACATGCATCTATGGCGAGTTCCCTTGGGTCTGCGCCTGCCCGTGGGCGCAAGTCAATGGGCACCCGCTCCAAAAGCGGTGCTTGAGCGGCTATATCCATGGCCGGTGCTGTCTCCAGCCAACTTTCCGCATCCCTGAAATGATTATGAAGTGCGAGAGCAGTCATGTATGGGCACGCGGATAGAAGCTGAGGTTCTGATACTTTGTTGAGTACCGCCATTGGCAGCAGGGGTGCCAGGCTGGGGGCCACCAGATTGGCATAGGTCTCTGCCTTCCAGTAAAGTTTTGCGATATCGCAGAAGTGAGAAATATCCCGAATGGCTTCCAGCCCACTTTCGGTCATGGGCATTATCTCAACTTTTGGCTTTGTGATGTTCACTGTATCATTTGCAGCGTCGACATACAGACTTCCAATCTGAGTGGCGTTCTGGAAATAGCGCTCCCGCAATGCGCCCCAAACGGGTCTGATTAAGCCACCTTGACGGCGGAACGCATGCAAGGCCCGTTCAGCGCGGGTGGTGGGTGTTGCTATCCGTTTCAGGAGGTGCTGACGGACGGCTGTAGTAATTTCCTCACATCGCCCTACAGGATATGGGATATTTTTGTTAAGCGGGTACTGTCTTGCCAAGACGGGGTCCAATTCCCGACGTAAATCCATTAACATATCGTGCAGATCGGTTAATACTGGAAAAATAAATCTCTTAGTAAGTGCATTCTGCTTTCTGTCGGTGGGAACCGGTTGATGGTTCAAATAACCCGATATGATGCTGGTCATGACTTTTCTTGTGATTTTACATTGTGGGACTGCTGTATAGTATACGTGTGTATTCCAAAGTGTATCCACCTTTGTCATGTTCCATCCGCATAGGCCATGCGTTGTTGTCGCATGGATATGCCTACCTCATAGTTTGCGAATGCGAACGCTTCGCAATATAGTCCGTGCCGGACGGGATCGGTGATGTCAGGCAAACTGCTGACATCATAAGCGAATAAGAAGCATTTGCGCTTTTCGTGGGCGCACCAGAAAGGTTTGAAAGAGATGGACGAGAAGATGAATTCCCAGGTGGCGCGAGGCCGTATGGCCCTGATGGCGGCCCTGTCCGTTGGTGTGGCGGCCTCTGCCGCCCCGGCGCTTGCCCAGCAGACGACGACGCCCGCCACCAAGGAAGGCGAGAAGAAGACCGTCATTCTGCCGACCCTGGGGGTGGAAGGTCAGGCGGCGGCACCTGCCAACAAGCCGGAAGTGGTTGCGTCACCGAAATACACGGCCCCACTGCGGGAGACACCGCAGACTATCACTGTTATTCCCAGCACGGTGATCAAGGAACAGAACCTGCTGAACCTGCGTGACATCCTGTCCAATGTGCCCGGCATCACCTTTGCCGCCGGTGAGGGCGGGGTCGGCGGTTCCGATAGCATCACCATGCGCGGGTATAGCGCCACCAGCGACATCGCTGTGGACGGCGTGCGTGACAGCGGTGCTTATATCCGTTCCGACAGCTTCAATCTGGAACAGGTCGAGGTTACGAACGGCGCCAATTCCGTCTACTCGGGTTCCGGCTCCGTCGGCGGCACCATCAATCTGGTGTCCAAGACCGCCAAGGACGATAGCTTCACCCAGGCCAGTGCCGGGATCGGTACTGACAATTACTATCGCGCCACCGTCGATGCGAACCAGAAGCTGGACGATAATACCGCGCTGCGCATCAATGGCATGTGGCACCGCAATGATGTGCCGGGCCGCGATGTGGAGGAATTCAAGCGCTGGGGCTTCGCGCCGTCGCTGACCCTGGGTCTGCGCAGCGACACGCAGGTCTCGTTCAGCTATTTCCATCAGGAAGACAACAACATTCCGCAATATGGCGTGCCCTACGCCCTGAACGCCTATTCCAACGGCATCCTGCCGGGGGCCGATGGCGAGGCCTATTACGGCTATCGCAACATCGACACCCAGGAGAGCACGGTCAACAGCGGTACCGTGAAGATCGACCATCGTTTCAACGACAGCCTGTCGGTCAGCAACCTGTCGCGCTGGCAGAAGGTGGATGCGTTTGTCACCACCTCCTATCTGCAAGGCACCTGGTGCCTGTCCAGCGGCATCAACGCCTATACGGGTGCGGCCTGCACCACGCGCGGCCTGTTCACGCCCAACACCAACCGCGGCATCACCCGCGATGCCAGCACCACTATGCTGTATAACCAGACCGACCTGAAGGCGAAGGTCGTGACGGGCGGCATCACGCATGATCTGGTGCTGGGTGCCTCCATCTCGTCGGAGAATTTTGACCAGAAGTCGGGCAACCGCCTGCGCAATGCCGATGGCACGGTACCCACTGCCAGCTTCACGCCCATCACCATCGCCAATCCGGAGAATGTCTGGAACGGTCCGGTGAATTTCACCGTCACTGCCGACGCCGACAGCGAACTGGAGAATCAGGCGCTGTACCTGTTCGACCGCATGCAGCTGAACGATCAGTTCGAACTGAATGGCGGCGTGCGGTGGGAGCACAATAAGGGCAGCTACCAGACCACCAGTTTCGCCTATGCCACCACCGGCGTCACGACAACGGCGGCCCCCGTGGCCCGCAATGAGGAGAACCTGTTCTCCTGGCGCGCCGGTGCCGTTTACAAGCCTCTGCCCAATGGAAGCGTCTATGTCGCCATCGGCAATTCCAAGACCCCGTCGCAGAGTGCGGTCAATGGCTCCTGCACGGCAACCGGTACCGGCACCACCTGCAATGTCGATCCGGAAACCGCCAAGAATTATGAGATCGGGACCAAGTGGGACCTGCTGGACGCCCGTCTGGCTCTGACCGCTGCCCTGTTCCGCAATGAGCGCACCAATTACAAGGTCACCTCCAACGACCCGGCGGTGCCGGATCAGCAGTTGGACGGCAAGTCCCGCGTGGATGGTGTGGCCTTGGGTGTGGCCGGCATGGTGACCGAAGGCTGGAACGTCTTCGCCAACTATACCTATCTGGACAGCGAGGTTCTGCAGGGCGTGTCCGACTTCTGTCTGGCCAACCCGACGGTCGCCGCCTGCGCCACGGCGCTGGCCGGTAATAACGGCCGCAAGGGCGCGCCGCTGACCAGCACGCCCAAGCATGCCTTCAGCCTGTGGACCACCTATGACCTGCCCATTGGCGTGCAGGTCGGCTATGGCGCCACCTATCAGGGCAAGATCTATCCCAGCAATTCCACGACCCTGATGAACGCGGTTCCCAGCTACTGGGTCCATCGCGCCTCGGCGTCCTATTTCGTCAATGATCAGGTCGAACTGCGCCTGAACGTCAACAACCTGTTCGACAAGACCTATTACACCCGCGTCCGCAATGTTGCGGCCAGCGGCTGGGCCACGCCGGGCGAGGCGCGCAACGCCATGCTGACGGTGAATTACAGCTTCTGATCCGCCCGTCCCGCGGGATTGGAAGCTGTGGCGGCGGTCGCGTGAAGCGGCCGCCGCCTTTTTGATGGTTGCTTTGATGCAAATCAGAGTGGATCGCATTAGCGGATGCTATAGGCTGTAGCTCATCCCAGCGGCACGATATCATGACTGATGGTCAAGATTTCGTGCCCCTCAGTCGCCGGCGGGCGCATCCGCGCCCTTGGCTACGCCGCACGGGCGGCGCGGCGGTAGTCACCGCCGTCCCAACGGTCATAGATTATGACCGTTGGGATCACAGCTTTCTGTCAGGACCCTTCATCATGATGATCAGCATTCCCGACGTTTTGACCCCGGAGCAGGTGCGGCAGTGCCGCGCGGCGCTCGATGCCGCCGACTGGGTCGATGGCAAGGTCACGGCGGGGTTCCAGTCGGGCAAGGTGAAGGAGAACAGCCAGCTGCCGGAAGGCCACCCGGTGGCGCAGCAGTTGGGGCAGGTGATCCTGGATGCCCTGTCAAAGAGCCTGCTGTTCATGTCGGCGGCGCTGCCAGCGCGGGTGTTCCCGCCGCTGTTCAACCGCTATGCCGGGGGACAGCATTTCGGCCCCCATGTCGATAATGCCATCCGGCAAGCCCCGTTCGGCGGCCCCCGCATTCGCACCGATCTGTCCTGCACCCTGTTCTTCAGCGATCCGGATGAATATGAGGGCGGGGAGCTGGTGGTGGAGGACCTTTATGGTCACCACGCCGTCAAACTGCCCGCCGGCCATATGGTGTTGTATCCCAGTTCCAGCCTGCACCATGTCCGGCCCGTGACGGCAGGCGCACGCGTCGCGTCCTTCTTCTGGCTGCAAAGCATGATCCGCGATGATGGCGAGCGGCGGACCCTGTTCGACATGGACATGGCCATCCTGGCGCTGAACAAGGATATGCCTGACCATCCAGGCATCCTGTCGCTGACCAACACCTATCACAATCTCCTGCGCCGCTGGGCGGAGGTGTGATCAGACAGCCCCCGCCAGCCACGCTGAGAAAGCCTTCAGGGCGGGGCCGGGCAGGCGGGATTTGGGCCAGGTCAGCCAGTAGCGACCGGTGGTGATGGTGGGGGTGAAGGGCTGGATCAGACGGCCAGCCGCGATCTCCTTTGCAAACATCATCACGGGTGCGATGGCCACGCCATGGCCCTGTAACGCCGCCTCCACCATGATCCAGGAACTGTCGAAGACGGGGCCGCGCAGGGGTGGGCAGGCGGCGTCGGCGGCGGTGAACCAGTTGGGCCATTCATCCGACCGGTAGGACCGCAGCAGCCGTTCCCCTGCCAGATCGGTAGGGCTTTGCAGACGGGCGGCGATGGCGGGGATGCAGAGGGGGGACATCGGCGCCGTGAACAGGGGCTGCGCCTCCATCCCGTGCCAGGCGCCGTCACCGAAGCGGATGGCAGCGTCCAGACCTTCGGCCTGGATATCGACGCGGTTATTGTTGGTGGACAGGCGCAGATCGATGAAGGGATGGTCGGCCAGGAACCCGTCAATGCGTGGCAGCAGCCAGCCGGCGGCAAAGGTGCCGACCACGCCAACCGACAGCAATTCCGTAACGGGTCCACCATCAAACCGGTGCAGCAGCCGGGCGATCTGATCGAAACTATCACGCACGCCCGGTAGCAGGGCCATGCCCTCATCCGTCAGCACCAGACCGCGCGGCAGGCGGCGGAACAGGGTGGCGCCCAGCCGCGCCTCCAGCCCCTTCACCTGATGGCTGACGGCGGCCTGCGTCACGCACAGCTCGATGGCGGCCTTAGTGAAGGACAGATGCCGGGCCGATGCCTCAAAGGCGCGCAATGCGTTCAGGGGCAGGTGCGGGCGGGTCATAGATGGCCTAGTTTTTCTAATGCTTCATCCGATTTATCACAGTTTGTCGGGGTCTAACAGCGCCGCTAGGTTATCCGCACAACAAGGGAGACAGAGATGCTGACGCGACGCCAACTTATTGGAAATACGGTATTCTTTGGCACACTGGCAGCCGCTTCGCTGAAAGGGCTGGCGCCGATTCCGGCAGGTGCCGCCCCCACGGATGGCATGAGGGAAGCTATGGCTGCGCTGGAGCGGGCGCGGGGCGGACGACTGGGCGTGACCCTGCTGGACACCAAAACGGGGGCCGCCATGAACTGGCGCGGGGATGAGCGGTTCGCCATGTGCAGCACGTTCAAGTTCCTGCTGGCCGGTTACATCCTGTCGCGTGTCGATACGGGGCAAGAGCGGCTGGATCGGTTGGTCACGTTCGGTAAGCATGAACTGGTGATGTGGTCGCCCATGACCGAACCGCATGTGGACAAGGGGATGAGCATTGCCGACCTGTGCCAGGCCATCATGATCCAGTCCGACAATACGGGTGCCAATGTCCTGATGCGTGAAAGCGGTGGGCCAGCAGCGCTGACGGCCTTCCTGCGCGCGACGGGCGATGGCGTGACGCGGGTGGACCGGATTGAGCCGGAGATGAATGTCGTGGGGCCGGGCGATGTGCGCGATACGACCACACCGGTCTCCATGCTGGGCCTGATGCGGTCGCTGCTGCTGGGCGATGTGCTGAAACCTGCGTCGCGGCAGTTGCTGATCGATTGGCTGATCGACAACCGCACGGGCAAGGATCGGCTGCGCGCCGGTCTGCCGGCGGGATGGCGCATCGGGGACAAGACCGGGACTTATGAAGCCTTCAATAATGACATCGCGATCCTGTGGCCGCCGGCCGGCGGGCCGTTGTTGCTGACCAGCTATTACGCCAATCCCACGGCGGACAAGGCCGTCCGAAACATTGTCCATGCCGAAGTCGCGGCCATTGTGGCAAAGGCCTACGGAACCGTCTGACGGACTGACAAGGCCGGGGAAATCGGTTACCTAAAGGAGAATGATAAGCGAGCGGGGAGGGGGCGGGTTGGCCATCGGGCGGCGGCAATTCCTGGCGGCGGCCATGCTGGCGGTGCCGGCGGTGCGGGCGCAGGAAGGGGTGCATTTGCGCATGTCCTGGTGGGGCGGCAATGATGTCCACCGCGCCCAGTTGCGCGCCCTGGAGGCGTTCGAAGCCCGCTATCCCGGCATCAAGGTGACGGCGGAATATACGGGCTGGGTCGGTCATCTGGAACGGCTGACCACCCAGATTGCTGGCGGCACCGCCCCCGACGTGATGATGGTCAATTGGAACTGGCTGAAGCTGTTCTCCCGCGATGGGGAAGGGTTCCTGGACCTGGCCCAGGTGGCCGATATTATCGACCTCAGCCAGTTTGACCATGATGCCATAGCCATGTCGTCCGTACGCGGGCGGCTGAACGGCCTGCCGCCCAACATGACGGCGCGGCTGTTCTGGTTCAACAAGACCACCTTCACCAAGGCGGGCCTGCCCATCCCCGACAGCTGGGAGGCGCTGCTGGCCGCTGGGCCCTTGTTCCGTGACCGGCTGGGTCCTGACCACTACCCGCTGGACATGAATTTTCAGGATACGGTGGCCCTGCTCTATAGCTGGATCAGCCAGAAAACCCAGTTGCCATTCATTGATGAGGAGGCAAGGCGACTGACCGCGGACCGCGACCTGCTGGTGGCGGCGGCAAAACTCTATCAGCGGCTGGTGGATCAGCATGTAGTGCCATCTGCTCGCGAACGGGCCAGCTTTGGGCATGTGCAGTTACAGGAGACGCGGCCCTGGATCACGGGCCGCTATGCCGGCATCTATCAATGGACCAGCTCTGTCGGCAAATATGTGGAGACGCTGGAACCGGGCCAGAAAATGGTCCTGGCCCCCTATCCCATGCTGGAGGGGGCCGCCGATCCGGGCCTGCTCTATAAACCCGCCATGATGTACGCCATCAACCGGCATACGCAGCACCCGCGCGAGGCAGCCCTGCTGCTGCAATTCTTGCTGAACGATCCGGAGGGGGTGCGTATCCTGGGTGCGCGGCGCGGGGTGCCGGCCAGTGCGGCGGCTCGTCGTACGCTTGAGGAAGACGGTCAATTGACGGGTTTGGCTCTGGAAGGGCAGCGGCAGATCGAAAGCCTGCCGCGCGGCATTGTCCTGTCGGGATATTATGAGCATGCCCGCGTGCGCGACGGCTTCAACGACATATTGGAGAAACTGGGCTATGGCATGCTGACCCCGGAAGAGGCCGGGCACGCCATGGAGCGTGAGATCAACGGCATTCTGAAACGGGTGATACGATAGCGATGCTTATGATGACACCGGTTTCCGGTTCGATTAAGCTCACCGATCATTCAACGCCCTCCTACCTGCGGTGCTTGCCCCATCATGCATGATTTCCGCCGTTTCGGACCGCAGGTCCTGCCCTTCCTGCGCCATTACCTGGGGGGCTGGGATTTTTTCAAGCCGACCTGGAATTACGAAGATGGCTGCATCTTCAAGGGTTGCCTGGATCTGGCCGACGCCACAGGGCGGTCTGAATTTTCCGACTTCGTCCATGACAAGGTGGGCGCACGGGTTGATGAAGAAGGTGTGATTGAGGGCTTTGATCCGGCCGAGTACAATATCGACAATGTGAAGCCCGCGAAGGTATTCTTCCCGCTTCATGACCGCACGGGCGAGGAACGATTCCGCCGCGCCATCGAAACGCAGATCGACCAGTTACGCACCCATCCGCGTACGAAATCCGGCAATTACTGGCATAAGCAGATCTATCCCTGGCAGGTCTGGCTGGACGGGCTGTACATGGCGCAGCCGCTGGTCACGGCCCAGGCCATGGCGACCGGTGACCGCGATGCCTGGGAGGATGTGGTTCACCAGTTCATCCAGGTGCGCGATCATATGCGCGATCCCCGCACCGGGCTGTACTACCATGGCTGGGACGAAAGCCGGCAGGAACGCTGGGCCGATCCGCAGACGGGCGTGTCGGCCTGTTTCTGGGGCCGGGCCATGGGCTGGTTCATGATGGCCATGGTGGATTGCATCGAACTGGCCACCCCGTTCGACGGACCGGGCCGCGCTGCCCTGATCGCCATGTTCCAGGACGCGGCCATCGCCCTGATGGCGGTGCGCAGTGCGCGGGGCCTGTGGTGGCAGGTGCTGGACCGGGGCGGGGATGAGGGCAATTACGAGGAGACCTCCGCCAGCCTGATGATCGCCTATTCCCTGATGGCCGGATGCCGCCTGGGTCTGCTTCCAGCCGATCATGGACGGGCAGGGGAGGCGGCGCTGCGGACTGTCATCCGCGACTTCCTGACCGAGACGGACCTGGACGGCATCTGCGGCGTCGCCGGCCTGGGCAATGATCCCTATCGTGACGGCAGCTACGCGTATTACCTGTCGGAGCCGGTGGTGCCCAACGACCCCAAGGGCGTTGGTGCGCTGATGATGGCGTTGGCCGAGGCGATGCGACGATAGGGTGTCAGGATCGGACGTGATGAAAAATCCCGTCTATCTTGCACATTACCCCTCGTAATCGGAGTTGTCATACATATCTGTAGCAAGGTCCGGGAGCGTTCCTGTCCCAGGGGCCTGTCGGATCTTTCCGCCGCCCCTGGTACGAGACTGTTCTCTGGTCGCGTTATGATACCGGTTACCTTCGTCAATAAACAAAAATTGGTGGCGGGGATGGCAGCACTTCGTGCCCCGTCATCTGGATCGGGTGCATGACATGACAGAATTTATGACGCGCCGCGCCGTCCTTGGCTGGGCGGGCGGCATAGGCGCCCTTGGCCTGTTACCAGGCTGTGAGCGTCGGGGCGGGCGTATGCTGACTTCCAGCGATACGCATCCGTCTGATTATCCCACAGTTCAGGCCGTCAATGAGATGGGGCGGCTTCTATCGGAACGGACAGAGGGGCGCCTTGGCATCCATGTCTATGCCGGCGGGCAGTTGGGGGCCGAGCGGGACACGCTGGAGATCACCACCTTCGGCGGGCTGGACATGAACCGGGTCAATCTGGCCCCGCTGACCGCCATTGAGCCGATGACAGTGATCCCGTCACTGCCCTTCCTGTTCCGGTCCACGGCCCATATGCGGGCCGCCTTGGACGGGGCGGTGGGACAGGCTGTGCTGGACAGCCTGCGGCCCCATGGCATGGTGGGCCTGTGTTTCTATGACAGCGGCGAACGCAGCTTTTACAATACCAAGCGGCCCGTTCAGACCCCGGAAGATCTGAAAGGTCTGAAGATACGGGTGCAGAACTCCGACTTGTTCGTGGCCATGATCAAGGCGCTGGGGGCCGATGCCACGCCTATGGATGCAGGCGAGGTCTATCAGGCCCTGGTGCAAGGTGTGATTGACGGGGCGGAGAATAACCAGCCCTCCTACTTCACAGGCCGGCATTTCGAAGCGGCCCCCTTCTACAGCCTGACTCGGCATGTCATGGCGCCAGAGATCCTCGTCATGTCCATGGCACGGTGGGAGAAACTGTCGCCCGCGGACCGTGAACTGGTGCAGGAAACGGCGCGGCTGTCTGTGCCTTTCATGCGGGGCCTTTGGGACCGCCGCGTGATGGAGGCCACCGAAAAGCTGCTGGCCAGTGGGGTGAAGGTCAATGAGGTAACCGATATCGCCGCCTTTTCCGATCTGATGCGACCGGTCTGGGACCGGTTCATCACGACGCCCGAACAGAAGCGTCTGGTCGCCGCGATTGAGGCAATGGATGACGCGGCCGGCACAGGGGAGGGCACACCATGAACCATCTGACAAATCTGACCCGTCTGGCATCGAACCTGCTGATCGGGCTGGCGGGGCTGGGGCTGGTGGCGATGACGGCCATCGTGTCCTGGCAGGTCTTTGGCCGTTTCATCTTGAATTCCAGCCCCTCCTGGTCGGAACAGGCGGCTCTGACACTGATGATCTGGTTCGTCACCCTGGCAGCGGCGGTTGGCGTGCGGGAAGGGTTCCATATCCGCATAACGGCGGTTGAGGACATGGTGTCCCCGCCGGTGCGCAAGGCCATGCATGTGCTGGCTGATCTGGTGGTCGGGAGCATCGGGGCCGCCATGCTGTTCTGGGGCGGTGATCTGGTCATCCGGACCTGGGGGCATGTGATCCCGTCGCTGGGCCTGTCGCGCGGCTTTGCCTATCTGGGCCTGCCACTGGCGGGCGGACTGATCGTGCTGTTCGCGCTGGAACGCATATTGAAGACATTGGCGGGGCCGGCGGCGGCGGAAAAGGATGTGGTGTGATGGAAATCGCAATTCTGGGCATTGCCCTGGTCGTCCTGCTGATGCTGGGCGTGCCGGTGGCCTTCGCACTTCTGGGGGCGTCCATCGCCTGTTTCCTGGCGCTGGATATTCCGCTGGTGGTGGTGTTTCAGCGCATGGCATCGGGCATCAGCGTCTTCTCGCTGATGGCCATCCCGTTCTTCATCTTTGCCGGCGATCTGATGTACCGGTCGGGCATTGCCGAACGGCTGGTGCAGGTGGCGGGGGCGGTTTTTGCACCGGCGCGCGGCGGTCTGGGTCTGGTCAATGTTGGCGCCTCCACCCTGTTTGGGGCCGTGTCGGGGTCGGCCATCGCCAGCGCCAGCGCCATGGGCTCCACCCTGATCCCGCTGATGCGGGAAAAGGGCTATGACGGGGATTATGCGGTGAATGTCACCGTTACGGCGGCCATTGTCGGCCTGCTGATCCCGCCCTCGCACAATATGATCATCTATTCGGCGGCCAGCGGTATCGGCGTGTCGATCAGCGACCTGTTCCTGGCAGGGGTAGTTCCCGGCCTGCTGGCGGCGGGGCTTCTGGGTCTGACGGCCTGGCTGGTGGCGCGGCGGCGGAATTACCCAAAGGGCACCTTCCCCGGCTGGGGTGCGCTGTTCCGGGCCATGATTTATGCCATGCCGGGTATCATGACGGCGGTCATCATCATGGGTGGCATCCTGTCTGGTATCTTCACGCCGACCGAGTCCTCGGCCATCGCCGTCGTTTACACGATCCTGGTTGGTACCCTTGTCTATCGTAGCCTGGGATTGCGCACGTTTCTGGAGACGGTAACGCAGTCGGTGCGGATCACGGCCCTGGTGCTGATGATCATCGGGGCGGCCACGGCGTTTGGTTATGCGCTGGCCATCATGGAGGCACCGGCGCAACTGGCCAATCTGATCACGGCGCTGACCGATAACCCGATCCTGGTGCTGCTGATCATCAATGTCGCCCTGCTGCTGCTGGGCACCTTCATGGACATGTCGCCGCTGATCGTCATCACCACGCCCATCCTGCTGCCAGTGGCCATGCAGGTTGGTGTCGATCCCGTGCATTTCGGGATCATCATGATGCTGAACCTGGGGATCGGGCTGGTGACGCCACCAGTGGGGTCTGTGCTGTTCGTCGGCGCAGCGGTCGGCAAGATCCGCATTGAACAGGCGGTGAAGACCATCCTCCCGTTCTATGTGGCCCTGCTGGTGGCGCTGATCCTGGTGACTTATGTGCCGGCATTGTCGCTGGCCCTGCCGAACATGGTGAAGTAGGCGCAAAAGAAAAGGCCGGCACCAGAGGGGGTGCCGGCCATTCACGCAACAAGGGGTGATGAACGATCAATCTTTGATCTGCGCCGGTTCCATGCGTGGGGACAGCAGGTGTACGACCAGCAGCGCCAGCAGATAGGCCGTGGCGGCAACCACGAAGATCGGCGTGTAGGTGCCCAGCTTGTCCAGCACATAGCCGGCATATTTGGCCATGACCATGCCGCCGATGGCGCCCAGCATGCCGCCGATACCCACCACCGACCCCACCGCCGAACGCGGGAACACGTCGGAGGGAAGGGTGTAGAGGTTGGCGGAGAAGCCCTGGTGTGCGGCGGTCGCCAGACCGATGATCAGCACCGCCACCCACAATTGATCGGCAAAGGCCGCAAAGGCCACCGGCGTGGCGCACAGCGCGCAAACCAGCATGGTGAGCTTGCGCGCCCGGTTCACCGTGGCCCCGCGATGGATCAGCTTGGACGACAGCCAGCCGCCGGCGACCGAGCCCACGTCCGACAGCAGATAGATCACGACCAGCGGCGGGCCAAAGCTTTTCAGGTCAAGCCCATGCCGCTTGCCCAGGAAATCGGGCAGCCAGAACAGGAACATCCACCAGATCGGATCGATCAGGAACTTGCCCAGCGCATAGGCCCAGGTCTCCCGCACGCGCAGCAGACGCAGCCAGCCGATCTTTTCCGTGGTGTCGGGCGGATCGCTTTCGATATGCGCCAGTTCAGCGGGGCTGAGCAGTTTGCTCTCCCGCGGGCGGCGATAGACGATGATCCACAGCGGCAGCCACAGCAGGCTGGCAAGACCGGTGATGATGAAGGCCATCTGCCAGCCATAGGTCAGGGCCAGGAAGGGCACGACCAGCGGCGTGACAATCGCGCCGATATTGCTGCCGGCATTGAACAGGCCCGTGGCATAGGCGCGTTCTTTGCGCGGGAACCATTCGGCCACGGCCTTGATGCTGCCGGGGAAGGCACCGCCCTCACCCACGCCAAGGATCGCGCGGGCGATCATGAACCCGACCAGCGAGCGCGCCGCCGAATGGGCCATATGGCCCAGCGTCCAAATGGCGAAGGCCAGGGCATAGCCCCAACGGACGCCGATCTTGTCCATCACCCGGCCAAAGGCCACGTAGGACACGGCATAGGCTGCCTGGAAACACAGCACGATGTCGGCATAGTCGGTTTCCGACCAGCCAAATTCCTTGGAAAGATCGGATTTCAGGAACCCGAGCATGCCACGGTCGACATAATTGATGACCATGGCGGTGAACAGCAAAGCCACCACGATCCAGCGGACCATGCCGACCCGGACAGCGCCGGTTTCGGTCGTTTCACTTCCCATCGTTTTCCCCTGAGTCTGACAGGATATCGGACTGGCCGTCTGTTGCGGCCTTTTTGATCCGCAGACCCTAATGGAAACCGGTGTCAATTGCAATGACACCAGCTGCGGAAAGTGTTGCCTCGATAATCGTTTCAAATGAAACCATATGTTCTTGCCCCAGATGCGTCTAGGACATAGAAAGCGTGCATAAACGACAGACCTCAGGGGTCATAATGAAAGACAGCGGGGATCATCGCAGCGGCTTGCTGCCGGCCTTAGGCCCGGTGCAACTGGTGCTTCTGGGGGTCGGTTGCATTATTGGCGCCGGCATTTTTGTGATCACGGGTTCGGCCGCAGCGGACTATGCGGGCCCGGCCGTGTCGCTTTCCTTCCTTCTGGCGGCCTTTGCCTGCGCCTGCGCCGGCCTGTGCTATTCGGAACTGGCGGCCACGTCGAAGGAATCGGGCGGTGCCTACAGCTACACGCGCGATGCGCTGGGCCCACGTATCGGCTGGCTGGTCGGGTGGAACCTGATCATGGAATATCTGGTGGCGGCCAGTTTCGTGGCCGTCGGCTGGTCGGGTTATCTTTCAGCGCTGTGCGATAGTGTCGGCCTGTCCTTGCCCAAGGCCTTCACCAGCGCGCCGTTCAAGCTGACCAATGGTCACCTGGAGGCGACAGGCGCCATCATCAACCTGCCGGCAGCCCTGATCATCGGGCTTGCCACGCTCTGCGCCGTCATCGGCGTCAAGCGGTCGTCGGCGGCCAATATGGTGGTGGTGCTGATCAAGGTCACCGTCATCCTGGTGGTGATCGCGGTCGGTGCCTTCCATGTAAACCCGGCACTGTGGACCCCGTTCATCCCGGAAAATACAGGCACCTTCGGCCAGTATGGGATCAGCGGCGTCATGAAGGCGGCGGGCGTGGTCTTCATCGCCTATATCGGCTTCGACGCGGTCGCGACCACGGCGCTGGAAGCCCGCAAGCCGCAGCGCGATGTGCCCATCGGCATCCTGGGTTCGCTGGCCGTCTGCACCGTTCTCTACATTGCCATGTCGCTGGTCCTGACCGGTACCGTGCCCTATACGCAACTGTCGGTGCCGTCGCCGGTGGCGTTGGCCGTGGCGAATATGGGTGAGGGCGTGTCCTGGATCCTGCCGCTGGTGTCGCTGGGCGCCATCGCGGGTCTGACCTCCGTCATCCTGGTGCTGCTGGTGGCGCAGCCGCGCGTGTTCTTCGCCATGGCGCAGCACCGCATCCTGCCGTCGCTGTTTGCCAAGGTGCATCCCACCTATCGCACGCCGCATATCAGCACGATCATCACCGGTGCCATCGCGGCGGCCCTGGCGGCCCTGTTCCCCATTGATTTCCTGGCGGAACTGGTATCGTCGGGCACCTTGCTGGCCTTCATGATGGTGTCGGTCAGCGTCATCGTCCTGCGCCGAACCCGGCCCGATGCACCCCGCCCGTTCCGGGTGCCGCTGGTGCCGCTGATCCCGATCGTGTCGATCCTGGTCTGCGGCTACCTGATCTCGGTGCTGGGTGAACATGCCTATCTGCGCCTGGGCATCTGGCTGGCCATTGGTCTGGTCATCTATGAGCTGCGAAAGAAGCACGCGGTGGCTGCTGGCATCGCATAGGCCAAGTGGCGTTTAAGCCGGACATGAAAAAGGCGGGCCTAGTGCCCGCCTTTTTTGCGTCCGCATGGTTTTACCAGGCGGGAACCACGGCGCCCTTGAAGGTGGTTTCGATGAAGGTCTTCACAGGCGCGGAGTTATAGACGGCCACCAGCTTCTTCACCCAGGGCTTTTCCTTGTCGGCGGCGCGCACGACAATGACATTGGCATAGGGGCCGTTGGCGGGCTCACGCGCGATGGCATCCTTGACGGGGTCCAGGCCGGCCTCAAGTGCGTAATTGCCGTTAATCGCGGCGGCATCAACATCGCCCAGGCTGCGCGGCAACTGGGCTGCGTCCAGTTCCACGATCTTCAGGTTCTTCGGGTTCTGGGTGATGTCCAGGACAGTGGCCTTCAGCCCCGCCTTGGGATCGACGCCGATCACGCCCTCATGGCTGAGCAGCAGCAGGGCGCGGCCGCCATTGGTGGGGTCGTTGGGAATGGCGACCTTGGCCCCCTTGGGCAGGGCGTCCAGCGACTTGGCCTTGGCGGCAAAAATGCCCAGTGGGAAGGTCACGCTCTTGCCGACGGACACCAGCTTGAAGCCCCGGTCGGCAATCTGATTGTCCAGATAGGGCTGATGCTGAAAGCTGTTGGCATCCAGGTCGCCGCTGTCGAGAGCCGCGTTGGGCACGACATAATCGCTGAATTCCAGCACTTCCAGGTCCAGACCTTGGGCCTTGGCCTCCTTCTTCACCACTTCCATGATCTGGGCATGGGGGCCGGGGGTCACACCGATCCGAACCTTCTCTGCCTGGGCGGGCAGGGCAGCGGCCAGAAGGGCGGTGGTAACGGCCAGCAGGGCGGAAATGCGCATGGTTTCGGGCCTTCACATTCTCAAGGGTTGCGTTTGTCCAGGCGGCGGGCCAGCGCCTCGCCACCTGATTGCAGGATCTGCACGACGACAATCAGGATCAGCACCACGGCCAGCATCATTTCCGGCATGAACCGCTGATAGCCATAGCGGATGCCCAGATCGCCCAGGCCACCGCCACCAACCGCGCCTACCATGGCGGAATAACCCACCAGATTGACGGCGGCCAGCGTCAGCCCGCGCACGATGCCGGCCCGCGCCTCCGGCAGCAGAATCTTGGTGACCACCTGACCCGGCTTCGCCCCCATGGCGCGGGCGGCATCCAGCAGACCGTGATCCACCTCCCGTACCGCCCCTTCCACGACACGGGCGATGAAGGGGATGGCGGCCAGGGTCAGGGGTACTGTCGCCGCCGCCGTACCGATCGAGGTGCCGGTCAACAGCCGGGTCAGTGGCACGATGGCCACCACCAGGATGATGAAGGGGGTGGAACGGGTGGCGTTCACGATCAGGCCGACCACGCGCTGCAACGCCGGGCGGGGCAGCAGATCGCCCGATCCCGACAAAGCCAGGAACAGGCCCAGGGGCACGCCGGCCAGCGTGGCCAACCCGCCCGCGACCGCAACCATCAGCAGGGTCTGAACTGTGGCGTCAGCCAGCAGTGACAGCATCTGTGGCGACATGGCCCAGAACCTCGATCTCCGCGCCACGGGCGCGCAATTGATGAATGGCGGTGTCGATGGTGCCGGCATCGCCCGTCAGGGCGGCGATCAGGCCGGCGAAGGGCTGTTCTCCCAGCGGCTGCACCCGTCCCGCGATCAGACGTGCCCCGATGCCAGCGGCCCCCAGATCGGACAGAAGCGGGGATGCGGCGAGATCACCCACGGCATGCAGGCGGATCAGGGTGGCGCCATCGGCGATGGGCGTGGGCGACAGGCGGGCAGCCAGTGCCGCCGGCAATTCCGTACCGGTTTCGCCCAGCAGGAAGCGCCGCGTGGTGGGGTGCGTCGGGTGGGCGAAGACCTGCGCCACCGGCCCCTGTTCGATGATGCGGCCTGCCTCCAGCACTACCACCTGATCCGCCACTTCCCGGACCACGGCCATCTCATGGGTGATCAGCAGGACGGTCAGGCCCAGGTCCCGGTTGATCTGGCGGATCAGGGCCAGGATTTGGCGCGTGGTCTCGGGGTCCAGCGCCGACGTTGCCTCATCACACAGCAGCAGCTGCGGATTGGGCGCCAGGGCGCGGGCGATGCCCACCCGCTGCTTCTGCCCACCGGACAGGGCGGCGGGATATTGCGTCGCCTTATCGGTCAGGCCGACAAGATCCAGCAACTCGGCCACGCGGGGACCGATCTTCGCCGCGGGCCAGCCCGACAGTTCCAGCGACAGGGCGACATTGCCCGCCACGGTGCGGTTGGCCAGCAGATTGAAATGCTGGAAAATCATACCGATGGATTGCCGGGCGCGGCGCAGCGCCTCTTCATCCAGGCCGGTCAGGTCGCGACCACCCAGGATGACGGTACCGGCATCGGGCCGTTCCAGAAGGTTGACGGCGCGCAGCAGGCTGCTTTTCCCGGCGCCACTGGGCCCGACAATGGCAGTGATCCCGCCCCGGGGGATATCAAGGTCGATCCCGGCCAGGGCCGCCACGGCTCGACCGTCCTTGCCGTGGAACGTCTTGGCGATACCCACCAGCCGCACCATCACCTCTGCGGTGGTGGCGTCGGATGCGTCCTGTCCTGTCACAATCGCGTCCATGTCACTCATCGGGCGGTCGTTGACCGATCCTGCCCTGGATTGCTGTCATGGCAAAGAGTGAAGTGGGAAAGCGGCACCGACAATCGGCGAATTCACGCGTCAGCTATGTGGTGCTGATAATAACACACAAAGTACATGTATATTGATGTTCAGGCAATCGCCTGCCGCGCCATATGCAGGGTTCGCTGGAAATGGCCCCGGATGACCTGTTCCAGTTTCGGGGTGGGCACCACCAGGGCGTTGCGGCCATCCAGATCGGCGCGGCGCTTTTCCAGATAGCCGTCATCGACGGCGCGCTTGATCCGGTCCTCGCGCGTGCGGTTGGACCCGCTCTTCATGGTTTGACAAGCGGCACTGACCGTCAGAGGCGAACCGCGCCAGTGGCTGACGGTGCAGCCCACGAACAGGTACCAATATTCCTGTGTGAAATAGCCGGGCCGGTTTTCGAACGCGCGGTCCCAGTCGCGGGCATAATCCTCCAGAAAGCCCAGCCAGCGGAACAGGTCATCGTCGCTGATCGCCGGCTGTTCCATCAGCGGTCCTGCGGGCCGAAGACGGAGCCGGACAGGGCGGGGCTCATGAACTCACCCAGATTCTTGAAGGCCACACGGAAGAAGACCCGGTCGCCCCGGTCGATGCCGGTACGCCGCGTATTGTCACGTTCCGCCACCAGGGAGAAGGTCAGGCATTCTTCCTGATAGGTGATAGTGGCGCTGGACAGGACGGGGCCGCCGCCGGGTGCCAGATCGCGCCGGTGCGCCAGCCCCACCGACCAGCGGTCACTGAGCGCCGAGGAGATGCCCAGGGTCAGTTCTTCCCGGTTGCGGGTGGCAAGACCGCCATCCTGGGTCAGCTTGTCCAGATAGACATAGGAGCCTGAAACCCGGAACTGCGACGGGCCGAACACGCCATAGACGTCGTGCAGGCGCTGCGCGCCCGTCTCGCTGTCCAGTCGGAAGGAGTAGGAGATGTCCATCCAGGGGCTGGGTGTCAGTTCCAGCTTGCCCACCACGTCCGACGTACGGCGGCGCAGGCCCGAACCGCCGGGGAAATCCGCATCGCCTTCCAGGCGCTGGCTCTGACCCAGAAACAGGGTGGAGGAGCCGCCGCCGAACCCGTACAGACCGGCCTTCACGCCATAGGTCAGACGCTGCCCACCCTCCAGCCGGTCGATACCGGGATAGCGCGAGGCGCGGAACAGGTTCGTGTAATCAAACTCGATATCCTGGCTGTCCTCATTCGGGATATAACCGGAATTGTCGATATTGGGGGCCGCCGACAGCATGACCATGGGTTCGACCAGGGTCTGCACCGTCGCATCCTGGCGCGCCAGGGGGTAGGAGACGGTCCAGTCGGCATGCGGGAAGCCGCGCAGACGAACCTTGTCATCCTGTTCCACGCTGCCATCGGGGCGGCGCAGGTTGGAGACCCAATAGCCGTCGGCCCGCGCCTCCGCCTTCAGGACGGAGACGAGGCCGAAGCCGGTTATGTCATCCCGGCGCCAGCCGGCGGCGGACGAGATGCGGCGGGTATCATTGCCCGATGAGCGTAGCAGTGACAGGAACCCGGCATCGGCCGACCAGCGCCCGCCCAGCAGGCCGCCCGGCTCCCCCAGCGCGCTGTAGGTAACCATGGGCAGGACGACGGGTTCCTCTTCCGGGTTGCCGGGGCGCAGATCCTGGAAATCATAGACATTGAGGGCCAGGTAATCGCGGCCCTCAAACCGTTCGACAAAGCCCCGGCTGGCCAGGATATCTTCGCGGCTATAGTCATAGCGCAGCAGATGGGTGTTATCGGTCACGCGCTTGACATCGAAACCCCAGCGCCAGTTCTCATCAATGTCGAACCGGCCCGTGCCGAAGATATGGCCGCGGAACTCCTTCTTCTCCACCACACCGCTGGCCGTTTCCCGCGCCCGGTCGGTGTAGACGCCGCTGCCAGACAGGGTGACGGAGCCGGTGGCGAAGCGCTGGCGGTATTCCCCACCCAGCAGAAGGCCGTCCTCCGTGCTGGGCGTCACCTCCAGGGTGAAATCCTTGCTCTCATCAATATCGAAGAAATAATAGATGCGGGCATAGGTACCCAGATCAGAACTGATGCCACCGCCCGGCGTCAGGAAGCCGCTGCGCCGTTCCACGGTGGGGTCGGGATGGCCGAAGAAGGGCAGCCACATGACTGGCACGCCCGCCACCTCCAGCGTCGCATCCCGGTAATAGACGTCGTGCGCCTGCTGATCATGGGTGATGCGGGCCGCCCTGATCTGCCAGATGGGCGGGCGCGACGGGTCGGTGGCGCACAACTCGCACGGGGAATAGACGGCGTTTTCCATGCGGGTATAGCGGCCTTCACGCCGTTCACCCTGCAGGGCCGCGAATTTCGAATTGTCGGACAGCAGGATGCGGACCTGATCCACGAAGCCCTGCTGCAGGTCGTCGGTCAGTTCGGTGTAGTTGGCAAACATCACCTCCCCGGTCGGTTCCAGGATGGAGACATTGCCGGACGCGGTGACGACGTTGGTTTTTTCAGAGAAACTGACGCTATCGGCCAGCAGCAGACGCCCGCCCTGGCTCAACTCCACCTTGCCGCGCGCGGTGATAATGCCCAGGTCCTGGTCGTAATCCACGCTGTCGGCAGACAGCAGCACGGGCTGCCCGTTCTCTGTCGGATTGGCGGGACCGGCCCCATGATGGCTGGCTGTCCCCTGCGGCGCCTGCCCATCAGCTGCCAGGACGGCACCCGTCAGGCCAAAAGCCAGCGCCGTGGACAGGAGCAGGCGGCGATAGGTCCGGGCAGGATGCATTTTCAACAGCGTCTCAGGCTTACGGTCGACGGGTGCTAGCTTGTCCCCGACGCCGGGTGCGCTGTCAACTGATGCCAGGGGGAGGCAGGTGGGACATGGTGTCGGGGGACGGGTCCCGAAAGGGCGACAAGGTGATTGCGCGGTCATGATCCCGGTCCCGATCCAGGGACTGTCTAGAGGAAACCGAACAATGCCTATTTCCCCTCCCGCTGCCGTTGCCGCCGGGCCTTGCGCTGCAGCCAGACAAACAGGCTGAACAGACCGGCGGCTCCGCAAAAGGCGGCCAGAATGGCGCCGCGTCCGGCCACAGGCAGGGGCGCCAGGCTGTCGGTTACCTGAAAGGTGAGGAAGGCCAGCGCCCCCAGGCCCAGGGCGGCCCCGACCAGCAGCAGATATACCGCGCGCAATTCCCGCTCCCCCTTATGGTCCGGCACCCAGCATAGCGCGTTTCGCCATACGGGATCGACAGAAGGCTGCTGGAAAACGGGCTGGTGAAACAGCCACGGCTGCCCAGCGGCAGCCCCTTCCGCCCATCCAGCATGGGCGCTACTCTCCACAGAGTTGCGGGGAGGCCCGCCGGCAAGGGGGCATCATGAAGCTGATCTGTTATCCGACCCAGGCGGAGGCACCGGAACTGCGCCCAGCGCCGGCCACGCGGGCCTGGATGGATGCAACCCCGCAATCCTATGCCTATCGCTGCCTGCCCCTGAATATCGCCAATGCCCATGGCTGGGAGGTGCTGTGCCCGTCCGGTTTCTCGGCGCTGTGGGATGGGGGTGGGCTGACCAGTTCCATCACCATCATCCCCGATCCGGGCACCACGGCCCCCGCACTCAGCCATTTCGGGGCCGGCATCCTGACCTTCCATGTCCATGCCCTGTTCCGGACCGAACCAGGATGGAGCCTCATGGTGCAGGGGCCGTTCAACGCGCCCAAGGACGCCATCGCCCCACTGGCCGGTGTGATCGAGACGGACTGGTCACCCTACACCTTCACCATGAACTGGAAGTTCACAGGCCCGGGCCGACCGGTTCGATTCGAGAAGGGGGAGCCGTTTTGCTGTTTTTACCCTGTGCAGCGTCAACTGCTGCGGGAAATGGAACCGGAAATCCGGTCGCTGTCGGAGGAACCGGAACTTGCTCAGCGTTATAATGAGTGGACGCAGGGGCGACAGCGTTTCAATGAGGACTTACAAAAGCCCGGCTCTCCGGCACAGGCCGAGAAATGGCAGAAAAGCTATTACCTTGGGCAGCTTCCCGATGGGAACGCCGGTGACCCCGAGCACCTGATCAAGCTGCGGGCGCCGGCGTTTCGCGATAAACGCTAACGATGAGAAACATTTCCCCAATTGTGGCGCGGGGTTGTGATACCGCGAACGGCGTAGTACTTTCATTATTGCAAGCAAGGTCTGTGGGCAGCGGATTTTGCGGGCCAACATATCATGCGGCGCGTAGTCCATTGGGGATGGCATCGCTGCATGCAGGGGTGGGGCATGATGATCAGCGTGACAGGGAAAGCTGACAAGTCAGCTTTACTACGACGGCGACACCGCGAACGCGCGGTGCACTCCACCCTCACCCCATTGATATTTCAGAATTAAACAGGCCAGCGCCCACTCGGGCGGGCAGGTCTCTTTGTCGTTCCCGGACGCCCTTTCTGCGGCGTAACCGGCCTCTATGGGGCATCACGTCATGACCACGATTACCGGCACCAGCAGCAACGATACCCTAGACGGCACGTCGGCTCAGGATACGATCCTGGGGCTGGAGGGCAATGATCTTATTACCGGGGCCGAAGAGGCGGACATGCTTTCCGGCGGTGCCGGTGATGACAGTCTGGTGGGCGGGTCTGGTAACGACACGCTGCAAGGCGATGCGGGTGACGATACGCTTGCCGGTGGCGATGGTCATGACATCGCGCATTATATCTTCTCAAGCAGCAGTTCCGCCGTAAACTTCACGGTGGCGACCGCAGATGGCAGTGGCAACAGCACGCAGACGGACGGGCAGGGCGGTACCGACACGCTGACGGGCATCGAAGAGGTGCAGGTGGTGGGGGGTACTGCTGCCGATACGCTGACCGGTGATGCGCGCCGGAACTATATGGACGGCAATGAAGGGGCGGACACGCTGACTGGCGGGGATGGTCAGGATACGTTCGCCTATGACATCAACAAGAACCATAGCGGCATCGACCGCATTACCGATTTTTCCGAAGGCGATAATATCGTCTTCTTTCACGCGGAAGGTAATGACGTAAACCTGAATACCGAAATCCAGTTCGGCCCCGATTCCGGGGGGATGACGGTGGGCCAGGTGCGGATTGGTTCCCCTTCCGGTGGCGTGACGAAGCTGTTCGTCCATACCGGCGGCTCTGCTGGCGTGGTGACCATCGATCTGGTCGGCAGCTTCACCACCGGTCAGTTGAGCGTGAATAACAGCGCCCAGGCCGCCAGCATTTCAATGTCGGCTGGCAACGGTACACCCAGCGCTGGCGATGACAACCTGACGGGCACACCCAGCGGTGACACGATTGATGGGCTGGCCGGCAACGACATGATCATCGGTCTGGCCGGTAATGACAGTCTGATCGGTGGCCAGGGGGATGATAGTCTGCGCGGTGAGGCGGGCGATGATACGCTGGCTGGTGGTGAGGGGTACGACGCGGCGCAATATTATTTCGTGGAAAGCGGCACGGCGGTTAACTTCACCGTTGCCGCCGCCGATGGCAGCGGTAATAGCAGCCAGCCCGATGCCCAGGGTGGCACAGACACCCTGACCAGCATCGAAGAGGTCTTTGTTTACGGCAGCACCGCCGCCGACACCTTCGTTGGCGATGCACGGCGCAATGTCTTCATCGGCGGTGCCGGGGCCGACACTATGACCGGTGGTGCCGGTGCCGACAGTTTTGTCTATGAGACGAACGCCAATCAAAGCGCGACCGACCGCATCACCGACCTGTCGGCAGGCGACAGCATTCTGGTCTTTGACGAGGAAGGCGCCGACGTCAATCTTTCTACGACCATTCTGTCCGGCAATGATGCCAGCGGTCTGACGCTAGGCCAAGTGATGCTGGGCACGCCATCAGACGGGGTGACCAAGCTCTATATCAAGGCGGCCAGCGGCCTGATCACCATCGACATGGTCGGCAGCTTCACGGCGGGCCAGTTCAGTGTGGATAATAGTGAAGGCATGGCGGTTGTTGCTGTGACATCGACCGGGCAGAGCCTGACCGGGACAAGTGGCGATGATGTTCTGTTTTCATCCTTGAACGGTTCCACGCTATCCGGTGGCGCCGGTAACGACACCATCTCCTTCAATGAATATAGCTTGGCCGACGGCGGCGACGGCGATGATGTCATTTATAATGACAGCATTTCCGGCGGCATGTCCGGCACGACCACGATCACGGGCGGTGCCGGCAACGATGTAATCCGTTCGGCGGGCCCGGCGTCCCTTGATGGCGGTTCTGGTAATGACACGCTGACCGGCTCCGGCAATTCCACCCTGATCGGGGGGACCGGCGACGACATCATTCATGCCATGGGGACCACCAAAGCCACGCTGGGCGCCGGGCAGGATACCGTCGTCGTTTATACAAGCGCCAACGCGACGGTCACGGATTTTGCCGCGGGTGCTGGCGGGGACCGGATCAGTCTGGCCAGACTAAGTTCCGATGATTACCCGGCCATCATCAATTTCGATGGCAGCAATCCGTTTGCCAGTCAGCATGTACGGTTCCGGCAGGACGGGGCCGATACACTTCTGGAGATTGACCGTGACGGAACGGGCAGTGCGTACACGTTTACGACGGTGCTGCGTTTGTCCAATGTCACGGCCACGGCCCTAACGGTTGATAGTGTGACGGAAGGGTACAACCCCGACGGGACGGTGCCCGCCGGTCAGACGCTGACGGGAGGGGTGGGTGCCGACACCCTGACGGGTGGTGCGGGGCCGGACCAGATCGATGGTGCGGCCGGTGGCGATGTGCTGTCTGGGGGTGGCAGCGCCGATACCATTCTTGGCGGCATTGGCGATGACACGCTTGATGGCGGGCTTGGGAATGACAGTCTGGATGGCGGCGATGGTGCCGATCAGGTAACCGGGGGAGCGGGTTCCGACACCCTTATGGGGGGGGCTGGCAATGACCGGTTGACTGGCCTAGGTACCGTCTGGGGCGGTGCGGGGAACGATACGATCTTTGGCGGCGGCTTCCTCAATGGCGAGGATGGCGACGACAGCATCAGCAGCGTCGGTGCCAACCCAACCCTGTCCGGCGGCACCGGCAATGACACGATCTCCTTCTACGAATACGGATCTGCCGATGGCGGCGATGGCGATGATGTCATTTATAATGACAGCATTTCCGGCGGCATGTCCGGCACGACCACGATCACGGGCGGCGCCGGCAATGATTTAATCCGGTCGATAGGCAGGGCATCTCTCGATGGCGGCATCGGTAATGACCGTTTGCAAGGTCGGTCGGAAGCCACCCTGATCGGCGGTTCAGGTGACGATACGCTGGTGATCGAGGTGACGGGGACGGGGAACAGCGTCCTGTCAGGTGGCGCCGGGTACGACATTGCTTCATATGTCTTTGCCGACAAAAACTCTGTCATCAACTTCACGGTGGCCGCGGCGGATGCCAATGGCGACAGCAGTCAGGCGAACGGTCGTGGCGGCACCGACACCCTGACCGGCCTCGAAGAGGTGCAGGTGGCGGGTGGTTCCGCCGCCGATACCCTGGTTGGCGACGCGCGCCGCAACTACCTGGACGGCAATGAGGGGGCTGACACGCTGACCGGCGGCGCAGGGAACGACACCTTCGCCTATGATATCAGCCGGAATCATAGCGGTATCGACCGGATCACAGACTTCGCGGCGGGCGACAATATCGTATTCTTCCACTCGGGAGGCAGCGATGTGAACCTGTCCACCAGTATCCAGTCGGGCAATGATGCGGGTGGGTTGACGGCAGGACAAGTGATGGTGGGCACCCCGTCGGATGGGGTGACGAAGCTCTATATCAAAGCTGCCAGCAGTTTGATTACCATCGACTTGGTAGGCAGCTTCACGGCAAGCCAGTTCCGTGTCGATAATTCCCAGAATAATGCTGTCCTGGCCATCTTTGACGGTGTCCTCACGGGGACGGACAGCAATGACACCCTAACCGGCACCACCGGTGCGGATCAGATCAGCGGCCTGGCCGGTAATGATCAGCTGGTCGGCGGGTTCGGTGATGACAACATCAGCGGTGGCGATGGCAACGACGTCATCTTCGCAGGCGCGCTTTCCACGCAGAATAGCGGATCCGGCACTGACGGAAATGACACCATCGACGCCGGGGCTGGCGATGATTTTGTGCGCGGTGGTTCCGGCTCCGACAGTCTGGTTGGCGGCGACGGCAACGACATCCTCTATGGCGCCAACAGTTCCTCGCCGCAGAGCTGGGACCTGGATGCCGCCGATACGCTGGATGGCGGGGCGGGCGACGATATCCTGCGTGGCAACAAGGGCGATGACCTGCTGCTAGGTGGGGCGGGCGATGACAATCTGCGCGGGGATGCCGGCAGCGATACGCTGAATGGTGGCGAGGGTAATGACTTCGCCTCGCTGTTCTATACAGGTGCCGGCCTGCAGGCCGGGATCAATGTCAGCATTGCCGGCTTCGTCTCAAGTCAGAATTACACCTTTACCGACCCGCTGGGCGGCACCGACACACTGATCTCCATCGAGAGGATTGGTATCGGTGGCACCGCCTTTGCCGATACGCTGATCGGCAGCGTCAACGATGATCAACTGACGGGCAGCGATGGGGACGACAGTATTGAGGCGGGCGACGGCAATGACAGCTATGTGCTGGGCGAGGCGGGCAATGATACGCTGCGCGGTGGGGCTGGCGATGACACGCTGACCGGCGGCTTTGGCGCTGATCTGATTGATGGCGGCACCGGATATGACGTTGCCGCTTATGATTTCAGCATCAATGAAGCAGCGATCACCTTCAATGCATCAAACTGGTCCAACGGTGCCGGCACCGTGGCCAGCGATACGCTGGTCAGCATCGAAGGCTTCTATGTCATCGGCTCCAGCTTTGCCGACAGCATCACCGGTTCTGCCACGGTCGACAGTATCGGCGGTGGCGAAGGCAATGACACGCTTACCGGCGGTGCCGGCGACGATTATTTCGGCTTTGACGGGTCGGGTCAGGTTGCCAATGGCAATGACACCATCACCGACTTCTCCGGCGGAGATCGGCTGAGCTTCCTGGGCCTGACGTTGAACGCACCTGCGACGGGTGGCCCCACGGGTATCATGCGCGGCGACGTGCGGGTGCAGTCCGGGGGTAACAATACCACCCTGATCCATGTCGGGCTGGACAATACCGCCGGTGCCGATCTGACCGTTACCCTGGTCGGCAGTTTCTCGGCAGCGGATCTTGTGCGGATCGGTGATGTCGATCTGGGTCTGAAGGCCAACCAGCCGCAGACCCTGACGGGCACCGCCAATGCCGATTTCATGACGGGTGCCAATGCCAACGACACGATCAGCGGTCTGGCGGGCAATGACCAACTGACAGGCAGCCTCGGCGATGACAGCATCAGCGGCGGCGACGGTGATGACGTCATCTTTGGCGGCATTACGACCACGCAGAATAGCGGCACAGGCAGCGACGGCAACGACACGATCAATGCCGGGGCGGGCGACGATTTTGTGCGCGGTGGTTCCGGTTCTGACAGTCTGGTTGGCGGCGATGGCAATGATTTCCTCTATGGTGCCAACAACTCCACGCCCCTGACTTGGGATCTGGATGCCGCCGATACGCTGGATGGCGGGGCGGGCGATGATATCCTGCGCGGTAACATGGGTGACGACCTGCTGCTGGGCGGGGCGGGCGACGACAACCTGCGCGGGGATGCCGGCAGCGATACGCTGAACGGTGGCGAGGGTAATGACTTTGCCTCCCTGTTCTATACCGGTGCCGGCCTGCAGGCCGGGATCAATGTCAGCATTGCGAGCTTTGTTGCAGGCCAGACCTTCACCTTCACCGACCCGCTGGGCGGCACCGACACACTGATCTCTATCGAGAAGATTGGTATCGGCGGCACCGCCTTTGCCGACACGATCATCGGCAGTGCCCAGAATGATCAGCTGACGGGCAGCGACGGCGATGACAGTATTGATGCGGGCGAAGGCAATGACAGCTATGTCCTGGGTGACGCAGGCAATGACACGCTGCGCGGCGGAGCCGGTGATGACACGCTGACCGGCGGCCTGGGGGCCGACGTCATTGACGGTGGTGCCGGCATCGACGTTGCCTATTGGGATTATTCGGCGGAAAGCACGGCTGTCACCTTCACGGCGGCCGGCCTGCAGAACGGTGCCGGTACGGTGGGTGGTGACACGCTGACCGGGATCGAAGCGGTCTATGTCATCGGCTCCAGCGTCGATGACAGCATCACCGGTTCCAGCGGGAATGACAGCATCGGCGGCAGTGACGGCAATGACACATTGACCGGTGGTGCTGGTGACGATGTCTTCGGCTTTGATGGTACGGCGGGCCAGACGGACGGCAATGACCGCATTACCGATTTCGGCGGCAAGGACCAGCTCTGGTTCCAGGGACTGACCCTGAATGCCCCGGCCACGGGCAGCGGGGCCAATATTCAGCGCGGCGATGTCCGGGTTGAGGCCGGTACGAACGGCACCACGCTGATCCATGTCGGGCTTGACAGCAATGCCGGCGCTGACATGACCCTGACCCTCACTGGCACCTTCACGGCGGCGGATTTCATCCGCGTCGACGGCGAGAAGCTGGCCCTTGCCGCGAACACGCCGCAGAGCCTTACGGGCAGCAGCGGCAGTGACATCCTGTCGGGCGGCAGCCAGAACGACACGATCATTGGCCTTGCCGGTAATGATACCCTTTCCGGTCTGGCGGGGTCGGACAGCCTGGAAGGCGGCGATGGCAATGACTTCCTGTCCGGCTACAGCGGCAATGAAGGTGTGGGCGGCAATGATGCTGCTGATACGCTGTTGGGCGGTGCGGGCAATGACACGTTGCGCGGCTTCGACGGCAATGACAGCCTGGTTGGTGGCGATGGCGACGATAATCTGCGCGGGGATGCCGGCAATGACACCATTGATGGCGGTGCCGGCAATGATGGTGTCGGCTATCGTTTCGACAATATAGGCCTGACCCAGGGGATCAGTTTCAACGCCTCCACGGCAATCTTCAACCAGACGACCACACAGTCCGATGGGCGCGGTGGTACGGACACGTTGAGCAATGTCGAATATGTGATCCTGACCGGGTCAAGCTTTGGTGACACCCTGACCGGTAGTTCCGGCGGCGACCAGATCACTGGTGGCGACGGTGCCGACAGCATCAATGGTGGCAATGGTGATGATTTCCACCTGTCAGGTGGGGCCGGTAATGACACGATCAACGGCGGCAGTGGCACTGACTATGCTGTCTACGATCTGAGCGGGTCCACAAACGCGGTACAGTTCAATGGCGGTGCCTTCACCCACACCATCGCCAGCACGGTGGCAGACGGGCTGGGTGGCACCGACAGCATCAGCAATATTGAAGGCTTCCTGATTACAGGTGGGTCGGGCAGCGACCAACTCACCGGCTCGCTGGGTGACGACCTTCTTAATGGCGGTGCCGGCAATGACACGCTGGTGGGTGGGCTTGGCGAAGATCTCTTCTCCTTTGGCGGAGCCGGTTCGGGCACTGATCTGATCCGTGATCTGGGGTCTGGCGACGTCATTCAGGTCACAGGACAATCCTTCAGCAGTATCACCGACAATGCCCAGGCCAGCAGCCTGACGGCGGGACAGGTCGGCGTCACGGCGCTGCAAAATGGCGGTACCCGCCTGTCGATCGGGCTTGATGCCACGGCGGGCGCGGATCTGTTCATTGACCTGGATGGCAGTTTCGCCGCATCGAACTTCACCCTGTCCAACAACAGGATCACCGCCAGCTATACCGCCACGACGGCCACGGGTGACGGCACGGCCAATGTCCTGGCGGGCCGGTCGCTTGCCGACAATCTCAGCGGTCTGGGTGGCAATGATACGCTGACTGGCAATGGTGGCGCTGACACGCTGTCCGGCGGTGACGGCGATGATGTGCTGATTGGTGGCACCAGTTCCGCCAGCCTTCCCACCGCGCCGGATCGGGAAGACAGCATCAGCGGTGGTGCGGGCAATGATATCCTGCGCGGTGGAGATGGCGACGACACGCTGCTGGGTGGCGACGGTGATGACAATCTGCGTGGCGATGCCGGCAATGACAGCATTGATGGTGGCGCGGGCACTGACTTCGTCTCCTACCGCTTTGACGATATCGGCCTGACGCAGGGCGTCACCTTCTCGCTGGCCAACGTGACCAGCGGCACCAGCGCCAGCATCAGTGATGGCCGGGGCGGCACCGACACCGTCACCAACTTTGAAAAGCTGGGGATTACCGGCAGCAATTTCGCCGACAGCATCACGGGCAGCAGCCTTTCTGATCAACTGTCAGGCCAGGGCGGCAATGACACGCTGGCCGGCGGGGCCGGTGCCGACCTGATCTTCGGCGATGCCGGTGCCGACAGCCTGCTGGGCGGCGATGGCGACGATACGCTCTATGGCGGATTGGGGGCCGACACGCTGGAAGGTGGGGCTGGCAACGACGTTGCGGCCTATGATTTGGCCGATGGCGCCACGGGTGGCCTGCTTGTTCGCGTCTCTGCCGGGCAGGTGCAGATCAACAACAGCGTCACCGACACCCTGCGCCAGATTGAAGTTGTCGAGATTTCGGGCAGCAGCTTTGCCGATACGGTACAGGGCGGCCTGGGTGTCGAAACCATTGCCGGCATGGGCGGCAATGACAGCCTGACCGGCGGCGGCGGTGATGACACGTTCTATTATTACGCCTTCGATCCGTTGGGCAATGGCAGCACGCTGCTGGCCCAGGGCACCGACCGCATCACGGATTTCAGCCCGGGTGACCGCATCACCATCAATGGCCTGACCCTGACCGGCAGCGTTACCACCGGCAATGGCAGCACCCTGACGGCAGGGGCGGTCCAGTCGGAAATCGTAAATGGCGTAACGCGGATCTATGTCGGCATTGACGGGACGGCGGGTGCCGACCTGACCATTGAACTGTCGACAGCGATTGAGGCCGCCAATCTGCGCCTGTCGGGATCGGACATCACGTCGTCGGCCAATCTGGTCATCACGGGCACGGCCAATGCCGAGAACCTGACAGGCGGCGATGGGGAAGACACGATCAGCGGTCTGGCCGGTAATGACTACCTGCAGGGCCGCGCCGGCAATGACAGTATCCTGGGCGGTGACGGTCAGGACGCCATTGATGGCGGTACCGGCAATGACACCATCGACGGTGGCGCTGGTGACGACAATGTCATCATGAGCCAGACCATCGGCGCCGGTTACACCATCGTCCGCAACAACGATGGCAGCATGACGCTAACCACGGCGGCCAACGGCACCGACAGGCTGACCAATGTCGAAGGCCTTGCCTTCACCGATGGCTATGTGCGCCTGAATGTTGCGACCTTTACGGGGCCGGATGGCAATTCCTATGATGGTACCGATGCGTTCGGCGACAGCATTACGGGCGGTGCCGGCAATGACTTCCTGAATGGCCGCGCCGGCAATGACACGCTGATTGGCGGTGCCGGTGGCGACTATTTCCAGGGTGGTGCCGGCAACGATGTTATTCAGGGCGGTGACAACGGCACCAACCAGCAAGGCAACGCGCTGCTGGATGTGGCGCGTTACGACGGTAATTTCTCCACCTATACGATCAGTTCGGTGACCAATGGCGGCGTGACAACCTTCACCATTACGGACAACCAAGCCGGCCAGGATGGGGATGACGGCACCGACACGCTGACGGGTGTTGAGGTCCTTAGCTTCAAGGATCAGGGTTTTGTCCGACTGGTGCCGTATGTTTTCACCAACCAGGATGGCTCCACCTATGTGGAGGGTACCCGCTTTACCGATACCCTGACCGGGACGGCCAATCGCGACAGCTTCAACCCCGGTACCGGCAATGACACGGTGGATGGTGCGGGTGGAGAGGACAATGTCTTCTTCAATACCAGCATCGCCAATGCCACGATCACCAAGTCGGGCAGCGATGTGAATGTCGCCATCGGCGGCGATACCGCCGTGTTGAAGAACGTCGAAAGCGTCAGCTTCACCGACGGCTACCTGCGACTGACGGCCTATGAGTCGGAGAACAACGGCAACAAGTTCATCGATGGCACCGACTTTGCCGAGACCCTGACCGGCGGTGCCGGCAACGATTTCATCCGCGGGAACAAGGGCGCGGACAGCCTTTCCGGTGGGTCTGGCGGCGACCAGTTGGAAGGCGGACTGGGCAACGACACCATTGACGGCGGCGCCAACGGCACAGATGCCAACAACAATCCCATCATCGACATGGCCCGTTACAATGGTAACTTTGCCGATTACTCCGTCAGCATCAGCGGCGGCACCGTCACCGTCACGGACAATAATACCGCCGATGGCGATGATGGCACCGACACTCTGACCAATATCGAGGCGCTATCCTTCAAGGATCAGGGGTTTGTGCGCGTCACTGTGGGTGTCTTTGACATCACGGGCACTGGCAACGGCAATTACTATGAAGGTACGCGTTACAATGATGCCATTACGGGCACCAGCGACGCCGACTTCATTCGTCCGGGCCAGGGCACTGACACGATTACGGGCGGGGATGGCATCGACACTGTTGCGCTGGACCTGACCTATAATTCCGCATTCCTGTCACAGAATGCGGGCACGGCCACCTACAGTATCGGCGGCAGCAGCTACAGCATGACCGGCGTGGAAATGCTCAGTTTCACTGACCGGACTGTTCGTCTGACCGTTACGACCCAGGAGATCGGTGGCAATAAGATCATCACCGGGTCGGAGTTTGCCGAAACCATCACGGCCGGTAACGGTGACGACAATATTAATGGCGGCGGCGGTGACGACAGTATCACTGGCGGCGATGGCAATGACTTCATCGTCGGCGGCACCGGCGACGATACCATCAATGGCGGCGACGGCAGCAATGACGTTGTGCGCTACAACAGTGACTCCGATGGTTACGTTCTGTCTTTCAATGCCGGTACGGTCACTGTGCAGGACCAGGACCAAGCGAATGGCGGCAACGACGGGACCGACACCCTGACCAATGTCGAGTTGCTTGCCTTCAATGACACTGTCATCCGCATCGGCGCGTCGACGACCATCGGCCAGGGAGGGACTACTGCCTTTATTGAGGGGACCCGGTTCAGCGAAAGCCTAACTGGTGCTGATTCTCGTGATGATTTCTTTGACACGGGCGACGGTGGCAACGATACCGTCAATGGCATGGGCGGTAATGACACGATCCGCATCCATGCCAATCTTGAGGATGTGTCCATCACCAAGCTGTCGGCGGGCGTCTTCCAGGTGGTCAATGACACGCGCACCTTCCGCCTGGAGAATGTTGAGGGTATCGCGTTCAACGACAACTTCGTCCGGTTGGTCACGTACACCTCTGCCGACGGCAAATTGCAAATTGGGACAGAGCTTGCAACTGGCGACACGATCACCGGCACGTCAGACAATGATGTGCTGGAAGGCCGTGCAGGCGGGGACACGATGGAAGGCGGTGACGGTGCCGACATCATGATTGGCGGTTCCGGCGCCGACGTCATGGATGGCGGTGATAATGCCTCGGGTATTGATATCGCCGTGTATTCCGGCAATTTCGCGGATTACACCATCGACCATCTTGGCGGCAGCAATTTCCAGATCATCGATAACAACACCAGCAACGGTGACGATGGGACGGATGATATTGCCGCTTTCGAAGCGTTGCAGTTCGCCGACCAGTTTGTGCGCATCGCCATCGAAACCGTCGATATTCAAGGGGGCGGTGGCGGCAAATACATCTATGGCACGGTTCTGGGGGAGACGATCACGGGTACGTCGACCGGCGATGGCATTCTGGGGCGTGCCGGCAATGACACGATCAATGGCGGCGGCGGTGATGATTATGTGGATGCGGGTACCGGCAATGACACCATTAATCTGGGCACCGGTGCTGCCGTGATCCGGTGGGTAACCGGCGATGGCAACGACACCATCAATGGCTTCAGCAGCAACGATATCCTGAATATCAACGCCACTGTCGCCCGCACAGACGGCAGTCTGCAAATCAACACAAGCGGAAGCGACACGATCATCACGATCGGCGGTACGGCAACCCTTACCCTGGTTGGGTTCACAGGTTTGACCGACAGCAATTTCGGGACGGGCTGAGGACGGGCAATTCCCCTCCTCATCCGCTCACTGATGTCTCCCCGAACGGAAGCAAGACATGGCCCTGGTTCCTCCCGAACAGAACGTTTCCCCGGTCAACACGGTGCCCGGCACTGTCCTTTCCGCCACACAAGGGGCGGCCCTGTCCATCACGGGTGTCAGCATCGCTGACAGCACCCAGGACAATTCCATGACAATCGTCCTGACGGCGTCCAGCGGGACCCTGTCAGCGACGGGCAATGCCAATGTCACGGTGACGCCCTCCAACAGCGATCAGACCCTGACCCTGACGGCCAATACCGGCACCGTGGTCAGCAATCTGAACGCCGTACTTCAGACGCTGAAATATACCGGTTCGGCGGTTGGCACAGCGACCATCTCTGTCACGACGACTGATAGCGGCAGTCTGTCGGATGCCGACAGTTTCAACGTCACTGTCGTGGCCAATGCCGCCCCCCTGAACAGTGTGCCCAGCAGCATCAATGCCACCGCCGGGACGGCGGTCAATCTGGCGGATGCCAACCTGATCAGCGTCAGCGACAGCAGCGTCTCCACCATGACTGTGACGCTGACCAGCAGTGGCGGCACCTTCACCTCCAGCAGCGGCACCGGGTCCGGTACCGGCAGCCTGACCCTGACCGGGTCGGTCAGCGCCGTGAATACCGCGCTGGCGGCCGTGAGTTTCACGCCGACCAGTGCCGGAACCACCAGCATCAGCGTGGCGACCAGCGACGGCTTGGGCGGCAGTGACAGTGACACGATCAGTGTCAATGTCACGGCGGCGGCGGCCATCAACAATAACCCCGTCAATTCCGTACCGGGCACAACCCAGTCGGCGACGGAAGATGTGGCCACCACCGTGACCAATGTGTCGGTCAGCGACGCCGACAGTACCAACACCTTGACGGTGACCTTCACCACCAGCGCCGGCACCCTGGCGGGCAGCAATGCCTCGAAAGGCAGCGTCACCTACACGAAGAATTCCGACAGCTCCGTAACGTTCAGCGGCGCCAATCAGACCGACCTGAACAGCGCCATCGATACGCTGACCTTCACGGGCACCGATCCGGGCGTAGCGACCATTACCATGTCCACAAGTGATGGGCAGGGTGGCACCGCCAGCAGCACCATCTCCTATTCCGTGACGGCCCCGACCAATACCGCCCCTGTCAACACCGTGCCGGGTACGACCGTCACGGGTGCTACCAAGGGTCAGGCTTTTGGCTTTACCGGCGGAAACGCCTTGTCGGTCACTGACAACGGCACCAGTGTCACCACGACGATCGGTACCAGCAATGGCACGTTGGCCGCCGCGGCCAGCGGTTCGGCGAGTGTCAGCAATTCCGGCACCGCCACCATTACCATCAGCGGCACGCCGACCGATGTGTCTAATACCATGGCCGGTCTGACCCTGACGGGTAGCACGACCGGTACCGCCACCATCAGTGTCAGCAGCAGCGATGGCAGCCTGACCGATGCCGACAGCTTTGCCGTCACCATCGCAGCGCCGGCCAATACCACACCGGTCAATTCCGTGCCCGGCAGCATCAGTGTGGAGAATGGTCAGTCCAAAGCCTTGACAGGTGGAAACGCCGTCAGTGTCACCGATAACGATAGCGGTGATACGCTGACGGTGCAGCTTTCCGCTTCCAACGGCAACCTGTCGGCCAGCGGGGGTACAGGAACCATCACCGGGTCCGGCACGTCCTCCCTGACCATTTCGGGGTCTGTTTCGCAGGTGAATACGGCGCTGGGCAACCTGTCCTTCAAGGGCACATCGGCGGGATCTGGCACGATCAGCATTGTCAGCACGGACCTGGCCAGTGCCAGCGACAGCGACGAGATCACCGTCACCGTGACAGCTGACGCAACCGCGCCGACCACCCCGACGGATAGTGACAGCACGGCCAACAGCGTCTCCACCAGCGCCAGCAATGGCACCGCTGTCGGCATCACCGCCGCTGCCACCGATGCGGTTGGCAGCATCAGCTACAGCCTGACCACCAATCCGGGCAGCGCGTTTGCCATCAACAGTTCCACGGGCATCGTCACCGTTGCCGATGCTTCGGCCCTGACGGCGGGCACTTCCAGCATCACCGTGCAGGCAGCCGACAGCGCCAGCAATGTCAGCAGTGCCAATTTCTCTATCACGGTGACGTCTCCGCCGGTCTCGCCACCTGTGTCCCCGCCCGTTTCTCCACCGGTTTCACCGCCAGTGTCGCCACCCGTTTCCCCGCCAGTGTCCCCGCCCGTCTCGCCGCCTGTGTCACCGCCGGTATCGCCCCCGGTTTCCCCGCCTGTATCCCCGCCCGTGTCGCCGCCAACCTCGCCGCCTGTGATCATCGGTGGTTCTTCGGTGTCCACACAGACGGGGACCGACAGCAGTGGTCAGGCGACGACAACCACCACCATTACCCCGGTGTCGGGCAGTGGCACTAATACGCCCAGCAATGTGCCGCTGGTCACCAGCGGCACTGGCGGAAGTGCAGAAACGGTCCTGGCGGTAACCTTGCCAGTAGGCGTGTCCCTGACCGCATCCGGGCGGTCCACTCCTGTATCCTCCACCCAGGCGGCATCCACGCTGACCAGCGGTCTGTCCGGCACCACGGCGAGTGGCGACAGCGTGGTCCTGGGCTCTGTCACGGATTTTGCCAACGCGGCCTCCAGTGGCACGGCCCTGGTTGTCCGTACGCTGACGCCGGTTCAGTCCAGCTCGGCCCTTTCCAGCACACCGATTGTTATTACCGGCGGCAGTAGCTCCACCACCCAGGAAGCGTTGATCATCAATGCCAGCAACCTGCCGGCTGGATCCAAGTTGCAGGTCGACAATGTTGATTTCGCGGTCATCACCGGTGCGGTTACCGTCACGGGTGGCAGCGGCTCCAACTTTGTGGTTGGCGATAGTAATGCGCAAAGCTTCACGCTGGGTGCCGACGACGACACCTTGCGCGGTGGCGGCGGCGATGACTTCGTGGGCAGCCTTGGCGGCAACGACCTGCTCTACGGCGATGCTGGCAATGACACGATAAGCGGCGGCATCGGTGATGACCGGCTCGTTGGTGGGGCTGGCGGTGACCAGCTGTTTGGTGGCGACGGTTTCGATGTTGCTCGGTTCGACACGATTTTCGCCAATGCCGTCATTACCACTTTGTCCGATGGCCGAATTTCGGTGGCGGACAAGACGGGCGCCCTGGGTATCGATCTGCTGAGCAGTGTGGAGGCCCTGCGCTTCACCGACCGTGTCGTGCTGCTGAGCGGTGCGCAGGGTGTTCAGGCGAATACGGGCAGCGTCACCGGTTTCAGTGAAGCGGCATATCTTGCCGCCAATCCCGACGTTGCGGCCGCCGTGCGGACCGGTCAGTTCAGCAGTGGTGCCGCCCATTACGCCCTCTCCGGTCAGTCGGAAGGACGCCTGACCAACGCCACCTTCGACAGCGCCTTCTATCTGGCGCATAATCCCGACGTCGCCTCGGCGGTGCAGGCGGGGTCGCTACGCAGCGCCTATCAGCATTTCCTGCAATATGGCCGGGCGGAGTTTCGGGCGGCCTCGGCTGACCGCGACTATGATGGCGGGCTGTTCAGCGAAAGTTACTATCTCTCGACCAACCCGGATGTGGCCGCCGCTGTGCAGACAGGTGGGTACCGTTCCGGCCTTCAGCATTACATGCAGTATGGCAAGGCGGAGGGCCGGGCCGGGTTCCCGTCAACCAGTCTGCCCCTGGGGCTGTATGACGAAACCTATTATCTATCGCACAATCCCGATGTCGCGGCGGCGGTCAGTGCCGGCGGTTATGCCGACGGGCTGGAGCATTTCATCCGCTATGGTCAGCGCGAGGGTCGGGAATTTGGGGCCTTGTTCAGCCCCAGCTGGTATCTGACCCAGAATCCCGATGTTGCCGCAGCGGTAAGGACGGGCGCCATCGACAGCGCGCTGACCCATTACCTGACTTATGGCTGGCGGGAAGGGCGGGACCCATCGGCCTGGTTCGATACCTCCACCTATCTGTCGACCCATATGGATGTGGCTGCCGCCGGGGCCTCCCCGCTGCTGCACTATATCCAGTTCGGCATGGCGGAGGGGCGGGTCATTGCGGCCGCCGATACCGGTCTCTGGTTATAAAGGCAGAACCAGCCGCAGGGCCCGGTCGGGCCCGCGGCCATGGGGCTGCCATTGCCGTGGATAGCCCAGGGACACTTCCTCGAACCGCACGCCGTCGCGCCAGTGGGTGGCGGGAACGTGCAGATGGCCGTGGATGCAGGCCAGCGCGTTGAAACGCTGGTGCCAATTCTCGGTCGCAACGGTCCCGCACCAGGGGCTGAAGCGCGGGATGCGGCGCAGGGTCACCAGATCCTGGCGCAGCGGATAATGGTTGATCAGCACGGTTCGCATGCCCGCCGGCACCTCCCGTTCCAGCCGGGCCTGTGTCCAGGCGACGCGCGCGGCGCACCAGTCCTGGCGCGTCGGATAGGGGGTGGGCAACAGGCGCGTCTCATCGGCACTGCGCAGCCGCTTTTCCCATGCCCATTCCAGCACGGTTTCCAGCTTTATCTCCGGCGGTCGGAACGAGTAGTCGAAACCTAAGAAAATCGGGGCCAGCAGCACCGGCCCGCCGACCCCTTCCCAGACGGGATAGGGGTCCTCCGGTGTGACGACACCGTGCGTGCGGGCCACATCCACCATGGCCCGATACTTGGCCTCTCCCGCCAGAACCGCGCCGTCCGGTCCCTTGATCGTCCAGAGTTCGTGATTGCCGGGAACCCAGATCAGGCGGGCGAAGCAGCGGGACAGGAGTTCGAAGGCCCAGGCCAGATCGTCCGGCTTCTCCGCCACGTCGCCGGCCAGGATCAGCCAATCCTCACCATGGTCGGGCAAAGCCTCGATCCCGGCCCGGTTGGCGGACATGGACAGATGCAGATCGCTGATGGCCCATAGACGCGACGGATTTCCCGTTGTCCCGTCCGCAACCTGAAGCCGCATGGTGAATTCCGTCTGGAAATGGTAATCTCTGTTCAATTTGAGGCGGAGGAGCGGTTTGGGCAATGCGGTTGGGCCAACACACGGCTGGATGCCGGCCATGCGTCGGTTCCACAGGCTTGCCGTGCTGTTCCTCTGCATCCTGTTTGGGGTTGGCAGCGTAAAGGCGGCTGACCCTGTCCCCGGCTT
Source organism: Niveispirillum cyanobacteriorum (assembly GCF_002868735.1). GTDB lineage: Bacteria > Pseudomonadota > Alphaproteobacteria > Azospirillales > Azospirillaceae > Niveispirillum > Niveispirillum cyanobacteriorum. The sequence goes on along the minus strand of NZ_CP025613.1, from coordinate 807,160 downwards.
ACATGGCGACAGCTACTGGAATGACAGGGCCGAGGTGCTTTTTGAGCGCATCGGTCGTGGTGCCGGCCTGCCCAGCGACATTGTCACAGCCATTGCACAGGATCGCGCCGGCTTCATCTGGGTTGGCACACCGGTCGGTCTGACCCGTTTCGACGGCTACCGCTTCCGGGTGTTTCAGCCGGACAGCCGTGATCCATCCTCTCTACCCGACGGCTATGTCAACGCGCTGCATGTGGATCAGCGGGGGCGCTTGTGGGTGGGCACCAATAATGGCGGTGTCGCCCGGTTCATTCCGGAAACGGAGAGCTTTGCCCGCTATCCGGCGGGTCCGGGCGGGTTGGCCCACCCCACGGCCTACCGCTTCGCGGAAGACCGGGAAGGTAATATCTGGGTGGCGTTGCGCTCCGGCCTGGCCCGGCTGGATGCTGATACCGGGGCGGCGGAGAATTACAAGATACAGGATGGCGGCGGGTCCGGTGGCCTGCCGGGTAATGTCGTGCTGGATCTGTTGTTCGACCGGCAGGGCACCCTCTGGGTGGCGACCGACCGGGGGCTGGCCCTGCGTCGTCAGGGACACAGCGCGTTCGAGGATGCGCATGATGTGCTGTCACTGCCCAGCATCCCGCCTGATGCCTCCATCACTACCTTGTTCGAGGATGCGCGCGGTCGTGTCTGGATCGGCACGCGCGGCGGCATCGTCGTCTGTCACGATCTGGAAACAGGCATCTCACAATCCTATGACATGGCCCGTGCCGATGGGCGTATCGCCGACCGTCCGCAGGTCCGGGCCATCCAGGATCTGCGTATCGATGGCGATGTCCGTGACCGTATCTGGATCGCCACCGATCCCGGCGGGCTTCTGGAGCTGGACCTGGATACCGGGGTGCTGCGGTCCATCCATCATGATCCCGCCGTGCTGGCCAGCATCAGCAGCGATGCCGTGCGCGCCATGCTGCGGGACCGGTCCGGCCTGATCTGGGTGGCGACCTGGGGTGGGGGCGTGAATGTGCACAACCCTGCCAATCAGGGCATTCTGTCTATCTTCTCCTCCCCCTCGCACCCCGACAGCCCCAGTGAGCCGCAGGTCCGCTCCATCCTGGCGGCCAGTGATGGCAAGGTTTGGCTGGGGTTCGAGTCCAAAGGCATCGATATTCTCGATCCGGCCAAGGGCGACCGTGTTCGCCTGCCGCCCGGTGGTGCGCCGGGACAGGGATTACCGCGCGCCAATGTCCTGTCCATGGCTGAGGAGGGGACGGATACCGTCTGGATCGGCACGCAGTTGGGGCTGGCGCGTTATTCGCGGGCGACGGGTCAGGTGCGGCAGGTCGACCTGCCTGGGACCCTTGCCGGGTCGCCCATCCACGCCATCCTGGTGCGTGACGGTGAATTGTGGCTGGCGACCGATGGGCTGGTCCGGTTTGATCCGCGCAGCGGTGCGGTCACCCATTTCCGCCATGATCCGGATGACGCCACCACTCTGGCCGATGACCGGGTGCGCGTGTTGGCAACCGCACCAGACGGTCGCATCTGGGCCGGGACCCATCGCGGCCTGCACCTGATCGATCCGCGTACCGGCCATATCCGCCGGGTACAGAACCGGTCCTGGGACTGGTCCTCGTTGGCCCATAACTACATTACCGGCCTGATTTACGACCGGCAGGGGCGCCTTTGGGTGGGCACGCTGGGCGGCGGGGTCAGTGTACTGGGCAGCGACCTGTCGGATGAACGATACCGCTTCACCACCCTGTCACAGCGCCATGGCCTGCCCGGCGATAGCGTGCAGGCCATGGTCATGGACGATGCCGGACAGATCTGGGTCAGCACGGAGGATGGTCTGGCCCGCATCGATCCTGACACCCGCGCCATCACCGCCGTCGGCTGGGATGACGGTCTGGGTGTGCGGGGGACATGGGTCGGCTCTGCCGCGCGGCTGCAAGGAGGCGCGCTGCTGTTCGGCGGAAGGGAGGGGTTGACGGTCGTGCGGCCCGCCGCCCTGCGCGGATGGGACTATCAGCCGCCTCTTGTGGTGACGGAGGTTCGTATCGACAACGAACCGATCCCTGCTGCCGCCCTGAACCTCACGGCCCTGGCGCCGATGGAGACGGCCATCGGTGCCGCCAAGGTGGCCAAGCCGTCGCAGGCGGCCATCAACCTCCCGGCAGGGGCCCAGACGCTGACCGTCGGCTTTGCGGCCCTGGATTATGCCGGTCCCGGCAGTCTGCGCTACAGCTATACGCTGGATGGGTTCGACAAGGGCTGGGTGGAGGTGGATGCGCTGGGCCGGCTTGCCACCTACACCAACCTGCCGCCCGGCAGCTATACGCTGCGTCTGCGCGCCACCAACAAGGAAGGGGTCTGGGGCAGTGCCACGCGCACCGTTGCCATCACCGTGCTGCCGTCCTGGTACCAGACGGGATTGGCGCGGATAGGGGCCGTGGTGGCCGTGCTGGCCCTGCTGGGGCTGGTGATCCAGGCCCGGACGGCGGCCTTGCGGCGGCAGCGGCGCTGGTTGGAACGGCTGGTGGCGCAACGCACGCAGGATCTGGTCGATGCCAATGCCGAACTGGAGCGCCTGGCGTCCACCGACGCCCTGACCGGCCTTCTGAACCGTCGCCGGTTTGACGAGGCCGGTCTGGCGGAGATCGACCGTGCGCAGCGTTATGGACGTCCGTTCAGCCTGCTGCTCGTGGATCTGGATCATTTCAAGCTGGTGAATGACACGTTCGGCCACAATGCCGGGGACGCCGCCCTGCGCGCGGCGGCGCAGCGCGTGCTGGCATCGGTACGGACCACTGATATCGTTGCCCGCTATGGCGGGGAGGAACTGGCCGTGCTGCTGCCCGAAACGGATGAGGCCGAAGCCCGCGTCGTGGCCGAACGTATCCGGGAGATGGTGGCGGCCAAGCCCGTGGAGCATGAGGGCAGTGTCATCGGCCTGACAGCCAGTGTCGGCGGTGCCCAATATGGCCCCCAGGACAATGATCTGGCCCGTCTGACGGGCCGGGTCGATGCCGCGCTTTACCGCGCCAAACAGGCGGGCCGCAACCGTGTGGTCTTTGGTGACCGCGACAGCGGGCGGGGCCAGCAGCCGACGCCATTGTCCGCCCATCAGTAAAGCGTGTACAGGCTCGCTCATCTTTTCCTGGTACGTGCATTCTTCTCGCGCACGGACCTTCCCGTCACTGGTATAAGTATGATGATTTCCCTGTCTCCTGTCCCGGCGCCGCGATGAGCATCATTGTCAGAACCCTGTCGGACCAGACCTATGAGGCGGTGCGCCGCAAGATATTGTGCGGCGCCATCCCTGCTGGCACGCCGCTACGCCAGGACGTGATCGCAACGGAGCTGGGCGTCAGCAAGATCCCCTTGCGGGAGGCTCTGGGCCGTCTGGAACAGGATGGGCTGCTGATCTCCTATCCCAATCGTGGCTACGTGGTGCGCCCTTTGACCAAGGCGGAGGCAGCGGAAGTTTTCGCGTTGCGCCTGAAACTGGAACCCGGCGCCGTGGTGGATGGCGCGCGTCGTGCGACACCGGACCATCATGCGGCGGCCTGTGCGGCCCTGGCGGCACTGGAACTGGATCAGGACCGCGACGGTGCCGATCACGTCACCCAGAACCGCCTGTTCCATCTGTCACTGATCAAGCCGGGGGGCCCCGTGACCTATCAGTTGCTGAAACGGCTTCACATCCTGTCGGAACGCTATGTCCGCCTGCATCTGGAGCCGAAGGGGCGGGAGGATCGGGCACGGCTTGAACACCGGGCCATTCTGGAGGCCTGGATATCCATGGATGCGGAACGGGTGGATCGTCTGGTGGCCGACCATATCCGCAGCACGCTGGACGATCTGCACGTCCAGTTCGGGGTTTGACGGAGTCGCGGCAGCAGCGTGCCTTGTTCCGCCAGCGCGCTTTTCACAACATCATTGCCAATCGGATTTGCGCCGGCCTGTCACGGTCATCATGTAATCATGTCTCCGTATTTATAATATAATAATGGAAATCTAGTAAAAGACGTGCTATCCGAAAACAGTCGGGACGTTCGTCAGGACGTGTGCCGGTGGTTCCAGGGAGAATAGGTTATGGCCAAGGATCAGGTCGCGCAGGGCATGTCACCCCGCCGCCTGCGGTCGCAGGAATGGTTCAACAACCCCGCCAATGCCGACATGACGGCGCTCTATCTGGAGCGCTATCTGAATTTCGGGTTGAGCCGGGAGGAATTGCAGTCGGGCAAGCCCATTATCGGTATCGCCCAGACAGGATCGGATCTGTCCCCGTGCAACCGCCACCATGTGGTGCTGGCGGAACGTATCCGGGAAGGCATCCGCACTGCGGGCGGTATCGCCATCGAATTCCCCGTTCATCCGATTCAGGAGACGGGCAAGCGCCCGACGGCGGGCCTTGACCGCAACCTCGCCTATCTGGGGCTGGTGGAGCTGCTATACGGCTACCCGCTGGACGGGGTGGTGCTGACCATCGGTTGCGACAAGACCACGCCGGCCATGCTGATGGCCGCCGCGACCGTGAATATTCCAGCCATCGCCCTGTCGGTCGGCCCCATGCTGAATGGCTGGCACAAGGGGGAGCGCACGGGATCGGGTACCATCGTCTGGAAGGCGCGCCAGATGATGGCGGCGGGTGAGATCGATTATAAGGGTTTCATCGATCTGGTTGCCTCCTCTGCCCCGTCCACGGGCTATTGCAACACGATGGGCACGGCGACCACCATGAATTCGCTGGCCGAAGCGCTGGGCATGCAATTGCCCGGCTCCGCCGCCATTCCCGCCCCCTATCGCGAACGCCAGCAGGTGGCGTACGAGACGGGCAAGCGCATCGTGGGCATGGTGGAGGAGGACCTGAAGCCGTCCGACATCATGACGCGCGATGCCTTCCTGAACGCCATCGTCGTGAATTCGGCCATCGGCGGGTCCACAAACGCCCCCATCCATCTGGCCGCTATCGCGCGGCATATGGGCGTGGAACTGTCGCTTGATGACTGGCAGACCTATGGCCATAAAATCCCGCTGCTGGTGAACCTTCAGCCGGCGGGGGAGTATCTGGGCGAGGATTATCACCATGCCGGCGGCGTGCCCGCCGTGGTCAATCAGCTGATGGGCCAGGGCCTGATTCGCGAAGATGCCATGACCGTCAATGGCCGCACCATCGGGGATAATTGCCGGGGCCGCGAGATCGAAATGCCGGAGGTTATCCGCACCTTCGACAATCCGCTGAAGCCCGAGGCCGGTTTCATCTTGTTGCGCGGCAGCCTGTTCGACAATGCCATCGTCAAGACCTCGGTGATCAGCGCGGAATTCCGGGAGCGCTATCTGTCAAACCCCGCCGATCCCGAGGCGTTCGAAGGCCGTGCCTTCGTGTTCGACGGGCCGGAGGATTATCATCACCGCATCGATGATCCCGCCCTGGATATTGGCCCCAACGACATCCTGGTGATGCGCGGGGCCGGCCCTATCGGTTATCCAGGGGCGGCAGAAGTGGTGAACATGCGGCCCCCTGCCTATCTGATCAAACAGGGCGTCAGCGTCCTGCCTTGCATCGGCGACGGGCGGCAGTCGGGCACTTCAGGCTCGCCCTCCATCCTGAATGCCTCACCAGAGGCGGCAGCAGGCGGCAATCTGGCCATCCTGCGCAGCGGCGACCGGGTGCGGATCGACCTGCGCAAGGGCCGGGCCGATATCCTGATCCCGGATGCGGAGATCGCGGAGCGTCAGCGGGCACTGGCGGCGGCGGGTGGCTATCGCTATCCGGCCTCGCAAACGCCGTGGCAGGAAATTCAGCGCCGCATGGTGGGGCAGTTGGGCGACGGCGCCATCCTGGAACCGGCGGCACAGTTCCAGCGCATTGCCGAGACCTATGGGGTGCCGCGGGATAATCACTGAGTAAGTGGGGGGGCGCTTCAACCAGGCGCCCCCTTCTTCATTGGTGTGTCAACCCACGAACAGGACATCCAGCCGTCGCGGTCCATGCACGCCCACCACCCGGTCCAGCTCAATATCGGCGGTGGCCGAGGGACCAGAACAGAAGGTGATGGGGCGGTTGGGCACCAGGGCGGCGATGGCTTCAGGCACCAGCCCGACCAGCTGTTCGGCCCGTACCACGCAGAGGTGATAATCGGGCAGCAGGGTCAGGGCGCGCCGTCCCTGTGCCGCCCCGCCATCCAGAACGATACTGCCCGTCTCGGCAATGGCCAAGGCCGCCCCGGTCAGGGCACCGGGAATGGCGTTCAGCGCGCCATGGGGCAGATTATCATCGGGTACCAGTGCCACCCCATCTGGCCGCCATTCCGCCGGCAGGTCGGTCGGTACAGCCAGCCGGTCAATGCCACGGCCTGCCAGAATGCCGGCCAAGGCAGGGGCTACAGTGCCGCTGGTCCGGGTCACACCCACATTGTAATCGCGCAGCCGGTCCAGGAACCGTTCCACCATGGCTTCGCGGTCGCCTTCCCACACGCGGTTGATGGCCGGGGTGGGTGTGACGGGTGGCGGGCTGCCGGCGATGGCGGCGCGCACGCGCGACAGGATCAGGTCACGACCGTTCATCACTTGTCCTCCCGCTTCTGCCACCAGTCGCGGAAGCTCTGTTCCGGCAGCGCTGGGAAATCGCGCGACAGGGTCCAGCCGGACAAGGGCGGGGGCAGCCAGGGCAGGGTGCCATCCCGCATCAGCAGCTTCTGGCCCAGCCGACCCGCCCACAATGACCAGTCCAAGGCCCCTTGGTTGCCGAACATGCGGGCGGCGACCCCCATGGCCAGCGCCTCTCCCTTGCCGGCATGGCCCTCGCGAACCACGCGGCCACGCAGATGGACCAGGATTTGCGGAATGTTAATCTTGACCGGGCATACTTCATGACACGCGCCGCACAGGCTGCTGGCATAGGGGAGGCTCCCTGCCTCCTCCAGGCCACGCAGCTGCGGCGTGACGATGGCGCCGATGGGTCCCTGATACATGCTGTCATAGGCATGGCCGCCTGCCCGTTCATAGACGGGACAGACGTTCAGGCAGCGCGAACAGCGGATGCAGTGCAGCGTTTCGCGCGCCACCTCATCCGCCAGGATTTTGCTGCGGCCATTATCCAGCAGCACCAGATGGAATTCGCATGGCCCGTCGCCTGCATGCACCCCGGTCCAGAGCGAATTATAGGGGTTCATCCGCTCCCCCGTGGCCGCGCGGGGCAGTAGCTGGAGGAACACCGACAGGTCATCGAAGCGTGGCAGCACCTTTTCGATGCCCATGATGGAGATCAGGACTTGAGGCAGGGTCAGGCACATGCGGCCATTGCCCTCCGACTCCACAACGCCCACGGTGCCTGTCTCGGCCACGGCGAAGTTGGCGCCACTGATGGCGACCTTCGTCTCCATGAATTTCTGGCGCAGATAGGCGCGGGCGGCGCGCGTCAGGTCGGGCGGACGGTCGGACAGGCCAGTGCCATGCTCCCCCATTTCCGCCCGGAAAAGATCGCGAATTTCCACGCGGTTCTTGTGGATGGCGGGCACCAGCAGATGCGACGGCCTCTCCTTCGCCATCTGCACGATCATATCGGCCAGATCGGTTTCATAGGGGCGGATGCCGGCTTCTTCCAGGGCGGGGTTCAGCTCAATCTCGTCCGTGGTCATGGACTTGATCTTGATGACCTGATCGGTGCCCGCTTGCCTCGTCAGGCGGACAATGATCTCTCGCGCCTCGGCCGCATCGGCGGCCCAATGAACATGACCGCCTGCCTTGGTGACCATTTCCTCTAGTTGCAGCAGGTATTGGTCCAGCTTGGCATGCGCCTCCCGCTTGATGGCCTTGCCGGCCTCGCGCAGCGCTTCCCAGTCCGGCAGTTCGGCGGTGACCTTGGCGGTCTTGCCCCGGATGGTATTGGTGGCCTTGGCCAGGTTGCGCCGCTGCTGCGTGTTGCGCAGTCCATCGGCGGCGCGGGTGGGGAAATTGGTGCTCATGCCCAGGGTTCCTCCGCCGTGGAGGCCAGGATCTGCGCCAGATGCACCGTACGCACGCCCGTGCGCTGCCGCGACAGGCCGCCGCCAATATGCATCAGACAGCTATTGTCGCCGGCGGTGCAGATCTCCGCCCCGGTGGACAGGATGTGGCGCATCTTGTCGGTCAGCATGGCGGTGCTGGTCTCGGCATTCTTCACGGCAAAGGTGCCACCAAAGCCGCAGCATTCGCGGTTATTGGGCAGTTCCACCAGATCGATGCCCGACACATGCCGCAGCAGGGTCAGCGGCCCGTCACCCAGGTTCAGGGAGCGGAGCGAATTGCACGAGCTGTGATAGGTGACCCGGTGCGGATAATAAGCACCGACATCGCTCAACCCAAGCTTCTGCGTCAGGAATTCGGAGAATTCAAAGACGCGCGGCGCCATCGCCTCCACCGCTCGCAGCAGCCCCTCATCCTTGGCCACATGCTGGGCCAGATAGGGATATTGCCCCCGCACCATGGCGGTGCAGGAGGTGGACGGGATCACGATGGCTTCCGCATCTTGGAACGTATCGACGAAGCGGCGGACCAGGCCCACCGCGTCATCATGATAACCGGAATTATGATGCATCTGGCCGCAGCAGGTCTGGGCCAGCGGAAACTCCACCTGATGCCCCAGCCGCTCCAGCACCCGCACCACGGCCCGGCCGGTATCGGGAAACAGGCTGTCATTGATGCAGGTGATGAAAAGCGAGACGCGCATTTTGTGGGGGACCGGTTACTGCAAATTCACAAACGCGCCGCCATCGACCAGCAGCGCGGCACCCGTTACATAGCGGGCCAGATCGGACGCCAGGAACACGACCGGCCCGCCCATATCTTCCGGCTGGCCCAGGCGGCCCAGGGGGATGCGGCCTTCCATGTAGGTGCGCTTGGCTGTATCGGCCAAATCATCCTTGTTGATGTCGGTCAGGATGGTGCCCGGCAGCAGCGAATTGCAGCGGATGCCATAGGGACCGAGCGCGATGGCGCAGCTCTGCATCAGCGAATGCACACCGGCCTTGGTGGGCGTGTAATGGGTCTGCATGCCGCCGCCGACCAGGGCGGAGATGGAGGAGATGGCGATGATCGCCCCGCCACGGCCCTGATTCTTCATCTGGTTGGCGGCGGCCTGGGTCATGTAATAGGCGCCGTTCAGGTTCACCTTGATGGTCCGGTCAACCACATCGACCGGCATGTCCAGGAACCCATGGAACGGGCAGATGCCGGCGTTAGAGACGAAGACATCGACGCCGCCGAAGGCCGCCACGGCTGCCTTCACGAATTCCGGGGCCGCCGCCGGATCGGACACATCACCCTTCACGGCGATGGCCTTCTGACCCAGCGCCTCAATCTGCGCCACCACATCTTCGGCAGCGGCGGGGGAGGCTGCATAGTTGATGGCGACATTGGCCCCATGCCGGGCGCATTCGACCGCCACAGCCGCTCCGATCCCGCGCGATGCACCGGTGATCAGCACGGTTTTGCCTTCCAACAAACGCATGGCTTTCCTCCTTGAATCTCATATTGCGGAATGATGTCTCATAAATCAAAATCTGACGCAAGCCTGATCCCCCAGTGGGAAAGGGTGACCGGTATCAGGACCGCATTGACAGAAGTTGTCCCATTTTATAAAACTGTATCCCACAATTGAGAACGTGCGCGCTTTCCTTGCCCGCTGCGCATGCCCTTCAGGGAGTGTGAAAACACCATGGCCTTCCCTCTTATCCGCGATGTCCGCGCCTATGTGGTGCGCGGTGGTGGTGCCGATTATCATGACCAGGGCGATGGCCACTGGATCGACGATCATATCGCCACCCCGATGAGCCGCTATCCCGAATATCGCCAGTCCAGGCAGAGCTTTGGCATCAATGTGCTTGGCACGCTGGTTGTGGAGATCGAGGCGTCGGATGGCACCATCGGATTCGCGGTGACCACGGGCGGGGAGCCGGCCTGCTATCTGGTGGAAAAGCATTTCTCCCGCTTTCTGATCGGCCGTTCGCCGGTGGAAGTGGAGAAGATCTGGGACCAGATGTATTTCGGCTCGCAATATTATGGCCGCAAGGGTCTGGTGGTGAACGCCATTTCCGGCGTCGATCTGGCCCTGTGGGACCTGCTGGGCAAGCTGCGGCAGGAACCGGTCTATCACCTGCTGGGTGGTGCGGTCCGCGATGAACTGACCTTCTATGCCACCGGCGCGCGCCCCGATCTGGCCAAGCAAATGGGCTTTATCGGCGGCAAGATGCCCCTGCATCATGGCCCGGCGGAAGGCGAGGAAGGCCTGCGCAAGAATATCGAAGAACTGGCCACCATGCGCGAGCGGGTGGGCGAGGATTTCTGGCTGATGTTCGATTGCTGGATGGCACTCGACCTGAACTACGCCACCAAGCTGGCCCACAAGGCGCATGAATATGGCCTGAAATGGATCGAAGAGGCGCTGTCGCCCGACGATTACTGGGGCTACGCCGAACTGAAGAAGAAGGCCCCGCCGGGCATGCTGGTGACGACGGGCGAGCATGAGGCTACCCGCTGGGGCTTCCGCATGCTGATGGAGATGGATTGCTGCGACATCATCCAGCCGGATGTGGGCTGGTGCGGCGGTGTCACCGAGCTGACCAAGATTGCCAATATGGCCGACAGCCGGGGCATTATGGTCATTCCGCACGGGTCGTCGGTCTATTCCTATCACTTTGTCATCACGCGCCATAACAGCCCGTTTGCCGAATTCCTGATGATGGCGCCCAAGGCCGACAAGGTCGTGCCGATGTTCCATCCGCAGCTGCTGGGTGAGCCAGTGCCCGTCAATGGCAAGCTGAAACTGTCCGACAAGCCCGGCTTTGGCGTGGAGCTGAACCGCGAGGTCAAGCTGCACCGCCCCTATGTCGGCCAGGGCAAATAATCCAATCATTTCCGATCACGAAAGCCACTTATCATGAAACTGCTGCGTTACGGCCCCAAGGGCCAGGAAAAGCCGGGCCTGATGGATGCCACCGGCACCATCCGCGACCTGTCCGGCATCGTGTCTGACATCACCCCGGACGTGCTGTCGCCCGCCGGTCTGGCCAAGATCGCCGCCATCGACCCGGCCAGCCTGCCGGCCGTCGAAGGGTCCCCACGCTATGGTGTGCCCATCAATGGCGTGCGCAAGTTCATCGCAGTCGGCCTGAACTTCGCCGACCATGCCGCCGAAAGCAACCTGCCCATCCCGACGGAGCCGGTGCTGTTCACCAAGGCCATCTCCTGCCTGACCGGCCCCAATGACCCGGTGATGATCCCCAAGGGATCGGAAAAGACCGACTGGGAAGTGGAACTGGGCATCGTCATCGGCAGCCGCGCGCGCTATGTCAGCGAGGAGAACGCGCTGGACCATGTCGCGGGATATGTCCTGATCAATGACGTGTCGGAACGCGCGTTCCAGATCGAACGCGGCGGCACCTGGGACAAGGGCAAGGGCTGCGACACGTTCGGTCCCGTCGGCCCCTGGGTCGTGACGTCGGACGAGGTGGGCGATCCCCAAAACCTGTCCATGTGGCTGGAGGTGAACGGTCACCGCTATCAGAATGGCAGCAGCAAGACCATGATCTTCACCTGCCGGCAGCTGGTCGCCTATATCAGCCAGTTCATCACGCTGGAACCGGGTGATCTGATCACCACCGGCACCCCGCCGGGCGTGGGCCTGGGCCAGAAGCCGGAGCCGAAATATCTGAAGGCCGGCGACGTCATACGCCTGGGCATCGAAAAACTGGGCGAGCAGCGCCAGGACGTTGTCGCCTGGACCCAGGAAGGTGTGGCATGAGCATCTATGCCGACCGTTTCAAGGGCCAGGTCGCCATTGTTACCGGCGGCGCGTCGGGCGTGGGCCGGGAAGTCGCAGCCCGCCTGACGCAGGAGGGGGCCAAGGTCGTCCTCTGGGACATGAATGCCGATGCCCTGGCCGATGCCAAGGCCGCGACGGGTGCCGTCGATGCAGTACAGCTTGATGTGACCGATGCCGAGGCTGTGCAGGCGGCAGCGGACGCGGTGGCCGCAAAGCTAGGCCGTGTCGATGTGCTAATCGCCAGCGCCGGAATCACGGGGGCGACCGTTCCGGTGCAGGAATTCCCGCTGGATAGCTGGCGTCGGGTCATCGACATCAATCTGAACGGCCTGTTTTATTGCTGCCGTGCGGTCATCCCGCACATGCTGAAGAATGATTATGGCCGCATCGTCAATGTCTCCTCGGTGGCCGGCAAGGAAGGCAACCCCAATGCCTCTGCCTACTCGGCATCCAAGGCGGGTGTGATCGGTTTTACCAAGTCGCTGGGCAAGGAACTGGCCAAGACCGGCATCCGCGTCAACGCCCTGACGCCCGCCACCTTCAAAAGCCCGATCCTGGAACAGTTGCCGCAGAGCCAGGTCGATTACATGCTGTCCAAGATCCCCGCGGGGCGTCTGGGCGAGGTGCATGAAGTTGCGGCCATGATCAGTTGGATGGCCAGCGCCGAGTGCAGCTTCACTACCGCGTCGACCTTCGACATTTCCGGTGGCCGCACGACTTATTGATCGTCATGTACGACAGGGGAAAGGGCCGGTCCGGTTTGGGCCGGCCCTTTTCGTTTACAGTGTGATGACCTGTCGGCCCAGATCCACGATCCGCACCGCATCCGGGCGGCCCGGTTGAGGGGCGGGGCAGGCGGCGGAAAGATAGCGGATGATCCGCCCGCCGCTGATTGGCCGGTCCCAGGCATAGATCGGGCAGGGGCCGGACGGGCTTTGGTGGGTGCTGCCCGTCTCATAATTCTCATAATTGCCGAACTGGCTGCCCAGGCCGTTATCGACGCTTGTTGGCTGTGGCGGTGGGGTTGCCGTTGGCTCGGGCGCAGGTGTCTGCGCGCAAGCAGTCAGGGCCAGTGCCAGACCGATAAGTGACAGGTAACGCACGGACATCCCCCGACTGCCGAGGATGAAGCAGACGGGGGGATTGCGGCTTTTTACGGGCGGTCGGCGGCGTTATCGCTTGCCCTTCGCCTTGGCCGCCGCAAACGCTGCGGCGAATGCATTGTCCTCCACCGGGGCCGGCTTCCTCGGCGGCGGGTTGTTCTGCTGCGGCGGACGCTGTTGGCCCTGCGGTGCCCGCGAGGGCGGTGGGCCGCGCCGGTCATCGCGGCGGTCACCTGTCGGGGCGGCGGGCCGTGCGGGGGCGGGGCGTTCGTCCAGCTTCATGGTCAGGGCCACGCGCTTGCGCTTCAGGTCCACTTCCATGACCTTGACCTTCACAATGTCGCCGGCTTTCACGACGCTGTGCGGGTCCTTCACGAAGGTATGGGAAAGCTGGCTGATATGGACCAGCCCATCCTGATGCACGCCGACATCGACGAAGGCACCGAAGGCGGTGACGTTGGTCACCACCCCTTCCAGCACCATGCCCAACTGCAAATCCTTCAGCTCTTCCACACCATCCTTGAACTGAGCGGTCTTGAATTCCGGGCGCGGGTCGCGGCCCGGTTTCTCCAGTTCTTTCAGGATGTCGCTGACGGTGGGGATGCCAAACTTCTCATCCGTGAAATCGGCGGGGTCGAGCGATTGCAGGAAGCCGACATCGCCGATCAGCTTGGCGAGCGGCCGGCCGGTCTTCTTCAGGATGCGTTCGACCACTGGATAGGCCTCCGGATGGACCGAGGAGCCGTCCAGCGGGTTCTCCCCGTCGCGGATGCGAAGGAAGCCTGCCGCCTGCTCAAACGCCTTCGGCCCCAGGCGCGGCACGTCCAGCAATTGCCGGCGGGAACGGAAGGCACCCTTTTCATCGCGGAACGCGATGACATTCTTTGCGACCGTTTCCGACAGGCCCGACACGCGGGCCAACAGCGGCACCGACGCGGTGTTCAGGTCAACGCCGACCCCGTTCACGCAATCCTCGACCACGGCATCCAGAGCGCGCGACAGCTTGGCGGGGCTGACATCATGCTGGTACTGGCCGACGCCGATGGATTTCGGATCGATCTTCACCAGTTCGGCCAGCGGGTCCTGCAAACGCCGGGCGATAGAGACGGCACCGCGCAGGCTGACGTCCAGCTTGGGGAACTCCAAAGCTGCCACTTCCGACGCGGAGTAAACCGACGCGCCCGCCTCCGACACCATCACCTTGGTGATGCGGTGATCGGGCAGCAGGGCGATCAGGTCGGCGGCCAGCTTGTCCGTCTCCCGGCTGGCGGTACCATTGCCGATGGCGATCAGGTCCACGTCATGGCGCTTGACCAATGCGGCCAGCGTGGCCAGTGATCCCTGCCAATCCTTGCGCGGCTCGTGTGGATAAACGGTGGTGGTCTCCAGCAGCTTGCCCGTGGCATCGACCACGGCCACCTTCACGCCGGTGCGGATGCCGGGGTCAAGGCCCAGGGTGGAACGCTGTCCGGCGGGGGGGGCCAGCAGCAGGTCCTTCAGGTTGCGGCCAAAGACATGGATGGCCTCATCCTCCGCCTTCTCGCGCAGGACATTCATCAGGTCCAGTTCGATATGCAGGGAAATCTTGGTCTTCCACGCCCAGCGGCAGCATTCGGCCAGCCAGCGGTCGGCGGGCCGGCCCCGGTCCTGAATGCCAAAGGCGGCGGCGATCAGGCCTTCCGCCGGATGCGGGCTGCCCGCCGGCGGCTCATCGCCCACCGCCAGCTTCAAATCCAGAACACCGGCGGCACGGCCCCGGAATAGGGCCAGCGCGCGGTGCGACGGCATCTTGGTCAGCGGTTCGGAGAAGTCGAAATAATCGCTGAACTTGGCCCCTTCCTCGGCCTTGCCCTCCACCAGACCCGACACAACGCGGCCCTGGGACTGAGAAAAGTCGCGCAGGCGGCCAACCAGGGTCGCATCTTCGCCCATCCGTTCCACCAGGATGGCGCGCGCCCCCTCCAGGGCCGCCTTCACATCGGCGACATTCTTGTCCGCACTGACAAAGCCGGCGGCCTCATTCTCCGGCGAGCACGTGGGGGTGGACAGCAGACGGTCGGCCAGCGGTTCCAGCCCGGCCTCCCGCGCGATCATCGCCTTGGTGCGGCGCTTGGGGCGATAGGGAAGGTACAGGTCCTCCAGCCGGGTCTTGGTATCGGCCTCGTCGATCTGCTTGGCCAGCTCGGGCGTCATCTTGCCCTGTTCGTTGATGCTGGCCAGAATGGTGGCGCGCCGCTCCTCCATCTCCCGCAGGTAACGCAGGCGTTCTTCCAGATTGCGCAGCTGTGTGTCGTCCAGCCCGCCCGTTACTTCCTTGCGGTAGCGGGCGATGAAGGGAACGGTCGATCCCTCATCCAGCAGGCCCACCGCCGCCTCCACCTGGGCGGTGCGTACGGACAGTTCGGCGGCGATCTTATGGGCGATGGACAGCATGCAGCAGGCCTTGGAAGAAGAAACAAGGGGTGGGTGATAGCGCATCGTGGGGGCAGTGGGGAAGCGATCAGGGGTCGTGGTGCCACCTATGCATTGCCGCAGTGCAGAGCTGCGTTCGCGGTTACCGGGATTAACCATTCCATAACCCCTCTACCCATATAACTACCTTCAGCAACATCTTCTGTTGTTTCCCTCCCAGAAGTTCCCACCTTCAAAACCCCGGCGCCCGATGGCGACGGGGTTTTTTTTACGCCATGCTGGGGCTGCTACAGGCAGGGGAGGGAATGATGAATATCGGAGAGGTGGCAGCGGCCACAGGCGTGTCGGCCAAGATGATCCGGCATTATGAATGCATCGGCCTGATCAAGCCGGCCCTGCGCACCGTTGCCGGCTATCGGGTCTATGCCGAGGCCGATATCCATTCCCTGCGCTTCATCCGTCACGCTCGTGATCTGGGCTTCGCGCTGGAGGATATCGACGCGTTGCTGCGCCTATGGGGCGACCGCGAGCGCTCGTCCTGCGAGGTGAAGAAGCTGGCGCTGGACCATATCGCGACCTTGGACCGCAAGATCGCCGAGCTTCAGGTCATGCGCGCTAGCCTGACCGACCTTGCCGACCGTTGCCAGGGCGATGACCGCCCCCATTGCCCGATTCTGGAGGGATTGGCGGGGTGATATCGATAGCATGGCGATCTATCGGCTGGCGATATCGGTCCGATGGCCTGTACTTAAGACTTTTTTAAGCCTTGGGAAGAAAATGGCTTGACCCAGGGCGCGATTTGAAAGAAATAGTCGTCACCCAGGCCGGCGCGTTTCACTTGTTTCAAGCGGTACGTTCCGGGCGCATGAAGCGGGCAAAAAGAAAGGCCGCTACATGAGCGGCCTGAGTTTAGGGAGGAAACGCCCGATAAGGGCAAGCAGCACAACGTGCTGCGATGCAAAATATGGCTCCAATGCGGGCCGATGGCAAGCATAAAGACAGCCCCATTTCGGGGCTGTTGCCATTTCTGGTGCCACCGGTGGACAATCATCGGTGTGCCGCTTGGAACCCAGATGTTCCGTGGGGACTGCGTTGTCCCCTGATAAACCCTTCCAAATGAATATGAATTGCTATTCATCCACAGGGATCGTCAGGCCGCTGCTCTGCTGCGGTGCAGCATCATCTATGCGATCCCGTGTGTCTCGCATTGCGCATGGCGCATGGGTGGCTATGCTGCTGCCTACCCTGTTCCGGTAATAGGGTTAGCCAGAATTAAAACCAATTTCGATCTAATATGATTTAAATCTGCATCAGAAATACGATGATAATCGCGATAGGGCGTCTTGGTGCTGCCTGTCAATTTTGGCTATGACGTTATGCGGATAGGGCAAACTGACGGCCCAATTCTGACAATTTCTGGGCAGATTTACTGGCATAGGCCGAAAGTATTCATGAAATACGGCCTTAGAGAGCTATTGGAATCCTTCGTGGAAGGCTAAAGTCTATTAAGTTGGAAATTGTCGCCGGAAGGTCGCCTGACCATTCCCCCACCGAATGGGGGCCGGTGCCGTTCAGTGAGGGCCAAGATATGCAGACCGTTATTCTGATCGACGCGAACAAGCTGTTCCGGGAGGGGCTGAGCCGCCTGCTGCTGGATGTGCCGTTCAATGTGGCGGCGGAATTTGCCAGCATAGAAGAAGCTCTTGTGGCGGAACCACCGACGGCGGCTGACTTGATCCTGGTCGATCCGGGTGAGGATGTATCGGCCATGGCGCGGCTGTCGCAGCTTCGCCAGGCGATGCCAGTGCCGATGGTGATCCTGACGGGCGGGCTTGACGCTCGACGCCTGACCCAGGCGCTGGAGGTTGGGGTCGCAGGATATCTCATGAAGGACATGTCAGCCGATGCGCTGGCCCAGTCGCTGCGTCTGGTGATGATGGGGGAGAAGGTGTTCCCGACCCATCTCGCCGACCTTCTGGTCACGGGTCAGGTGCAGCCGCAGCCGGCCACGGAGATCACGGCCCTGCGCAAAGGCCTGTCGCAGCGTGAGACGCAGATTCTGCGATGCCTGATCGACGGCGACAGCAACAAGATCATTGCCGCCAACCTGGGCATCACGGAAGCGACCGTTAAGGTCCATCTGAAAAGCCTGTTACGAAAAATCAATGCCGTCAACCGCACCCAGGCCGCAATCTGGGCCATGAATAATGGACTCGGCGCATCAGAAGGTACGCAGGCCGCGAACAGTGATGGCCCTGCTGTGGCCGGCGTGGCCTCGGCCTGACCGGATTACGCCATTTACCCTGGGGGCGGTCGTTCCGCGCTGTCGGGGCGCCGCACCCCTTCTCATATGGCCCCTGCAATTCAGTCGGGTGGCATATTTTAGTATGTTTCATGGGGGCCGCGTAGGCGCCAGCAGCTTCATGCGCCTAAGGAGGGGCAGTCCCTGCGCTATCCTGAGGGATAGCGCGTTACAAGGGTATTACATTTTGAGATTTTTGATTTATTATTAGATATAAGCAGATGGTGAAATGGTGATCCGTTAATAATTTCCTAAGTGCCAGCAGGAAGTTGTTAGCGCATACAGGCCGAGCGGGAAGCTCGACTTAAGTGCTTGATAAGAAAGCGTTGGCGTGTTCGGCGACGGTCTAGGTCCTCTACATCTTATTGGTGGTATGGAGGGGGAGGCGAAAGGCTGGAGGAGTCAGCAGCGGATATCAAGGATTTCCAGGGCTTGGACGATTTTCGCGGCGAACGCTGCATAAAATTGTAGGAAGCCGAAAGCTTGTGTATAGTAGGGAAATGCCGGTGCCCAGCATCCATGGCAGGTTGCGGTTGGAGCCTGAGAGGCCGTTGAAATGCGTTTGATACTGATCGATCACGAAGCCGCGTTCGTTACCCGTGTCCGCCAGTTGGCGCGCCGTGCTGGGGTCATCGACCCTGTTGATGAGGTCGCCGATCTGGCTGATCTGGCGCAGGTGGCCAAGGCAAACCCAAAAGCGTTGATCGTCGGTATGGTTTCCACAACCATGGCGGTGCGTGGCGCCATCAAGGAATTTGTGCAGCGCTGCCCGAACGTACCGCTGATCGCGGTGGGCGGGAATGACCCGGACCGCATGCGTGCCGCGCTGGGCGAAGGGGCGCGTGCCTACATTCGCCGCAGCGATGTCGGTGATGAGTTGTTGAGCGCTCTGGAGGTGGTGCGCGACGGTGGTGTATTCGTGCCGCCGGTTGTTGCCATGCGCCCGGGTGGGGAGCCGTTGATGACGGTGGCCGGTCCTGTGCCTGCCGGCTTCTTCCGTGAAGATGCGGGCAAGCAGCTGACCCCGCGTCAGCGTGAGATTCTGTCGATGATCCGGGCCGGTCGCAACAATCAGGAAATTTCCGAGGCGCTGGATCTTACCGTCGGGACCGTGAAGATTCACATCACGGCTATCTTCAAGGCGCTGGGCGTGCGTAACCGCACCCAGGCCATGGTTGCCGCCGATTGGCTGGACCTGCCGGTGGTTGAAGCGGTTGTCACCAGCGCCTGATCCGGGTCGGCGGTGGACAGGGATAGGGGCGGCCAAGAGCCGCCCCTTTGCTTTTTGCCCCGCAATTGCCAGAAAGCAGCGTATTGTATCGGCGTTCGCACCGCTTGTTCTGCCCTATCCGGGCGTGCAAGGGGGACGATGCGGGGGCAGCTGCCTTGACCGGGAACGGGGGGTCTGCTATCGCCGCCCTTTATTTATTCGTTCGGCAAGCGGCCGAGGGTGATGCATGTCCGATATCTTTCGCGAAGTTGACGAGGATCTGCGCCGCGACCAGATCATGACGTTCTGGAAGCGGTATGGCGGTTTCGTCATCGCGGCTGCCGTTCTGGTGGTGGCGGCCACGGCTGGCAATGTCGGCTGGAAGCACTGGCGCACCACCCGGATGGAGGAGCGCACGGCAGTCCTGTCCGAGGCGCTGGCCAAGCTGCGTCCCGCTGACGAGAACAGCCAGCCCGACCTGAAGGCTGCTGCCGACGCGTTGTCCGCCGTTGGCGCCAAGTTGGGTGACGGCCATGCCGATATGGCCCGCCTGTATGAGGCTGGCCTGCGCGCCCGTCAGGGCGAGCGTGATCAGGCCATCGCCCTTTACGATCAGGTTGCCAGCACCGCTGGCACCGATCCGATGTTGCGCGATCTGGCAGCGCTCCTGTCGGTGCAGTTGCAGTTGGATACCGGTGATGCCGCCGCCCTGCGCACCCGTCTGGCACCGCTGTTGAAGGCCGGCAATGCCTGGAAGGCGTCGGCGACGGAGGCATCGGGTCTTTTGGCTGCCCGTGCCGGTGACAATGCCGGGGCCGCCTCCCTGTTCAAGGAACTGTCGGAAGACAGCACCGCTCCGCAGGCGCTGCGCGCCCGTGCCACCGAACTGGCCGCGCTGTACGCGGCGACGAAATAAGTCCGGGATCAAGGAAAAGATGGCTGACATCACCCGTTCCGCTACCGCCGTCGCCGCCCGCCGTTCCGGCGCTGCCCCGACCCGGACCCGTTACCCCCTGGCTGCCCGTTTGGCGGCGCCGCTGCTGGCCTGCCTGCTGCTGTCGGGTTGCGGCATCACTGACTGGTTCTCCGGCGATGATGATGGGCCCAAGCTGGGTGGCAACCGCATCTCGGTGCTCCAGCTTCAGCAGCAGCTGGAGGTCGATCCGCAGGTTTCGGCTGCGGAAGTGACCCTGCCCGAGGCGGTGGTCAATGCCGACTGGGCACAGGCCGGCAGCAATCCGGCCCATAATCCCGGCCATGTCGCGCTGGGCCGCAACCTGTCCAAGGTGTGGAGCGCATCGGTTTCCGGTTCCGACAGCAGCGTGCGCCTGCTGGCCGGTCCGGTGATCGCCGGCGGCCGCCTGTTCGTGTTGGACACCGACTATGACCTGCATGCCTTTGACGCCAAGTCGGGCAAGCGCATCTGGAAGCGCAACATCCTGCGCGAGAAGCAGGAGGGCGAAGCCTTCGGCGGCGGCGTCGCGGTGCATGACAACCGCGTCTATGCCACCAACGGCTATGGCGAGGCCGTGGCTGTCGATTATGACAGCGGCGATATTGTCTGGCGCCGCCGTATCGCCGGCCCGATTCGCTCCGCACCCACAGTTCTGGATGGCCGCGTCTTCGTGTCCACCGTCGATAATCAGATGATCACCCTGTCGGCGGAAAACGGTTCCCTGCAATGGTACCACACCGGCTTCCTGGAGCCTGCCGCCCTGCTTGGTGGTTCGGCGCCGGCGGTGGAAGGGGATACGGCCATCGTTCCCTATTCTTCGGGCGAGCTGTTCGCGTTGCGCGTCGAGAATGGCCGGCAGTCATGGCAGGACAGCCTGGCGTCGGTGCGCCGGGGCGAAAATCTGACGGGGCTGGCCGATATCCGTGGTCTGCCCGTCATCGCTGACGGCATCGCCTATGCAATCAGCCATTCCGGGCGCATGGCCGCCGTGGATATTCGTTCCGGCCAGCGTGTCTGGGAACAGGATATCGGCGGGATCACCACCCCGGCTATTATCGGTGACTGGATTTTCGTGACCACCAATGATGGTCAGGTCGTTGCCCTGACCCGTAAGGATGGCCGCGTGCGCTGGATCACCCAGTTGCAGCAGTGGGAGGATGAGGAGGACAAGGAAGATCCCGTCCTCTGGACCGGCCCCATCGCTGCCGGTGGCCGCCTGCTGCTGACCAACAATCAGGGCGAACTGGTCGAGATCGCGGTTGCCGACGGCAAGGTGATCAAGAAGACCAGCCTGCCCGCCTCCACCCTGCAGGCCCCTGTTGTGGCCGGCGAAACCCTGTATCTTTTGACGGAAGATGGCGATCTGGTCGCCTATCGGTAAACGGAGTTTAGAGTGATAAAGGCCACGCACCGGCTGACGGTCGCCATCATCGGGCGGCCGAATGTCGGCAAGTCCACCCTGTTCAACCGGCTGGTCGGTAAGAAGATCGCCCTGGTTGACGATCAGCCCGGCGTGACGCGCGACTGGCGCGCCGCCGATGGGCGCGTGGGGGGCTTGGAATTTACCGTGGTCGACACGGCCGGTCTGGAAGATGTCTTTGATGACAGTCTGGAGGCGCGTATGCGCCGCCAGACGGAGCGGGCGGTGGAACGGGCCGACGTGGCCCTGTTCTTGATCGATGCGCGCGCCGGCGTCACGGCCATGGACAAGCATTTCGGCGCCTGGCTGCGCAAGGCCGGCAAGCCCACTATCCTGATCGCCAACAAGTGCGAGGGGGCCGCCAGCCGTCCCGGACTGATCGAGGCGTTCGAACTGGGCCTGGGTGAGCCGGTGCCGCTGTCGGCAGAACATGGCGAGGGCATGGCCGACCTGGTCACGGCCCTGGAACCCTTCATGCCGAAGGACGAGCCAGAAGAGGAAGAGGCGTTCGACGTGGACGCCGCCGAAGCCGAGGTCCGTGAGGAGGGGGAGACCGCCGCGGAGGATGAGCCCAAGGCCCTGCAGCTCGCCATCGTGGGCCGCCCGAACGTGGGCAAATCCACCCTGCTAAACGCTCTGGTGCAGGAAGAACGCGTGCTGACCGGGCCAGAGGCCGGCATGACGCGCGACGCCATCGCCGTGGAGTGGGAATGGAATGGCCGCCCCATCCGTCTGGTCGATACCGCCGGCCTGCGTAAGCGGGCGCGGGTGGATGAGAAACTGGAGAAGATGGCCAACCAGGATACGCTTCGCGTTATCCGCATGGCCCATGTCGTGGTGCTGCTGCTGGATGCCGACGGCATCCTGGACAAGCAGGATCTGACCATCGCCCGACTGGTGATCGAGGAAGGCCGCGCCCTGGTCATCGCCCTGAACAAGTGGGATGCGGTGCAGGACAAGAACGCCGCGCTGCGCCGCATGTCCGACCGGTTGCAGACTTCTCTGCCACAGGTGAAGGGCATCCCGACGGTGGCCATCTCGGCGTTGAAGGGCCAAAAGCTGACCGATCTTCTGGATGCAGTTGTCACCACCTATGGTGTCTGGAACCGGCGTATCCCGACATCGCAGCTGAACCGCTGGCTGGCCGACATGACAGATAGCCATCCGCCGCCGCTGGTCGACGGTCGCCGCCTGAAGATCCGCTACATGACCCAGGTGAAAAGCCGTCCGCCGACCTTCGCGCTGTTCGTGAGCAAGCCGGTGGACCTGCCCGAACATTACTCGCGCTATCTGGTCAATGGCATGCGTGAGCATCTGGACCTGCCGGGTGTTCCGATCCGTCTGCTGCTGCGTAAAGGCAGCACCAATCCTTTTGATTGATCGCTGACCTAACTGCGCTGTTGCCAAACGCCCCCTGTCCATTAGACTAAGACTAAATGGATAGGGGGCTTTCAGCATGATTTTCGGGGTCAACTTCTGGAACAAGAAGAAGACCTTTGAGGTTTTCCTGAAGAAGGACGACCGCTGGCAACTTCACGTCCTGTGCGAGGAAGAACCGGAAGCCATCAATGAGGCACAGCTGCTGCTGCGCCTGAACAAGACGACCCATGTTAAGGTCGTCCGGCACCGGGCACTTTCCAGCTCCGCCGCTTCGGAGATGGTGGTGTATGAGGCGACGGCCAATCCGCCCAAGGAAAAGCCCATTGTCGTGTCCACCCCGGTCGGTGAACTTGCCGTCTGCAAGGTGGTGGATGATCTCTATACGGCGGATGCGCGGCGCACCATCGGACAGGTGATGCGCGACTACATGCAGCGCTCCAATATCTGCACGACAGAGCTGCTGCACAGTTTCAGCCATATCCGCAAATTGCAGGATGCGCAGGGCCTGGTGAATGCTGCCATGCACCGGGTGGGGGCGGCACAGGCGGCGGCCATGAATGTGTCCGTGAAGGAACGGATGACATTGCTGGACGGGCTGTTGACGCAGTGCCAGCAGAAGGCCCGCAATTTCGCGGCTGAACGTGGCAGTTATCCGGAGTTCAAGGGCCAGGATCTTGCCGGTCTGTCCACCTTCATTCAGCAGAAGGTGGGACTGGAGCAGCATGATTATGTGCTGAATTCGCTGCTCAGCGTCTGGCTGTTCGAATTCCGGTCGCTGCTGGCCAAGGTCGATATCCTGGCCCGGCTGGCACAGGATAATGTCGAGAATGGTATGGTGCGGCATATCGATGCCATCCTTGCCGACACCATGATCTTTGCCGAGGTGGTGCAGGAACTGTTCGCACCGCAGCCCAATTTGGGCACGGCCCTGAAGGTGATGGGTTCGGTTGTCCTGTGCCGGAAGGGGATCGCCGATGCGGTGACCAATCCGACCATGAAGATCATTGCCAACCTGATCCCCCAGGGCCATCTGCCGCAAACACAGGCCGCCCTGGCCGACCGCCTGCTGCGCGAGATCAATACGGATCGTCCGTTGGATCAGCGCGCGCCGGATCAGGAGGGGGCTTTGCTGGACGCGCTCGTCCTCTCGCTGACCGGCGATGATGGTACCATCCTGGGGGGGGAGCGGACGCATCAGTCCGTGGAACGCCGTCGCCTGCGCCAGCGGCAGGAGAT
This sequence comes from Niveispirillum cyanobacteriorum, assembly GCF_002868735.1. Taxonomy (GTDB): domain Bacteria; phylum Pseudomonadota; class Alphaproteobacteria; order Azospirillales; family Azospirillaceae; genus Niveispirillum; species Niveispirillum cyanobacteriorum. Next base: position 783,351 of record NZ_CP025613.1, on the reverse strand, counting down.
GTTGCGGGCCCAGGGGCTGCACAGCGTGGCGGATAATCTGCGTTGAGTGCTGTCCTGCTCGCGCGATAAACGGCAAGATTCAACCTTCCGTTGGTTGTGTCTTGCTTTGTGAAGGCCTTACCCTTCTGCATCTGCCGTGGAAGGTTGCCGCCGCATGAAGCGCCATTCGCCCCCGCCCACCCGTTATCCCGGTGTCTCCGCCAGCCCCGGCAAACCGGTGATGCATGGCACCGTTCAGGCCAAGGCGGCGCCCCCCGTTACGCGTCTGACCGCACCGCCACCACCTGCGCCTAAGAAGCCAGCCGCGCCGGCGCCGGCCCGTCTGACAGCGCCGCCTCCGCCCCCACCAGGGGGTAAACATGTGGCCCAGGCCTATAAGGTGCTGCCGCCGGAAAAGCTGTGGCGAACGGCACCCTGGTTCAAACCCTGGTTTGCCAGCTACCCCTATGCCGTGGTCGGCGATAGCAATTTGAGTGCGCAGGATCACCGCGACGGCGTGAATACCGAAGACGGATATCTGGCGGACGGTAATACGGCCCGGGCCAATATTGTGCAGCGACCGGCCTTGCGCAGCAGCCTGCGCGTCTCCGACGATTACAATATGGCGATCGAGGATACCGACCTGCGCGGACGCCAGCCAAAAAGCTTCTTCGCCACCGATAAGGTGATCAACGCGTCCAACCGGGCGCTGCAAAATGTCCGGTCACCGATCCAGCTGGTCAAGTCGGGTGGTGCGATCACCATTGTCGGCTGGTGGGGCGGTCGCTGGCGCCTTCACGAGGTCACACCGAGTTTTACCAATAATCGCGGTGGGCAGAATACCGACCCGGACAACCTGCCACAGAACTGCAACGACATGGCCAGCACGGTTTCAACCGTCTTTCTTGGATTGTCACCGCAGGATCAATCGGCCACCGTCCTGAAGGAGATAAGGGGCAAGCGGCAGAATCAGGACATCACAGAGGATGACCTGCAGGCCTATGTCGGGTTGACGCAAAGCGATGGCATTCGGCGCCGGGGCGCCAACAAGTTCGCGGCCCCAAGAATCGGTGAAGCCTATATGATTGCTTCCATAACGAATGCCGAAGACCTTGCATCACAGGCGTTGGCGGAAAACGATATGGACCGGTTCAATCAGATCGGCAACCGCACCCGCTGGCGTGACTATGGCAGTGGCCAGGACCGGGAAATGCGCTGGCCCTATCACTTTGCCGGCGTCATCGCGGTCAGCGGCAATGACCGTGTGACCCTGGAAAACTACGCCCGTGGTGACAACCGTCAGGCACAGCCCGATCCGCGCTGGTTCTTCCAGATGTATGGCAACAAGCCGGGCCAGAGTTTCCACGAGGCGACGCAGGGGCAGGACTATGTCAATCCCCTGACCGTGGTTATCCGCCGCTGATTTCAATCAGCCCTCGCGCCGGCGGTAATCCTGCAGGCGGGTCACGCGCAGCGCCTGCACGCCATGGCGGTCGATCATTTCCTGCCAGGAGGCGAATTCCTCCGACGACAGGTCATAGCGCTTACAGGCATCCTCGACCGTCAACAACCCGGCGCGTACCCCCGCGACAACCTCTGCCTTGCGACGCATCACCCAGCGGCGGGTGTCGGGGGGCGGCAGATCGTCCAGCGTCAGGGGGCCGCTGCCATGCTGGATGCTGGCGGCATCCAGATCCGTCTCCGCCCGCAGGCGGCTGGTAGCGGCATTATTCAAGGGCTTCATGGCAAGGAACGCTCCAATACGATCTTCCTCGCCATCGTTAGCGGCACGCTCTTAACAAAGCGTGAAAGAAGCGGCGGATCATCCGAAAGTATGAGAGTGCAAAAGGTCATTCATTGTTTGATCGACAGGACATTGTTCATGGTGATCGGCAGGGTGCCTAGCATCAGGTAAGGCTCGCCTGCCGTCAGATCAACGCCGGTAACCCGGCCAAAGCTCATGACTTGCGGACTCATATCCTTACCATCGATTCCTTTTACTTTAGCCACACCCTTGTAGGTACCATCTTCCAGCTGCTTGCCGCTGCTGTCTTTGCCATCCCAGTTCACATCCTGGGTGCCAGCGAACTTGGACAGCTCGATGGTGCGCAGTACCTTGCCGGTCTTGGCATCGGTGATCTCGAACACCGCACTGGACGCGGGGCTGTCGGTGGACACTGTCAGATGGGCCTTGCCGTCCTGCAAAGAAATGCCGTTTGACTGGATCTCCACCGTCCTGCCCATATAGCCAAGCGCCTGATTGGGCTGGCCGTTATTGATGGCACTGATGACACCATCCAGCTTGTCGTTGGTCTTGATCGATTGTTCGACCTGCGAGTACTGCACCAGCTGCTTGGTGAATTCCGCCGTATCGGTCGGCTGCAACGGATCCTGGTTCTGAAGCTGCGAGGTCAGCAGCGTCAGGAAGGTTTCGTAATTGTCCGACAAATCCCCCAGCGCGGATTTCTCCTTGGTGCCGGAGGAGCTACCGTTGGCCGCATTGGCCGCGCTATTGGCAATACCGGAGATCGACATGGTCTTGATCCTTCCCGTCAGGGATACACTGCGTCAAACCCGAACATCCACGCGCCCGAACTCCATGATCTGGGCCTGGGCGATAATTGCCGGGTCTTCATCCTCGACATCATCAGAAGCAAACCCTGTGCCATATCCGGACTGGTCCTGTTGATCCTGGCGCTGCTGGGCCTGATCGCCACTGTCCTGCAAGGAGAAGGACAGGCTGTCGCCATCGGTCTGCAGACCAGCGTCCTGCAAGGCCTTCTCAAGGTTCTTGGCATCCTTCTGGAGCATTTCCAGCGTCGCCGGATTCTCCACCATCACCTTGGCGCGTAGCTTTCCTTCGGATCCGATCTCCAGCTGCACATCGATGCGGCCCATTTCATATGGATTGAGCTGGATGGAGACGCGGTCATTACCGTCCTGGACGGCCCGCTGCACATGGAAAGCCATCTGCTGTCCGGGCGGGGTATAGGCGTTGGGGCGGTGCGGCCCGCTGGTCTGGCGCAGGGACTGTGCGAAATCATTGCCCTGGACCTTGCCATTGTCGCCGGCATGCAGACCGGCTGTGGCCGGGTCGATGCCATCGGCGGCAGGCGCCTCGGCAAAGCCGGAGCCACCCTCGCCACCGCCGTCGGTGCTGTTCCCACTTTCATGGCCCTTGGCGCTGGCGGAAATGGCACTGGACAGTAGATTATCTTCCGTCTCCGCCCGCAGCGTCGTGGTGTCGACGCGGGTGGCCGGCTGGTTCTGCCCGGCAGATTGTGCCGATCCAGCGATGTCCGCCTGCATCTCGACCCGCGCCTCGTTCCCCACATGCTTGGGCGCCAGCATCCGGTTGTTCGTCACTGCCTCGTCTTCATCGCTCGCTGCTTCCGTCGCCTTCACATCCTCTCCCTCCACCGGGGCGGCATTGGCGTCAGCGGCAGGTCGCGCGCTGGCGGTGGTGGGGCGGGCTGCGGCGGTTGGTGCGGCCGTGCTGCTGGTCCGCAGCGTCACGTTATGCGGGGTGGGGCTGTTGGCCGTTGTTGCGACGGCGGGATCAGCTTCCGGCTCCGCCGCCGCCGGTTCCGCCGGCAGTGCCGAGGCCGTCAGGATCGTGGTTTCGGCGGGTGCCGGCTCGGACCGGCGTACCGTCTGCGCCTGTGCGGAAGATGTCGCTGCCGGCATTGGGGTGGTGGGCGGCGTGGGGGATGCCGCAGCAGCAGGTGCGGTTGGGGCGGTCATGTTGCCGCTGACCACCGCGATCACCGGCTTATCGGCGCTCTCCTGCACTGATGTGGTCGATGCCGGGGCAGGTGTGACCGGTGCGGTCACCTCCGGTACTGCTGCCTTCGGTTCCGTTGTGGTCACGGATGCCTGGCCGGCCGTACTGACGGTTGTGGTGCTGACAGCCTTGGCCGCTGCCATCTCCTTTACGGATGCCTTCTCATCGCCGGAAGCTGTGGAGACCAGATCGGCGGGCAATGCGATGGCGGCCGGCTTTTCGTCAGCAGTCTCTATGGCTGGCGTGATCTCTGGGCCGGTGGCTGCTGCGACGGTGCCTGTCACCACGGGGGCTGTCGGCGCCGTACTGGGCGCTGGTGTCGATGGCGACGCGACCTTGATGCTGACCGCCTCACGCTGCGGCGCTGCGATGGGCGCAGCCGTCTGTTCCACCGCCGGGCTGCTGGCCGGTGCCGCATCCACAGGATCGGCAATGTTGGCGGCGGACGGCGTGGCCGTGGTCATCATGGCGGCATCAAGCTTCGGGATGACGGGGGCCGCTGCGGGCTTCACTGTCGTGGCAAGGCTGGTATCTGCCTGCACCGGTAAGGCCTTAAGCCCGGTGCCGGCCACGGTCAGATTGACCCCCAGCGCGCTGGGCGCGGTATCTGTGGTCAGAACGGGGATTACCGGTGCATTGCTGTTGGCGCTGGCGGTGGTCACTTGCGTGACCTGCACCACCAGGGTGGCATCGGTTCCAGTGCCGCCCTGTAAAACCGTCAGAATATCGATTTCACCTTCAACGGCTTCGGCATCCGCCGGCGGGGTGCCGTTGATCCCCGGCTCCCCATCAGACAGGGGGCTGGCGGCGGTGAAGGCCTGGGACAGGTCATTGAGGAAGGCCACCACTTCGGGGTTCATCTCCTGTCCCGAAAGGCTGCCATTGGCCAGCAGGCTGATGCCGGATTGTGCCCAGCGGGCTTCGATGCCCTTGGCACCGTTACCGGCATTGGCGGTACCGGCCATGTTGGTCAGGTTGAAACCGCCACCCAGCAGGGCGCCCAGGCCCGATGGCGTGGCCGAAGGCACCGTTGGTCCGCTCGTGCCCAAGGTGAAGGCGCCTGGCACCTCATCCGTCGTCAGCACCGGTATCGCCGTTCCGTCGCCCGTTCCGGAATCAGCGCCGGTGAGGGAGAGGAAGTTGCCCAGGAGCTGGTTGAAACTTTCCAGCCCGTCCAGACCTTCCAGCCCTTCGCCGGACGGCGGTCCATTGCCGATTCCTCCTCCCATCACGCCAAAGGACAGGGCGGATGGGGCGGTGGCCGTGCTGGCTCCAAGAAGGGCTGAGATGTCCATGGCGTGTATTCCTGCGCTATTCGGTTGGGACCATGCACCTATCGTGCCAATAGGGGCGTGCCGGAATTGCTGGGTTTCGGGCCGGTCAGGCCCTGCCGGGGGGCAGAAGCTGCCGATTCCTGGGCAAGGCTTGCCGGGCAGAGAGGCCCGAAGCCGGGTGGACAAGGGGGTGGCGTTACGGCGTGCGGACTGCGCGCCGTTGCGTTAAGACAGAAAACCTAAAATGGGATCAGAAGGATTTGTTATACGCCATCGAGGGTGCGGCCTTGCGAGCATAGGCCGCCGGCATGACCATCCCGCCCCGGCGGGTATAGGTTCCCTCGTCGGCCCGCGCCTTGTTGATGGCGGTGACCAGGGTGTTGATGGTGGATTGCGTCACCTGGGTAGCGGCACGGACCAGCCGTGCATGTTCCAGGGTCGCTTCGATGAATTCGTCCGATGCCTGTTTCAACCGGGCCTTGGCCTCGCCATCCATCAACTGCAACGTCTCAGTATCCGCCTTCACCGACCGCACGCAATCCTCATAGGTGCGGACCAGCAGGGGCTTCTTGTCTGCGATGGCGTTCAGGGCCGGCAGGTTGCGGTTGGCAATGGCGTCATTCTCCAGTTGGAAAAGGTCCGTCAACCGCCGCATCGCATCGATCAGCGCGTCCGCGCGGGTATTGGCTGTCATTTCGATCCTTTCCCTTGTTCTTGTTCCTGCATGCGGATCATGGCGGCCTTCACGTCATCGGCGATGCCGACGCCGCCGGCCTTGGCGATCTGCTTGCCATATTCTTCGACCATCATGCCGCGCCAGGTATTCTCTGCCTCGCCGCCGCCGAATGTGTCATCGGCCTCTACGCCCTGCCACATCTGACCCAACATCTGGGACAGGAAGACGGCCTCAAATTCCTGCGCCGCCTTGCCCACATCCTTGATGTTGGGGCCTTTATTCTTCAGGTTGCCGGCCTGCGCCTGCGAAAGGGCCTGGGGGTCAAAGCCAGGGGTGGAAAGCTTCATGCTGTCGGACATCACATCACCTCAATCTCGGCCTGAAGGGCACCAGCCGCCTTGATGGACTGGAGGATCGAGATCATATCACGCGGCCCCACGCCAAGCGCGTTCAGGTTTGCGACCAGTTCCTGGAGCGAGACGCCAGCCGGCATGACCGCCAGTTTCTTGTTGGCGCCATCATCGACCTGGATGTCGGTGCGCGGCACCACCGTCGTCTGTCCACCCTGGCTGAACGGCGCGGGCTGAGATACCTGCGGTGTCTCGGTGATCTTGATGGTCAGGTTGCCCTGGGCGATGGCGACGGTGGAGATGCGGACATTCTCGCCCATCACGATCACGCCGGACGCCTCGTCGATGACGACGCGCGCCACCTGATCGGGCCGCACGGTCAGTTGTTCCACCTCGCCCAGAAAGGCGACAAGGTCGGTCTTGCGCTGCATCGGCACATTGATGACGACGCTGGTCGGGTCCAGGGCTTTGGCCGTCTGCGGGCCGGCGAACTGGTTGATGGCGTTGGCCACACGTACCGCCGTCGTGAAATCCGGGTTGCGCAGCGACAGGCGCAGATAGGGCAGGTCGGACAGGGAGAAATCGATCTCCCGCTCCACAATGGCACCACCGGCAATACGCCCGCTGGTCGGCACGCCCCGCGTGATGGAGGCACCGGCCCCCTGTGCGCTGAAGCCGGAAATGGCGACGGCGCCCTGGGCTACGGCATAAACCTCGCCATCGGCGCCCAGCAGCGGCGTGACCAGCAGGGTGCCGCCTTGCAGGTTCTTGGCATCGGCCATGGCCGCGACAGAGATATCAATGCGCGACCCTTGCGACGTGAAGGGCGGCAGGGTGGCGGTGACCATGACAGCGGCCACGTTCTTGGTACGTATCGTGTCACCCCGGACGTTGACGCCGAGGCGTTCCAGCATGCCGATCAGGCTCTGTTCGGTAAAGGGCGAGTTGTTGATCGTATCGCCGGTGCCGTTCAGGCCCACCACCAGACCGTAACCGATCAGCATATTGTCGCGCACACCCTCGACATCGGCGATATCCTTGATTCGGCTGTCCGCGTGCGCCATGTCGGGCGCCATCAGTGTCAGGGCCGTCAGGATGGCGGCCAGCCACTGGCCGATCCGGGTCTTGGTGGAGGTGGTGCGCGTCGCCATGGCGGTGCTTCCGATTCTGTCGCTGTGCCTTCGGTTCGGGGCTTTCCCGCCCCTTATCGTCAGATGACGCGATGCCAGAACCGTGCCAGTTCAGGGATTGCGCGCCTTTCCGGGCCACTGGTCAAGGCTTGCCGCCCCGTACAAAGGGTCAGGTCCTGCCTGCGGGCAAAAAATGCCCTAGGACGCGGGGCGCTGCGGGTGATACCTATAGTGAAAGACGTGCATCCGGCCTATATATCTGGTGTCGGAATGCCGTCCGGTCCGCTCAAAAGCGAAAGCAGCCAGCCGCACCATGAAGATCGAGGGTCCTTCCTCCGCCCGTCCCGGTCAGGTGAAAAAAGCCACGCGCAGCGGTGGTGGCGAGTTCGCGCGCCATATCCAGGGCGGGGACGAGGATGAGGGCGTCTCCCGTTCCTCGGGTTCGCAGGGCCTGTCCGGCATCAATCCGCTGTTTGCCCTGCAGGAGGTCGATGACGCCCTGTCCGGCAAGAAGCGCAAGGCGCAGGCACGGGGTGAGGATATCCTGGACCGGCTGGATGAAATCCGTCTCGGTCTGCTGATGGGCACCATCCCGCTGGAAAAGCTGCATGAGCTGTCGCGGGTTCTACAGAATCGCATTGGCGACCTGGACGATCCAGAGCTGCAGCAGGTTCTGGACGAGATCGACCTGCGGGCGCAGGTGGAGATCGCGAAGCTGACCCCGCAGGGCTGACCCAGCCGGCATACACCCGAATGATCAATCGGGCTGCTTCTCCAGTAAATTGTTTGGTTTCAGCGCATTAGAAGTTTTGCGCCGACGCTGTTCGCCTGTTGCGGGCCGGGCCTTGTCTCCCTATACTCCGCGCCGTTTCCAGGCCCAGGATCGGACCAGTCAGATGTCGTCTAATACGTTGCCTCTGCTCCCCGCCGATTACCGCCCGTCGGAGGACGAGGAATATATGAACCCGCTGATGCGGGCCTTCTTCCGGCACAAACTGCTGCAATGGCGCGCGGAGCTGCTGCGTGAAAGCAGCGAGACGCTGAACAGCCTGCACGAGGATGGCGGGTTGCAGGAACCCGACATTGCCGACCGTGCAACGCTGGAGACGGATCGCGCGCTCGAACTGCGCACCCGCGACCGCGAGCGCAAGCTGATCTCCAAGATCGACAGCGCCCTGCAGCGCATCCATGACGGTGAATACGGCTATTGCGAGGAGACGGGGGAGCCGATCGGTGTTCGTCGCCTCGAAGCCCGTCCCATCGCCACCATGAGCCTGGAAGCCCAGGAACGCCATGAGCGGATGGAGCGCACGCACCGCGACGATTGAGGTGGCGTGCGAGCGGCACGAGAAGGCGTTTCGCGTGCTGTTGCCGGTGTTCTGTTCGAACCGGTCGCAGCGGCGATTAACTGGCCGGGTGAGGTATGTCTGTTTCTTCTCTGGTTCGCAGACCTCGTTCCAGAAGGAAGGCAAACGATGCGTCACCTGGGCTTGTTCCTGACGATCGCCCTCGCACTTGCCTTGGCGGCTGTCGGCAAGCCGTCAATCGCCCAGCAACCATCGACTGATTTAGCCGGGCCGTCCCAGTTACCCAAGTTTCCGCCTCTGACCGACTTCGTAGGCACCTATGTCTATCAGGGCGGAACGATGGAGATCGCTGCCCCTGACGACCTGTATGCAGTGATCAGCGGCGGCAAGTATCCGTTGCGCCGAAAGTCGGCTGATGTCTTCATCAATGGCGGCGGCGCAGACGTTATCTTTCATCGCGGTCCCGATGGTCAGGTTAACGCTGTTGAGGACAATACAGGCCTTTATCAGCGCTTATCGGCGACCATAACTCCCTTGACTGAAGCGGGTTTCCAGCCCCGCCCGGTCGGGTCGCCTGCCTATCGCTACCGGATACCACGCGCCCTGAAAGACGGCATCCCGGTGGGCCATGTCGCCAGATCTGACCTCGGCACCGACGCCGCCAGCAGTGTCGTCGCTGGTGTCCTCAACAAGACCTGGCCGGATGTGGATGGCATCCTGATCTTTCAGGGCGGCCAGCTCGTGCTGGAGGAATATTTTTACGGCTATGACCGCAACACGCCGCATCAGTTGCGCTCTGCAACCAAATCGGTGGTGGGCGCTGTCGTAGGTGCTGCGGTCGCAAACGGCGCTATCACGTTGGACGAGCCCGTTCTGCCCTGGCTTGGCTACGCGGACATTGCCAACGCCGATCCGCGTAAGTCCGCGATAACCTTACGCCATCTCCTCACCCTGCAATCTGGACTGGACTGCAACGACTATTCAGCGAACTCTCCTGGCGGCGAGAATAAACTGTACGACAAGCCCGACTGGATCCGTGTGATGATTGACCTGAAAATGGTCGAGGCACCTGGCACGGTTGGTCGCTATTGTACAGGTGCTACCTTTCTGGCCGGTCGCACAGTGGAAAAGGCGACGGGCCGCACGTTGCCCGACTACGCACAAGAACATCTGTTCGGGCCGTTGGGTATCCACCGGTCCGATTGGACATGGGAGCACTACCTGACCGATCGTGACAAATCGTTCGGCATGATGTCCATGCGCCCGCGCGACATGCTGAAATTCGCTATGCTCTACGCGAATGAGGGACGATGGGGAAAAAGGCAAGTGTTGCCCGCTGTCTGGGTCCGGGAGTCGCTCTCTTCACTCAGCCGTGTGGAGAATACAGACTACGGTTTCCTCTGGTGGCGTATGTCACTACGCGTTTCAATGCCGGACGGAACCCGGCACGTCTATATGAGCGCTGCGCAAGGCAATGGCGGCCAGAAGATTTACATCGTACCCGAGCTTGACCTGATCGCCGTCTTCACGGGCTCGCGCTACAATACGGGCGGAGCACCGCCGAACAAGATCATGGCCAACGTGATCCTGCCCGCCCTGTTGCAAGCGCGCGGCGTGAAGGGGGATATCGGTGTGCCCGTCCGCTGAAGCGGTTCTACCGCCACGGCAATCCTCACACGGTCAAGAATTTGCGCACTTCGGTTTCCACCAGTCCCGCTTTGTCGCCGGCCATCACCACCTCCCCCCGGTCCAGAACGGCGTAAAGGTCGGCCAGATCGCGGGCGAACTCGAAATACTGCTCCACCAGGACGATGGCCATGTCGCCCCGGTCGCGCAGCCAGGAGATGGCGCGGCCGATATCCTTGATGATGCTGGGCTGGATGCCCTCGGTCGGTTCATCCAGCAGCAGCAGGCGCGGACGGGTGACCAGAGCGCGGCCGATGGCAAGCTGTTGCTGCTGCCCACCGGACAAGTCACCACCGCGCCGCGACAGCATGGATTTCAGGACGGGGAACAGCTCGAAAATCTCATCCGGGATGAAACGCTGACGCCGGGGCAGGGGGGCGAAGCCGGTCTCAAGATTCTCCTTCACGGTCAGCAGGGGGAAAATCTCCCGCCCCTGCGGCACATAGGCGATGCCGCGCCGGGCCCGGTCCTCGGTGGAAAGCTTGGAGATATCCACCCCTTCCCAGGTGATGGAGCCGCCGCTAATCGGGCGGTGACCGATGATGGCGCGCAGCGTGGAGGATTTGCCCACGCCATTGCGGCCCATCAGGCAGGTGACCTTGCCCGGCTGTGCTGTAACGCTGACCCGGCGCAGGGCCTGGGCAGCACCATAATGCAGGTCGATCTCATTCAGGTTCAGCATGTCTCACCGCCCCAGATAGACTTCGATCACGCGCGGATCGGCGCTGACATGGTCCAACGAGCCGTCGGACAGGACGGAGCCTTCATGCAGGACCGTCACCTTCACATCCAGATCGCGCACGAACGTCATGTCATGTTCGACGACGACAACCGACCGCGTCTGCGCAATCTCCCGCAGCAGGCGCGCCGTCTCCGCCGTCTCCGCATCGGTCATGCCGGCCACCGGTTCATCGACCAGCAGCAATTTCGGTTCTTGGGCCAACAGCATGCCGATTTCCAGCCATTGCTTCTGACCATGGCTCAGCGATCCGGCCAGGACATGGCGGCGGGCGGGCAGGCGGATCGTATCCAGGATGGAAAGGATCCGGTCATCATTCGCCCCTTCGCGGTGGAACAGGCTGGCGAACGGTCCGCGCTTTCCGGCCAGGGCCAGGTCGAGATTGTCCCAGACCGTATGGCTTTCAAACACGGTCGGCTTCTGGAATTTGCGGCCAATGCCCAGCGTGGCGATATCGGCCTCGTCCATTTCCGTCAGGTCGGTGTCGCCATCGAACAGGATGGTGCCCTTGTCGGGCCGGGTCTTGCCGGTGATCACATCCATCATCGTGGTCTTGCCCGCCCCGTTGGGGCCGATGATGGCGCGCATTTCACCCGGCATGATGATCAGTGACAGGTTATTCAGCGCCCGGAACCCGTCAAAGCTGACAGAGACGCCATCAAGGTAGAGCTGGGTGTGCTGCGGATCGGGTTTTGACATTATTGCCCCTCCGTCACGGTCTGGGTGGCGATGGCGGCGGCCTGCTTTTCCCGCCGCCGCCGCCGATGGTCGGTCCACAGGCCGACAATGCCACGCGGCAGGAACAGGGTGACCGCGATGAACAGGCCGCCCAGCGCGAACAGCCAGATTTCCGGCAGGGCGTTGGTCAGCAGGGTCTTGCCGAAATTGACCAGGACCGCGCCGATCACCGACCCGATCAGGGTGCCGCGACCACCAACGGCGACCCAGATCACCGCTTCGATCGAATTGGCGGGGCTGAATTCACCGGGATTGATGATGCCGACCTGCGGCACATACAGCGCCCCCGCCACCCCGGCCATGCAGGCCGAGGTGACGAAGACCAGTAGCTTATAATGTTCCACGCGATAGCCCAGGAACCGGGTACGACTTTCGGCATCACGGATGGCGACCAGCACGCGGCCCAGCTTTGACCGCACGATCCAGCGGCAGAGGATGAACCCCAGCGCCAGCGCAATGGCGGACGCCGCGAACAGGGCGCTGCGCGTGCCATCGGCCTGTATGGAGGCGCCCAGGATATCTTTGAAGTCGGTCAGGCCGTTATTGCCGCCAAAACCCATGTCATTGCGGAAAAACGCCAGCAGCAGGGCGAAGGTCATCGCCTGGGTGATGATCGACAGGTACACGCCTGTCACCCGGCTGCGGAAGGCCAGCCAACCCAACAGCCCCGCCAGCAGACCCGGCACCAGCAGCACCATGATGGCCGCAAACCAGAACTGGTCAAATCCCAGCCAGTACCAGGGCAGTTCCTGCCAGTTCAGGAAGACCATGAAATCGGGAAGGGTGGGGTGGCCATACATGCCGCGCGGCCCGATTTGCCGCATCAGATACATGCCCATGGCGTAGCCGCCCAGCGCGAAGAAGGCACCATGGCCCAGGGATAGGATACCGCAATAGCCCCAGACCAGATCAACCGACAAGGCCAGCAGGGCATAACAAAGATACTTGCCCATCAACGCGACCATATGCGGGGGCACATGGAACGCGCTGTCGGCTGGCACCAGCAGATTCAGCACCGGGATCAGGATGGCCAGTCCCAGGGCCACGGCACCGAACAGCAACCCCGCCCGGTCCAACCTTGGCAACAGAATTCCGCCTTGCATGGGCGTCCCCTCAATGTTCGATGGCGCGGCCCTTCAGGGCGAAAAGGCCCCGCGGACGCGCCTGGATGAACAGGATGATGCCGACCAGCACCAGGATCTTGCCCAGCACCGCGCCTGCCAGCGGTTCCAAAAGCTTGTTGACAACGCCCAGCGATAGGGCGCCGACCAGCGTGCCCCACAGGTTGCCGACGCCGCCAAAGATCACGATCATGAAACTGTCGATGATGTATCCCTGGCCCAGATTGGGGCTGACATTGTCGATCTGTGACAGTGCCACGCCCGCCAACCCGGCGATGCCCGAGCCTAAGCCGAAGGTAAGCGCATCGACGCGCGCGGTACGGATGCCCATGGCCCGCGCCATCGCCCGGTTCTGGGTCACGGCGCGCATCTGCAATCCCAACGGCGTGCGGCGCAACAGCAGCATCAGGGCCGCGAAGACCATCAGGCCGAACAGGAAAATCCACATGCGGCCAAAGGTGATGGTGATATCCCCCAGCTGAAATGCGCCAGCCATCCAGTCTGGATTTCCCACCTCCATATTGGTGGGGCCGAAAATCGAGCGCACCGCCTGCTGCAACACCAGCGACAGGCCCCAAGTGGCGAGCAGCGTTTCCAGCGGGCGGCCATAGAGGAAGCGGATGATGCCGCGCTCAATCAGGATGCCAACCCCGCCTGCCACGACAAAGGCCAGGGGCAGAGCGATCAGCAAGGACCAGTCGAACAGGCCGGGCACATGGGTACGGATCACATCCTGCACGACATAGGTCGTGTAGGCACCCAGCATCACCATTTCCCCATGTGCCATGTTGATCACGCCCATCACACCGAAGGTGACGGCGAGACCAATGGCGGCCAGCAGCAGGACGGAGCCCAACGACAGGCCATAGATGATGTTCTGTGCCGCCGCCGCCCAGGCCAGCTTGTTCTCAATAAGGCGCACCGCCTCTGTTGCGGCCTTGGCCACCGCGGCATCCTCGCTGCCCAACAACGGGTTCAGCAGGGCCAGCACCGCCTGTCCGCCCTTGTCGGCGATGGTGGCGATGGCAGACAGCTTGTCATCAGTGCCAAGAGTGTCATCGGCCAGCAGGATGGCGGCGCGGGCCTGTTCCAGGCTGCGCTTGACCTTTATGTCCTGCTCCGCAGCCAGTGCCGCCTCCACCAACGGCAACGCTGCGGCGTCCCGGCTGACAAAAACGGCTTCAGCCGCGGTGCGGCGGACGGCGGCATCGGGGCTGCGCAATGTCAGAGCACCCAGCGAGGCACCAATGGCCCGGCGCAGGCGGTTATTGACGCGGATCAGCTCTACATTGCCCGCCGGCTCCGTTCCCACGGCTGCCCCCGTCAGTGGGTCGGTCAGGCTGATGCTTTCCTCCTGCTCCTGCCCGATCAGCACCTTGTCATCGGCCAGCCTTCGGTAAAGCTGACCGCTTTCCAGTGCCTTCAGGGCCGGGACGATCGCGGGATCACCCGTTTCCGTCAGGGCCGTCAGCGCCTGTTCCTTGGCGGCGTAATCATCGGTGGCCAGCGCATCGATCAGGGGACCCGTCGCCTGTGCCAACACCGGCGGCGTGACCAGCAGGGACAGCAGCAGAAGCAGCATTCGCATGGGGTGGCCTTTCGGGAAGCAGCGAACCCCCTCTCTCACCCAGGTGGGAGAGGGGGCGTCATTACCGTCTTACTTCGCGCCGCCGCACTTGCCCGTGGCGGTGTTGAAGTTGCCGCAGGACAGCGGCTTGCGCCAATCGGCGATCAGGTCCTTGCTGTCGGGAAGGTAGTCGGACCATTCGTCACCGGCGACCAGGCCCGGCGTCTTCCAAACGGTTTCAAACTGCCCATCGGCCTGCACCTCGCCGATCAGGACGGGCTTGGTGATGTGATGGTTGGGCAGCATGGCGGAATAGCCGCCCGACAGGTTGGGCACGGCCACGCCGACCATGGCGTCGATCACCTTATCGGGATCGGTGGTGCCGGCCTTTTCCACCGCCTGCACCCACATGTTGAAGCCGATGAAATGCGCTTCCATCGGGTCGTTAGTGACGCGCTTGGGGTTTTTGGTGAAGGTCTGCCACTTCTTGATGAATTCAGCATTGATCGGGGTCTTCACGCTCTGGAAATAGTTCCAGGCGGCCAGATGACCCTGCAACGGCTTGGTGTCGATGCCGGCCAGTTCCTCCTCACCCACCGAAAAGGCGATGACGGGGATGTCGGTTGCCTTGATGCCCTGGTTGGCCAGTTCCTTATAGAAGGGCACATTGGCATCGCCATTGATCGTGGACACGACGGCCGTCTTCTTGCCCGCACCGCCGAAGGTCTTGATATCCTTCACAATCGACTGCCAGTCGGCATGGCCGAACGGCGTATAATTGATCATGATATCTTCGGCCTTCACGCCCTTGGCCTTCAGATAGGCTTCCAGGATCTTGTTGGTCGTGCGCGGATAGACATAGTCGGTGCCGGCCAGGACCCAGCGCTGCACCCCTTCGCCGATCAGATAATCCACCGCCGGCACCGCCTGCTGGTTGGGGGCGGCACCGGTGTAAAAGACATTACGGCTGCTTTCCTCCCCCTCATATTGCACGGGGTAGAACAGGATGCCGTTCAGTTCCTCAAACACCGGCAGAACCGATTTGCGCGACACCGAGGTCCAGCAGCCGAACGTGGCCGACACCTTCTGCACCGCCAGCAGTTCCCGTGCCTTTTCAGCGAACAGCGGCCAGTTACTGGCGGGGTCTACCACCACGGGCTCCAGCTTGCGGCCCAACACGCCGCCCTTCTTGTTTTGCTCCTCGATCAGCATCAGCATGACGTCCTTCAAGGTCGTCTCGCTGATGGCCATGGTGCCCGACAGCGAATGCAGGATGCCGACCTTGATCGGCGGCTTGTCAGCGGCCAGCGCCACCCCGGCCGTGCCCAGCATCAGGGCAGCACCGGTGATGGACAGGACGGCGGAACGCAGGAATTGACGACGCGACATGGGGTTATCTCCCGTCAGCAGAAATGGTTTTGGGGAAAGGGCGTGCGCGGCCGCCACCGTCAGAACTGCAATTGCAGTCCCAGTGTGAACCGGTCGCTGTCAGCACCCGGGCCGGTATCAACCGTGGAATATTCGGCGCTGATGCGGGCGGAATGACCGCTGATCACATAGTTGACGCCGAAATCATATTGCTTGGTGTCAAACCGAGAGGCGTCTGGGTCAAAGGTCTGATACCGGACAAAGGGTTGGAACTGGCCGATACCAACCTTTGCCGGCAGCAAATAGGCGCCGCCGATCAGCCAGGCCTCACCCGCCACGACGCCGCCGACATTGGCGGTGCCCGACGCGCCGCCGAAACCGGGTGCCACGTCGGCTACGCCGTCCGTGTCATAGGAATACCAGGCACCTTCCAGGGTGACGGCCCCGGCATCGCCCAGCTTCTTCTCAAACAGCGCATCGATGCTGACGGCGCCGTAATCGCCGGGCCGGGCGGCGGTGCCCACGCCATCCTCCTGATACGCACCGGCAATGGCCAGCGTCAGCACGTCGGCGGAACCATAATATGTGCTGCTGGTGTAATAGGCGGGGTTATCCTCCACGTCGAGGAAGTTGTAGGCCAGTCGCCCCGTGAACAGCATATTGTCGCCCTGGTTGCTGGCGCCCCGGATGCGGTTATGGCCCTTGAAGGCGCCGGCGGCATAGGTCAGGCGCTTGTCCAGCAGCTTGCCCCAGACGGTGGCGCCATCATCGCGGCCTGCGAATTTGGCCGGGTACTGCGAGACGACACCAGGGTAGGACCAGGCGTTGATGTAGTAAGGGCCATCCAGGTTGGCGCGGTCGCTGGGTGGCAGCATGCGGCCGACCCAGATGTTGAATTCATCGGAGAATTCAAAGCGGGCGTAACCGTCCAGCAGTTTCAGGTTCCCGTCGCCATCGCGTTCGGTGTTGAAGGTCGCCTTGATCGTGTCCGACAGGGAGCCGGAGACGAAGACGCGCACGCTGTCCAGATTGAACTCGTTCGACCGGTCGCTGCCGCTGGGCGCGCCATCTTCGGCGCTGGTATAAGAACCGCGCATGCCCAGGCCGATGGACAGCGATTTGCCATCCCCGAATGTCTGCGTGAAACCGGCCGAAGCCGGGGAAGCGGACAGGCCGGCCAGCACAAGCGCCAAGGCCGATACCGCCATGCGCGCAGCCGCCGGCCGCGACGCAAACTTGCGTCCCATCATGAAGCACCCCCTGTTTTGCGGAAAAATCCTTAGCTGGGCTGTTGCTGCCCATGGCCCTGTTTGTGAAAGGAAGGTTAATGTCTCGCAGATGCGAAAACGAATACGTCAGACGACGTATGTCTGCGCATGCTGGACCGGTTTAGGGTCCTGAGCATGGGGTGGAACAGGTTCTGGGGGGCGGGGGCTTTGATGGACATCTGCGCATGCTGAAATCGCTGCCCATCGTGCGTGTGCGGCGACAGTATAACCGCTGGGTCTCCGACCAAACGGTGGAGGATTATGCCCTGCGGTTCACGGCTGACCGCGCGCGGCGTTGGTCGCCGTTCCGGGTGGGCAATACGGCCATGGGCGCCATCTCCTTCCTGGCGTGCGAAGCGATCGGGGCGTCGATCACGCTGGCCTATGGATTCACCAATGCCATGGCGGCCATCGTACTGGTCTCCATGCTGGTGCTGGCGACCGGCCTGCCTATCGCCTATTACGCGGCGAAGTTCGGCGTGGATATGGATTTGCTGACCCGCGGTGGCGGGTTCGGCTATATCGGTTCCACCTTCACCTCTCTGATCTATGCCGGTTTCACCTTCATCCTGCTGGCCCTGGAAGCGGCCATCATGTCGGAGGCGCTAACCCTCTGCCTGGGCATCCCGCTCTGGCTATCACACATGGTCAGCGCCCTGATCGTGCTGCCCATCGCCATCCATGGCATCCGCAAGATCAGTTGGATGCAGGTCTGGACGCAACCGGTCTGGCTGGTGCTGCAGCTTTCCCCCCTGGCCTTTGTCATGCTGGCAGCACCGGGGGAATTGTCGGGCTGGACCCGTCTGGCGGGGCTGCACGCGCCGGAGGGCGGGTTTTCGCTGCTGGCCTTTGGCCTCGCCACGTCTGTACTGCTGTCGCTGCTGCCGCAAATCGGGGAGCAGGTGGATTATCTGCGCTTCCTGCCGGACCGCAAACGGGCGGGTAAGGTTGGTTGGTGGAGCGCCATGCTGATTGCGGGGCCGGGCTGGATCTTTATCGGCGGGGCCAAGCTGGTGGCCGGATCGCTGCTGGGCTATGCGGCCATTCAGGCGGGCATGAGTGCGCTGGAGGCTGCAACACCGACATCCATGTACCGCATGGTCTTTGAACGGATCGTGTCGTCGCCGGGCCTCGCCCTAGCCCTGACGGTGATTTTCATCGTGGTCTGTCAGGCCAAGATCAATGTCACCAATGCCTATGCCGGCTCCATTGCCTGGTCCAACTTCTTTTCCCGCCTGACCCATTCCCATCCGGGTCGCGTCGTCTGGCTGGTCTTCAACGTCATGCTGGCGCTGATGTTGATGGAGATGGGGATTTTCGGGGTGATCGAGAGCATCCTGGGCATCTATGCCAATCTGGCCGTCGCGTGGGTGGGTGCACTGACCGCTGACCTTCTGGTCAATAAGCGCATGGGCTGGAGCCCGCCCAGCATCGAATTCCGCCGCGCGCACCTGTACGACATCAACCCCGTCGGTGTTGGTGCCATGGGCATATCGCTGCTGCTGTCGCTGTCGGCCTTTTTCGGGCTGCTGGGGGAGTTAGCGCGGGCCTTTGCGCCGTTATTGGGGCTGGTGTCGGCCTTTGTCTCGGCCCCCATCATCGCCTGGGCTACCAAGGGGCGCTATTACATTGCGCGGCAGCCAGACGTGATGGCGACGGAGGGCGGCCTGATTCGCTGTTCGGTATGCGAGAATATGTTCGAGCCGCCGGACATGTCCTACTGCCCGGCCTATGGCGCTCCTATCTGCTCGCTCTGCTGTTCGCTGGAAACGCGCTGCCATGACCGGTGCAAGGTGCGGGCGACGCTGGGGGAGCAATTGTCCGATCTGGTGGGCAACCATCTTCCGGTGGCACTGCGCCGCTGGCTGGGCAGCCGTATCGGGCGGTTCGCGGCCGTTATGGCGCTGCTGACGGCGGGCATGGCCATGCTGCTGGCCCTGATCGGTACGCAGTACGGGGCGATACCGGGCGTACCGAAGGAAACGGTGCGGACCACCCTGCAGATCGTCTTTGCGTCGGCCCTGATCATTATGGGGCTGGCGGCCTGGGCCATCGTTCTGGCCCATGAAAGCCGGCGCTTGGCGGAGGAAGAGAGCGAGCGACGGATGACGTTGCTGCTGGACGAGATCGAGGCGCATGAACAGACCGACGCCGCCCTGCAAAAGGCCAAGGAGGCGGCGGAGTCCGCCAACATCGCCAAGACCCGCTTCATCGCCGGCCTGTCCCACGAGGTGCGCACGCCGCTAAATTCCATCAATGGCTATGCGCAACTGCTGGAACGTGGCGGCTTGCGACAGCCCGAAGATGCGGTGCGGGTGATCCGGCGTAGTGCGGAGCACATTACCCGCCTGGTTGATGGGTTGATGGATATTTCGAAGATCGAGACCGGCACGGTACAGATCAGCCGCGATGTCGTGGACCTGCCGGCCTTCCTGGCGCAACTGGCCGACATGTTCGGGCCACAGGCAGCGGCCAAGGATGTGGCGTTTGAGTACCGACCCGACCCGACCCTGCCGCGTTTTGTCCTGACGGACGAGAAGCGGCTGGGCCAGATATTGATGAACCTTCTGTCCAATGCCGTGAAATACACGGAGCGCGGGCAGGTACGGTTCAGCGTGCGCCGGCGTGGGGAAACCGCGGAATTCGAGGTGGCAGACACCGGCATTGGCGTGGCGCCGGAGGACCGGGAGCGCATCTTCCTGCCGTTCGACCGGGGCAATCTGCCCAGCCGGATGGACGCCATCCCCGGCACGGGCCTGGGCCTGACCATCACGCGGCTTTTGACCCATGTGCTGGGGGGCGAACTGACCATGGACAGCCAGCCGGGAAAGGGCAGCAGTTTCAAGGTGCATATGCTGCTGTCAGAAGTGCGGGCGCCGGTGCAGGCGCGGCCCAGCCACCGGGTTCTGGGCTATCATGGTGACCGGCGCACCATCCTGCTGTGCGATGATGATGCGCAGCACCTGTCCATGATGCGGCAATTGCTGGAACCGCTTGGGTTTGACCTGATCTTTGCCAGCAATGGCGTGGAATGCCTGGACCTCGCCCCCCGGCATAATCCGGACCTGCTGATCCTGGATATCTCCATGCCCGGCCTCAATGGCTGGCAGGTGGCGCAGGCGTTACGCGATGGCGGGATGGCGGATCTGCTGATCCTGCTTCTGTCGGCGGAGGCGCATGATCTGGCAGAACGCGGGCGGGGGACCGATCAGCCGCATGATGATTTCCTGGTGAAGCCAGTGGATATCGCCCAGCTTCTGGAGCGGCTGGAGGTGCTGCTGGACCTGGAATGGCAACGGGAGGAACCGATGGCCGAAGGCGTTCCCGTGGCCCCCGCCCTGACGGCGGCGGAAATCGCGGGCCTGCTGAACCTGGCCAAGATCGGTCATGCGCGGGGGATCGAGCTGCTGCTGCGGGAGCTGCGCGCCACCCATCCGGGGCATGAGGGCTGGTTCGACCGGCTGTCGCTGCTGGCCCAGGGGTTTGAGTATGAACGGCTGGCAGAGGTGCTGGGCACCGCCGGGATGATGGGGACGGAACATGCGTGACGGGGCAACCGCCAGCGATATGGTCCTGGTCGTCGATGATAATCGAGACGAGTTGAACATGCTGGTCGACGCGTTGGAACGCGGCGGGTTCACGGCCCTGGCCGCCACGCGGGGGGAGGCGGCCTTGACCCTGCTGGAACGCGTGATGCCGTCGCTGGTGGTGATGGATGCCGTTATGCCGGGCATGGACGGTTTCACCACATGCCAGCAGATCAAGCGGGACGCACGCACGGCGCATTTGCCCGTCATCTTCATGACCGGCCTGACCGAAACCGCCCATGTGCTGCGCGGGCTGGAGGTGGGGGGCACCGATTATGTGACCAAGCCCGTCAATCTGGTCGAACTGCTGGCCCGCATCCGGGTGCATATCGCCACGGCGCGGGCGGCGCATGGGGCGCGGCTGGCGCTTGATGCATCGGGCCGCCACCTGTTCGCTGTCAATCCGCAGGGGCATATTCTGTGGTCAACACCGCAGGCGGCCAGTCTTCTGTCGGCGGCATTTGGCGAGGGGGCCGTGCCGCCGGAACCGGTGCAGGCCCTGCTGCAACGTGCCGTGGCCGGTGGGTCGGACACGGAGACGGCAGAACCCCTGGCACCCGCCGCCGGGGTGGGGCCGGCGCGTTACCTGTTGCCCACTGGGCCGGGTGAATATCTGTTCCAACTGACGGCCGCCGGCCCGTCGGGCGAGGATATATTGCGGGCGCAGATCGACCTGACCCTGCGTGAGGTCGAAGTTCTGCGCTGGCTGATACATGGCAAAACCAATCGGGAAATCAGCGAAATCCTGGGCATCAGCCCGCGCACCGTGAACAAACACCTTGAGCGCATCTTCGCCAAGATGGGCGTGGAAAACCGCGCGTCGGCAACCTCACTGGCCATGCGGATCATGGCGGGCAAGGGGTAGCGTCCCACCAATACGTCATCCTGCGTATATGGCGGTGCAGCATGGATCCGCATACTGGTCTGGCCGGGGTAATCGGTACAGGAACCAGATCGGACCATGAGCGCGATGATTGTCACCCAATTCTGGACCGTGCAGGACTGGGCCAAGGCCTATCGGGCTGGGCAACGCCCGCAGGATTTGCTGCCCAAGCTGCTGGAGGCGCTGTCCGGCGATGATCCCGCCTGGATCAGCCTGATCGGGACGGATGCGTTGCAGGCGCGGATCGCGGCCCTGGACCCGTCGGCCCCGCTTTATGGCATTCCCTTTGCTGTGAAGGACAATATCGACGCCGCAGGCCTGCCCACTACCTGCGCCTGCCCGGATTTTGCCTATCAGCCGGATGTCAGCGCCACCGCCGTGGCGCGTCTGGAGGCGGCGGGGGCCATTGTCATCGGCAAGACCAACCTGGATCAGTTCGCCACGGGGCTGGTCGGCACCCGATCCCCCTATGGCACCGTGCCCAATGCCTTCAGCCCGGATCATGTTTCCGGCGGGTCCAGTTCCGGGTCGGCATCGGTGGTGGCGCGCGGTCTGGTGCCGTTTGCGCTGGGCACCGATACGGCGGGGTCGGGCAGGGTGCCGGCGGGGCACAATAATCTTGTGGGGTTTAAGCCCACGCGGGGGCTGGTCTCCACGCGCGGGCTGGTGCCGGCCTGCCGCACGCTGGACTGCATCACCATCATGGCCCTGTCGGTCGATGATGCGGCCAGTGTGATGGAGCAGATGCAGGGCTATGATGCTGCCGATGCCTACTCCCGCAAGGCCGGGGCACCGCCCACCGCCTGGCCGGCGCGGCCCGTGCTGGGCATTCCCAAGGCACCCAACTGGTTCGGGGATGGCGCGGCAGAGGCGGCCTATCAGGCGTCGCTGTCACGCCTGACCTCCTTGGGCGTGGAACTGCGCGCCATTGATTTTCAGCCGCTGTGGGATGTGGCCGCATTGCTCTATGACGGGCCATGGGTGGCCGAACGCTATGCCGCCATTGAAGGCGTGATGCGCGACCGGCCCGACACGGTGCATCCCGTCGTCCGCTCCATCATCGACAAGGCCCGCAACTTCACCGCCGCCGACGGGTTCAAGGCCGAATATCGGCGCATGGAACTGGCGCGCCGGGTCGAGGGCTTGATGGCGGGCCTGGATGGGCTGCTGGTGCCCACGGCCCCGACCCTGCCCACCATTGCTGAGGTGATGGCCGATCCGGTAGGGGTGAACAGCCGTATGGGGCTTTACACCAATTTCGTCAATCTGCTGGACTGGTCGGCCATCGCCCTGCCGGGGGGCATGCGCAGCGACGGCCTGCCCGCCGGCATCACCCTGATTACACCTGCCTGGAACGAGGCGCGGCTGATCGAGTTCGGGCGATTGTGGCAGGCGGCCAGTCCGTGGAAGCGCGGGGCCAGCAGCCTGTCGCTGCCGCAGCCAGAAAAGATGGTGGAAGGACGGCATGGGCATATCACGCTGGCAGTCGTCGGCGCGCATCTATCGGGCATGCCGCTGAACGGGCAGTTGACGGAACGCGGAGCCGTGCTTCTGGAAAGTACGCTGACTTCCGCCGCCTATCGCCTTTACGCCCTGCCGGGCACGACCCCGCCCAAGCCGGGGCTGGTGCGCACGGGTGAGGGGATGCCCATCGCGGTGGAGCTGTGGGACATGCCGGTGGCCCATTACGGGTCATTCGTGGCGCTGATTCCGCCGCCGTTGGGCATCGGTACGCTGGAACTGGTCGATGGCCGACATGTGCAGGGTTTCCTGTGCGAGGCCTGGGCCACCCACGACGCCGCCGACATCACCAGCCTTGGCGGCTGGCGCGCCTATATGCGCCTGCGTGCGCAGAATGCTGCTTGATCACGAAGGGGATTAGGGAATGTTCAGCACTGTTCTGATCGCCAATCGTGGTGAGATTGCCGTTCGTATTGCCCGCACGTTGAAGCGGATGGGCATCCGCTCCGTCGCCATCTATTCCGACGCCGATGCCGACAGTCTGCATGTGGCTGTGGCCGATATCGCCATCCCGCTGGGCGGGCAGACGCCGGCGGAAAGCTATCTGCGTGGCGACCGGATCATTGAGATTGCCAGGGAGACGGGGGCGGAGGCCATCATCCCCGGCTATGGCTTTCTGTCGGAGAATACCGAGTTCGCTGAACAATGTGCCGCCGCTGGCATCGCTTTTGTCGGTCCCACCCCGGACCAGATCCGCCGCTTCGGCCTGAAACACACCTCACGCGAGATTGCCAAGGCAGCGGGCGTGCCCCTGACGCCCGGCACCGACCTGTTGAAGGATGTGGCGGCGGCCAAGGCGGCTGCTGCGGAGATTGGCTATCCCGTCATGTTGAAAAGCACGGCAGGCGGCGGCGGCATCGGCCTGCAGCGCTGTGCCGATGAGGGGGAACTGGTCGCGGCGTTTGATAGTGTGAAACGCCTGGGCCAATCCTTCTTCAAGGATGGCGGGGTGTTTATCGAACGGTTCGTGTCCGATGCCCGCCATGTGGAGGTTCAAATCTTCGGCGATGGCCGGGGCAATGTGGTGGCGCTGGGCGAACGGGACTGTTCGGTCCAGCGCCGCAATCAAAAAGTGATCGAGGAAACGCCCGCCCCAGGATTGCCGCCTGAGACCCGCCGCCGCCTTCTAGACGCCGCCGTGCGTCTGGGGCAGGCGGTGGGTTATGTCTCGGCCGGCACGGTTGAGTTCATCTATGACGGCGCCCGTAACGCCTTCTACTTTCTGGAGGTGAATACGCGGCTTCAGGTCGAACATCCGGTGACGGAGGCGGTGACCGGCCTGGACCTTGTCGAATGGATGATCCGCATCGCCGCCGGTGATCCGCCCGATTTCAGTCATCTGCCCGAACCGCAGGGGGCCTCTATTGAGGTGCGGCTTTATGCTGAAAACCCGGTGCGCAATTTCGCGCCGTCGCCCGGCACCCTGACGGAGGTGTTCTTCCCCGAGGGCGTGCGCGTCGATGGTTGGGTGCGCACGGGGACCGAGGTTTCCGCCAATTACGACCCGATGATCGCCAAGCTGATCGTGCATGGACCGGACCGGGAGGCGGCGCGGTTGAAGATGCTGGCCGCCCTTGACGCCACGCGTCTGCATGGCATTGCCACCAATCTGGATTATCTGCGCGGCATCCTGTCGGGCGACACCTTCATCAACGCCCGTATGTCCACCCGCTTCCTGGACAGCTACCACCATGTTTCGCCTGTGGTGGAGGTGCTGGAACCCGGTACCTACACCACCGTGCAGGATTATCCGGGCCGGCACGGATATTGGGACATCGGCGTGCCGCCTTCCGGGCCGATGGATGATTACGCCTTCCGCCTCGCAAACCGCATTGTCGGCAATGACGCGGCGGCGGCTGGTTTGGAATGCACCCTGCAAGGGCCGACCCTGCGGTTCCATGGCGATGCCATCATCGCCCTGACCGGCGGCGCGATGCCGGCCAGCCTGGATGGTGGTGAGGCGCTGTCGTTCTGGACACCGATCAGTGTCAAGGCGGGGCAGGTGCTGCGGCTGGGCCGGGCGGAAAGCGGGTGCCGCACCTACATCGCCATCCGCAACGGGTTGGATGTGCCCGACTATCTGGGCAGCAAATCCACCTTCGTCCTGGGCCAGTTTGGCGGCCATGCGGGCCGCACCCTGCGCGTGGGCGACGTGCTGCCGGTCAGCCGTCCGGGGGCGCCCGCCTGCACCACACCGGCTCCCACCCTTGATCCTTCACCAGCCCCGGCCAGTCTTATCCCTGCCTATAGCAAGCATTGGGATATCGCGGTGTTGTATGGTCCCCATGGCGCGCCCGACTTTTTCAAGTCCGCGGCCATGGAAGCCTTTTTCAGCAGCGATTACCGCGTGCATCACAATTCCAACCGGCTGGGCGTGCGGCTGGTGGGGCCAAAGCCGGAATGGACGCGCAGCGATGGCGGGGAGGCGGGGTTGCACCCGTCCAACATCCATGACTGCGTCTATGCCATCGGCAGCATCAATTTCACCGGCGACACGCCCGTCATCCTGACCTGTGACGGGCCTAGCCTGGGCGGCTTTGTCTGCCCTGCCACCATCATCAAGGCCGACCTGTGGAAGGTAGGGCAGGTGAAACCGGGCGACACAATCCGCTTCCGCCCCGTCAGCTTTGCCGACGCCCTGGCCCTGGAACGTGCACAGGATGCGGCGATTGCCGGGCTGGACGATACGGGCCTGCCGGTGCCGGCGGTAATTGAGCCCGACAGCTGCATCCTGACCCGCCTGCCTGCCAGCGGTGACCGGCCCATGGTCACTTATCGTCAGGCCGGCGATAAATATATCCTGCTGGAATATGGGGAGAATGTGCTGGACCTGCGGCTTCGGCTGCGCATCCATCTGTTGATGGAGGCGCTGACGGCGGCCAGGGTGCCTGGTGTGGCCGAACTGTCGCCCGGCGTGCGATCGGTGCAAATCCATTATGACAGCCGGGTGATCCATCAGGATGCGTTGGTCGCCACGCTGCTGACGCTGGAAGAAGGGTTGGGGGCGGTGGCGGGGCTGAAGGTGCCGAGCCGCATCGTGCATCTGCCCATGGCGTTTGAAGATAGCGCCACACTGGGTGCCGTCACCCGCTATCAGGAAACGGTGAAGGCGGACGCCCCGTGGCTGCCCAATAATGTCGACTTCATTCAGCGGATCAACGGCCTGGAACGCCGGGAGCAGGTGCACGACACCATCTTTGATGCCAGCTACATGGTCCTGGGCCTGGGCGACGTCTATCTGGGGGCGCCCTGTGCCGTGCCGCTGGACCCGCGCCACCGCCTGCTCACCAGCAAATACAACC
The DNA here is from genome assembly GCF_002868735.1 of Niveispirillum cyanobacteriorum. Lineage (GTDB taxonomy): Bacteria > Pseudomonadota > Alphaproteobacteria > Azospirillales > Azospirillaceae > Niveispirillum > Niveispirillum cyanobacteriorum. The sequence continues at coordinate 757,071 of NZ_CP025613.1, read as the reverse complement.
CTGCCCGCACCTATACGGCGGAGGGCACGGTGGGGATCGGCGGTGTCTATATGTGCATCTATGGCATGGACAGCCCCGGTGGATACCAGTTGGTGGGGCGCACCGTGCCCATCTGGAACAAGTTCCTGGCCAACCGGCAGTTTGGAGCAGAACCCTGGCTTCTGCGCTTCTTTGACCGCGTGCGCTTCTATCCGGTGACGGAGCCGGAACTGGACAGGTTCCGGGCCGATTTCCGTGCCGGCCGGGCGCAGGTGGCCGTGGAGGACTCGGTCTTCGATCTGGAGGCACATGAGGCGGCCTGGGCGGCAGAAGCCGACGACATCGCGGCATTCCGCGCCCGCCAGCAGGCGGCTTTCACGGCGGAAGTGGCACGCTGGCAGACCGATGACGCTGTCATAGCGGCGGAGGCCGATGCCGCCCCCGCCGTGGCAGATGAGAACGCCATCCAGGCCGATATTTCCGGCAATGTCTGGAAGGTGCTGGTCGAGGTGGGGCAGCAGGTGGAGCCGGGCCAGACCCTGGTCGTGCTGGAAGCCATGAAGATGGAGTTCACCATCCAGGCGCGATGCGCCGGTCGTGTCGGGGCCGTTCATTGCCGGGCTGGGCGGTCCGTGACGGCGGGTGATGCCCTGTTGTCGATGGAGGTGGCCTGACGGGCGGGGGCTTCTTGTCCCCGCATGGCGGAGATGACTTCCCTTTCAGGCAAGTTACCGCTATCATTTTCATCGCAGACAAATGGTAAGGCCAATAGCATCTGGCTGTACCAGAAAGTCCGCTGAATGACCATGTGTGCCCAGCAAAATTGGAATTACCAATTTTGTTGAATTCCCATGCGCCAATGGTGTTCAATCAATCCGGACACAAGACCGGCCCACCCCCTTTCCGGGTGGCCAGGGCGGGCAGCAGGGAATTGCACCATGTTGATGACACAGACCATGCGCTGGTTCGGCCCGAACGATCCGGTGCGGCTGGTGGATATCCGCCAGGCCGGCGCCACCGGTATCGTCACGGCCCTGCATGAGTTGCCGAACGGCGCGGTCTGGACTGTGGATGCCATCCAGGCCCGCAAGCAGATGATCGAGGCCGCGGGCCTGACCTGGGACGTAGTGGAAAGCGTTCCCGTGCATGAGGGGATCAAGACCGCTGGCGCCGATTGGGACCGCCTGATCGATGCCTATCGGCAAAGCCTGCGCAATCTGGGCGCCTGTGGCGTGCGGGTCGTGACCTATAATTTCATGCCGCTTCTGGACTGGACCCGTACGGATCTGTCCTTTGCCATGCCCGACGGGGCGCTGGCCCTGCGCTTCGACTGGGACGCCGTCGCGGCCTATGATCAGTACATTCTGGAACGACCGGGGGCGGAGGTTGACTACGCCCCCGATGTCCGTGCCCGTGCCCGCACGCTGTACGAGGCGATGAATGTGGAGGACCGCCGCGCCCTGGAACGCACCATCATTGCCGGCCTTCCAGGCAGTGAGGAAAGCTTCACCTCCGCCCAGTTCCTGGACGCCATCGGCACCTACCGCGATATCGGGGCAGAGACGCTTCGCCGCAACCATGTACGGTTTCTGGAGGAAGTGTGCCCCGCGGCGGAGGCGGCGGGGGTGCAGCTTGTGGTTCATCCTGATGACCCGCCTTTCCCGATCTTCGGCCTGCCGCGCGTGGTCAGCACGGAGGCGGATGTGACCAACCTGTTCCGGCAGGTTCCCAGTGCCGCCAACGGCCTGTGCTTCTGCGCCGGTTCCTTTGGGGCCCGCGCCGACAATGACCTGCCCGGAATCATACGTCGCCTGGGCGACCGCATCGGCTTCGTCCATCTGCGTTCGGTTCAGCGAGAAGCGGATGGAAAGTCGTTCCATGAGGCCGCCCATCTGGAAGGCAATGCCGGGATGGCCGACATTGTGACGGCCCTCTGCGAGGTGTCGGACGCACAGAACCGCAGCATCCCGATGCGCCCCGACCATGGTCACCAGATGCTGGACGATCTGAACAAGGTCACCAACCCCGGCTATTCCCTGCTGGGCCGCATGCGCGGTCTGGCCGAACTGCGCGGGCTGGAGCGGGGGATACGCCACGCGCGGGGGCGTTAAGCCACCCTTCAGCACAGCTGGCAGATATCCTTCACATCCATGTCGTTGTAATCCAGGTTCTCCCCCGCCATGGCCCAGATGAAGCTGTAGGCGCGGGTGCCGCAGCCCATATGCACCGACCAGGGCGGGGAGATCACGACCTCCTCGTTGCCCATCACCATGTGCCGCAACTGGTCCGGATGGCCCATATAGTGGAAGACGCGGTCATCTTCCCCCAGATCGAAATAGAGATAGATCTCCGACCGCCGCTCATGCACATGCGGCGGCATGGTGTTCCAGACACTGCCCGGCTCCAGGATTGTCATGCCCATGCAAAGGGAGGCGCTGGCGCAGGTATGGGGCAGGATCAGCTGGAAGATGCTGCGATCATTGCCGGTCTCTAAGGACCCGCGCCGCATCGGCGTGATGTCGGAAAGGCTCAGCTTGCGCAAGGCACACGCCCGATGCGCTGGCACGCTCAACAGGTAGTAACGCGCGCTATCCCCCTCGAACCGCACATCGCGGCTGCCCATGGGAATATACAGCGCGTCGCGCGGGGCCATCTCAAACCGCTCGCCATCGACGGTGATGCTGCCGGCCCCACCTCCAATATTCACCACACCCATTTCGCGCCGTGACAGCAGTGGCTGGCCCGCCGCACTGTCGGGTTCGCTGTGCGGGGGCAGAGTGAGGCTCTGCCCGGCGGGTACGGCACCGCCGATGATGAACCGCTCCCCGTGGGAGTAGTTGAGCACCAGCTCCCCCGCCCGAAACAGGCCGGTGACCAGATAGCGGTCGCGCAAGTCCCCGTTCGACGCCCCCGCCATCATGGCGGGGTGCGTCGCGTGGAAGGTCTTTTCGAACAAAATCGCCTCCGCTTTACAGCGTGTGGGGCGGCCTCAGAGCTTCGCGATGGCGGATGCCGCCAGCAAGAAGGCACCGACGCCGTAATATTGCGTATCCTGGGGTTCCACCTGCTCCGGCCGGTCACTGACCTGCTGTACCCAGCCCAGGCGTCCGTCCGGCTGGATGGAACGGGTCAGCGCGTCCCAGCCGCGCCGCGCTACGGGTTCATAGGCGGCACGGTCCAGCAGGCCGGCGCTGATGCCCCAGGCGATGGCATGGGTGTAGAAAGCCGTACCGCTGCTTTCCGCCGGGGAGTTTTCCGGGGCCAGCAGCGAGGGCGGCCAATATCCATCCGGCTTTTGTGTGGCCTTGATCTTGGCGGCCATTTCCTTGAACAGGGCTTCCATCCGCAGCCGGTCCGGACTGCCCGGTTCCAGCAACGGGAGGGTCCGAGCGATGCCTGACAGAACCCAGCCATTGCCCCGGCTCCAGAACATCTTGCGCTGCTTGTCATCGCGGCGTTCAAAGAACCGGCTGTCGCGGTAGTACAGGCTTTCGGCGGGATCATAGAGAAAGTCGGTGGTGGCCCAGAATTCCGCCAGCGCGAAATCGCGATACCGATTGTCACCCGTCTGCCGCGACATCTCGATAAAGGCCGGCGGCGACATGAACAACGCATCGCACCAGCACCAGCGCTTCAGGCACTCTGCGTCATTGTACCCCGTGGGCGGCACATAGAAGGCCAGGTTCACCCGTGCCGGGTTGGCCAGCACGAAATCAAACACCCTGCGCGCCGGAATGATGACCGCCGGGTTGGCGCCATGCCTGGCGGCCCATAGATAGGCCTGCCCGATCGTGTGGTCATCGGCGTGATAGGGGCGGTCGGCCAGCGTCCAGCCATTCTTGGCGCCCATATCGAGGATGGCCTTGGCGATGTCGGGCGGTGCACCGGCATCGGCCAGTTCCGTCATGCCCACCCAGAATACGGCCTGCTCCCAGCCACGCGGGTTGCGCGTGCCGCCGGTCGCGCGGGGAATATGGCTGGTATCGGTCATCCGTGCCAGCTGCCACCGCGCCAGTTTCACGGCACTGTCGATGGCCGCCTTTGCCGCCGGTGCCGGGGACGTTGCCTTGGGCGTATCCTGCGCCGGTGCGGTCACGGGCAGGGCGGCCAGAAGCGGGGCCAGGGCCAGAAGGGCGATGGTGCGGGGCGTCTTCATGGGGTTTCCTTGGACGGGGGAATGACAGCGGTCAGGCGCGGGCTCAACAGATGCAGGGCGGCCAGGGCGAACAGGTAGGCGGTCCCCGCCACGGTGAAGATCAGGGCATAGGAACCGGTGGCCCCCAGAATATAGCCCACGAACTTGGCGATCAGCATACCGCCGATGGCACCCGCCGTCCCGCCGATCCCCACCACCGACCCGACCGCCGCGCGTGGGAACAGGTCCGACGGCAGGGTCAGCAGATTGGCTGAAAAAGCCTGATGCCCCGCCGTCGCCAGTCCGATCAGCAGCACGGCCAGCCACAGATTATCGACATACTGCACAAAGACGATGGGCAGGATGATCGCCGCACAAAACAGCATGGTCAGCTTGCGGGCCCGGTTGGGCGTGAAGCCCGCCCTGATCATGCGGCTTGATGCCCAGCCGCCGGCCACGCTGCCCAGATCCGACAGCAGATAGATCGCCACCAGGGGCGGGCCGAAACTTTTCAGGTCCAGCCCATAGCGGCGACCCAGGAAATCCGGCAGCCAGAACAGGAACATCCACCAGATGGGATCGGTCAGGAATTTCGGCACCGCATAGGCCCAGGTTTCCCGCACCAGGAACAGCCGGCGCCAGGGCATGCGTTCCACCGCCGGCACCGGATCGCTGCGGATCAGGGCCAGTTCCTGCGCATTAACGCGCGGATGCTTGTCCGGCGAACGGTAGAGCGTCAGCCACGCCACCAGCCAGACCAGACTGAACAGGCCGGTAATCACAAAGGCCGCGCGCCAGCCATAGGCCAGGGTCAAAGCCGGGATCAGCAGTGGCGTGATGATGGCACCGACATTGGCCCCGGCATTGAAGATTCCGGTGGCAAAGGCGCGTTCGCGCTGCGGGAACCATTCACTGACCGCCTTCAGGCCCGCCGGGAAATTGCCGGACTCCCCGATGCCTAATGCGAAACGCACCATGGCGAACTGTGTGACGCTGTGCGCCATGCCATGGGCGCAATGGGCGAGCGTCCAGAAGAAGAAGGCGATGGCGTAGCCGAAGCGGGCACCGATCACATCAATGAAACGCCCCATGCCCAGAAAGCCGATGGCATAGGCGGCCTGGAACCAGAAGACGATGTCGGCATATTCCGCCTCCGTCCAGGCCAGATCCACCTGCAAAACCGGCTTGAGCACACCGATCATCTGCCGGTCGACATAATTGATGGCTGTGGCCGCGAACAGCAGACCGCAGATCACCCAGCGATAGCGGCTGGCCGTGCCGGCGGCACTGGCGACAATCTCATCGCGTCCGCTGCTCATGACCGGGAATTCCGGGAGCCGGGCGTGGGGTGGGCGGACAGCGCGGGGGTACAAGCCCCCGGCGGAACGGTCTGTTGCATGATACCTCCCCGAGGCGGACTTCTGCCGCTTGAAAGTTATCATACAACTTTGCGGTCTACGGTCAAGCGCGACTGGTCAGGCCAGGAGGGGCGGTTACCGGCCCTTGCCGCGCGCCGCCGCGCTCAACATTGAATGCCGGGTCAGGCTTTCCTGCATATGATGGCGGGCGGCGTCACGGGCGCGGGCCGGGTCCATGCGGACGATGGCGTCCAGAATGGCCTCATGCTCGCCATGCACCTTCTCCGCATAGGCCTGGTGCGCCTCTTCCGGCTGGTCGCGAAGATAAAGATTGCGCGGCGGGACCAGGCGCAGGCCCAGGAACTCCACGAAACGCGCGTAATAATCGTTCTGCGTGGCCCGCGCGATGGCCATGTGAAAGGCCGTGTCGGCCTTGGCGGCAGCCACGGGGTCACCGCGCAGCTCGCGCATGGCCTGGAGCGCATCCTGGATGGCGCCGATATCGGCGGTGGTACGGCGGGCGGCGGCCAGCCCCGCCATCTCCGTCTCCACGCCCAGGCGCATCTCCAGCAGCTTCACGATATCGGCCAGTTCGTGCAGTTCGTCCTTGGTGATCTGAAAGGCGCGGTATTCGGCGGTATCGGCCACATACATGCCCGACCCCTGGCGTGATACGGCCAGCCCTTGCGCCGTCAGCCGCGCCACCGCCTCACGCACGACAGTGCGGCTGACATTCTCGGCCTCGGCGATTTCCTTCTGGGTGGGCAGGCGGCTGCCGGGTGGCAATTGTCCTGACCGGATCTGCGCCTCTAGCTTCACGAACAGATCATCGGTCAGGGAAGTTGCACGCGCCGATTCGTCCGCGCTGCCGCCCATATCCGCTTGTCGCATGGCGCCAACCCTACTTGTCATATCACTCTCCGCCGGTTACTTCTAATGTAACACCGACCGAAACAATGGTCGACCGGTCAGATGCCGGATAATGGGAGGTTGTCATATGTATTGGACCCGTCGCGCCGCGCTCGCGGCCCTGCTGCTTTCCACCCTGACCACCGGCACCTCCCTGGCGCAGGATAAAGCCACCCTGCCGCCGCCGACCGACCGTTCCCCGCGCGCGGCGGTGACCCTCGCCGATTATCGCTATGATGATCTGATGTGGGAAAATGACAAGACTGCCCATCGCATCTATGGCTATGCGCTGGAGGCGGCGGAACCGCCGTCGGGGTCCGGTATCGACAGTTGGGGCAAGAAAGTGGTCTGGCCCTATATGGACCGGCAGTTGCGCACCCGCGACTATCATAATGACCTGGGCGAGGGCATGGATTTCTACAATGTCGGGCAGGGGCGTGGGGCCGGCGGCCTTGGTATCTGGCACGACAACAAGCTGTGGACATCGCGCAATTACAGGGCGTACCGCATCCTGAAGAACGGCTCGGATGTCGCGGATTTCGAGGTGGATTACGCCCCCTGGCCCGTGGATGTCGACCGTAAGGTCTGGGAGACGCGGCGTTTCACACTGCCGCTGGGCACGCATTTCACGCGCATGGTCTCCACCCTGTACTCCGACCGGCCGGACCCGCTGATCGTGGGGATCGGGATCGGCAAGAAGGTGACCGGGACCGGCGGTGACCTGACGGTGGACAAGGCAACTGGCCTGATCTCCTGGTGGGGGCCTGACAATCCCGAGCATGGGCGCATGGCCGTGGCATTGCGCGTCGATCCCGCCATGATCGTGGAGGTACGCCAGGACGCCGATAACCACCTGGTCCTGCTACGTGTCACCCCCGGTAAACCCTTCGTCTATTATTCCGGATCGGCCTGGAGCAAGGGGCAGGGCGGCTTCACCAACCGTGCTGCCTGGGACCGGCATGCGGCGGCAGAAAAGGTGGATTTCACAGCGGCGGATCGATCAGTAGCGCCGTAATGTCAATATTTATATGACCAATGGCTTTCGGTTCGCCTAAGCCATCTGACCAAACCCATGCGTTGCCTATCGGTAACACGTCTCTGGTCATGCCAAAGTTGTCATACGAATTTGTTGACAGGTCGGATCACCCGCCGCATCATGCCCTCATCGGTTCCCCAGGACCGAGGTAAAGCAATTGGGGAAATGGCCGGAAGGCCCCCTGGGGATCCATCAGCAAAGAAAAGACGGCACCGCTTCACGCCGAAGCGGAACGGTGCCGCGTAACATGGGAGGGACAAGATCATGGCCAGTTGGGCTGTTCGTGGTGCATGCGCGTTGGCTGGCGGCGTTTCCTTTGCCGCCCTGTCGCTGTCACCGGCGCTGGCGCAAAACGCCGCCGCCAACAATACCGCCGCGGACCCGGCGGTGCTGGAAGAGATCATCGTCACCGGCCTTCGCGCCTCCCTGGAACAGGCCGCCGATATCAAGCGGGACGCGCCGCAGGTGATGGACGTGATCACGGCCAGCGATGTGGGCAAGCTGCCCGACGTCAACGTGGCCGAGGCGTTGCAGCGCGTAACCGGTGTGCAGATCACCCGCGTTTTCGGCGAAGGCCAGTCCGTCTCCGTGCGCGGTTTGCAGCAGGTGCGAGTGGAGGTCGATGGCCGTACGCTTCTTGGCTGGTCCGCCCGCCTGTCCCCGCCGGAAAATGATCAGCTGGGCCGCTCGTCGGGCCTGGACGCCGTACCGTCCAGTCTGTTCGGCAAGCTGGCCGTCTACAAGTCTCCGTTGGCCGCGCAGGCGGAAGGTGGGTTGGGCGGCACCGTCAACCTGACGACGCCCAAGCCCTTGAGCTTTAAGAAGCCCACTTTCTCCTTCCAGGCCCAGGGCGTCTATTCCCAGGTCACAGACAAGGTGGAGCCGGCCTTCACCGGCTTTGGCACCACCAAATTCGCCGATGACCGCATCGGGGTAATGCTGGCGGCAGAATATCAGAAGCGCACCTCGACCACCCAGGCGTTCGAGCGCAACAATTTCCTGAACCGCACCTACACGGGCACCAATGCCGGGGTCAATCAGACGCCCGTGCTGATGCAGTATGAAAACTTTGTCGTCGACCGCTCGCGCACCGGTGTGAACGGCGCCATCCAGTTTGAGGCGACGCCCGAACTGACCCTGACCGCCGACATGCTCTATTCCAAGCTGGTGACGGGCCGCCACCAGGATTTCTTCAGCTTCCGCCTGCCCACCACCAACAACCCCGTCACCAACCGCGTGACGGAGAACAACATGGTGGTTGCCGGCACCGCCAACGGCACCGTTACGACGGCGGGCCAGATCCGCAATGAACCGACGGAAAGCTTCCTCTATGGCCTGAACGGCAAGTATGAGGATGATGGCCTGAAGGTGGAGGCCGACGGCTATTACAGCAAGGGCACCATTGATCAGACCATCCAGATCATCACCTTGCAGGCCACCGCCGCCGTTCCCGGCACCTTTGATTTCCGCGATGTGACGGTCCCGTCCCTGGCGCTAGGCGGCACCTTCAACCCCACCAACTACGCCTCCTACAACCCCGCCACCAACGGCGTGCGGTCGAACCGGCTGCTGGGTGTGCTGGATGAATGGACGGGCAAGTTGGATGTCAGCTATGAGACCGACGGCGGCATAACGTTCTCCGGCGGTGCCCGCTACACTGATCTGGGTGCCCGCTCCAACGCCTATCGCAGCCAGGTGACGCCGACGCGGGCGGAGCTGGAGCCGTACCTGAAGCTGATCGACGCCAAGAATTTCCTGCCGGACATTCCCGGCAATTTCCCGCGCAGCTTCCTGTCGACGGCCCCCACCTTCGACTATGTCTTCACCCGGGCACAGGCCGCACAGCCCAACCCCAACAGCAGCGACCGCTCCACCCTGCTGCCCAACAATCAGCGTGACTATACGTTCAGCGAGAAGACGCTGGCCGGTTACCTGATGGTAGCGGGACAGGGGGAGATCGGGGATATTCCGTTCCGGGCCAATGCCGGCGTGCGCGTGGCGCGTACCCGCCTGTCGGTTGATACGTTCCTCAATATCGGCACGACCAGCACCCTGGTCACCGACAAGAACGAGTATACGAACATCCTGCCCTCGGCGAATATCGCCTTCAACGTCACCGACGATTTCCTGATCCGGCTGGGTGCGTCACAGACGATGCAGCGCGCCTCCATTGCCGATCTGGCGCCTTCTACCTTCTTCAACGCCACCAACCTGTCGGTCACCGGCGGCAATGCTGATCTGAAGCCGCCCGTCTCCACCCAGGGCGATATCAGCTTTGAATATTACCATGGCAAAAGCTCGCTGATCTCCGGCGCCATCTTCTACAAGGATGTCGATGATTTCATCGCCAGTTTCGTGACGACGGGCACCGACACCAATCTGGACCCGCAGGGCCGTGAACTGACCTTCTCCCGTCCCGAAAATCTGGCCAGCGCCAAGATCAAGGGCTTTGAGGTCGGTATACAGCAGTTCTTCGACTTCCTGCCCGAACCGTTCGACGGGCTTGGCCTGATCGCCAACTATACCTATTCCGACAGCGAGGATAATGCTGGCTTCCCGCTCGTCGCGGTGTCGAAGAACAGCTACAACCTGATCGGCCTTTATGAGAAGGGGCCCTTCTCGGCCCGCCTTGCCTATAATTACCGGGATGAGGCGGTGTTCGAATTCTCCGAAGGGCGGCCCAGCTTCATCGGCGCCCGTTCACAGCTCGATGCCCAGGTCGGGTATGACATCACCGAACAGGTGTCGGTGTCGTTTAATGCCCAGAACCTGCTGCCCAAGAAGTCGGCCACGTCGGAATACAGCAATTTCGATGAAACTGCGCTGAACAGTTACGCCATCTCCGAACGCCGCTTCTCGGCGGGTGTGCGGGCGAAGTTCTGAAGTCGGAGAATGCCGTAGGTCAGGGCTCGGGCTTCGCCCTCGACCTGACCTACGGTTGGGAATGACTTCGACATTTGTGATCCGCATAGGGAACCCCCGACATGACGCGTCTCTGGCTGGCCCTCGCGCTGTCCACCACCGCCCTGACGGCTTCCGCCGCCGACCTGCCGAAAATCCTGTCGGACAAGGCGGTGCGGGCGGCCAATCCTCTGCCTGACTTCTCCTATGCCGGTTACGGTTTCGGGCTGGGCGCCATCCCCACCGATACCGGCACCATCGTTAATGTCACCGATTACGGCGTCATCCCCGATGATGGGCTGGACGACACCAAGGCCACCTTGAAGGCGCTGGACGCCGCGAACGCCGTTACGGGCAAGGTGACCCTGCGCTTTCCCAAGGGCCGCACCCAGATCACCGAGGTGCTGCGCATCACCCGCTCCGACATCGTCCTGGACGGGGCCGGCGACGGGCCGGATGGTAGCGAGATATACTTCCCCCGCCCCCTGAAACTGATCGACAACAGCCACGATTTTGATGAGCTGCGTCAGTATCTGGTCAAGGAAAAGAAGTACGAGGTGCAGCCGGAGCACAATATCAACTATCTGTTCTCCGAATATAGCTGGGGCGGCGGCATGATCTTTGTGGGGCCGGATCGCACCCGCCCCGCCTCCTATAACCCGGCCTTTGATAAGCGCGACCCGACCCTGGCCAAGGGCGTGGCGGGCAAGCAGTTCGACCGCACCCTGACCGTGGATGACACATCGCGCCTGAAGGTTGGGGATGTGCTGCGCGTGCAATGGTTCGCGACGGCGGGCAAGGACAGCGCCATTCTGAAATCGCTTTATGGCGATACCGACCTGCCCATCGGGTCCCATCACTGGACCTCGCCCGACCGGGCCGTGGTGGCGCAATCGACGAAGATCGTGGCGATCAAGGGCAAGCGGGTGACACTGGGCGATCCGCTCCTGCACGATGTGCGCGCCGATCAACCGGCGATCCTGAGCGAATGGCAACACCTGACCAATGTCGGCATTCAGAATCTTCGCCTGCAATTCCCCGAAAGCCCGTCCTTCGGCCATCATCTGGAGCAGGGCTATAACGGCATCTATATGACGGGCGTCTTTGATGGCTGGATACGCAATCTGACCATCGACAAGTCTGACAGCGGCATCCTGACCGACAATGCCGCCAACCTGACGATTGAAGACATCGTCACCAGTGGTGAGCGCCGCGCCCACTACTCCGTCCATGTCGGGGCCGCGCATAATGTGCTGGTCAAGGATCTGGTGGTGGACAACCCCGTGATCCATCCGCTGTCGGTCAATACCCGCTCCACCCGCGCCGTCTTCCTGCGTGCGCAGGTGAAGCGAGACGCCGTGATTGATCAGCATAGCGGATCGAACCATCAGAACCTGTTCGACCAGATCAGCATGTGGATCGACCCCGTGCAGAAGAAGGGCGAGTGGCAGTACCGGCTCTGGGTCGGCGGTGGTGCGTCCTACTGGAAGCCGGGCCATGGTCTGTACAATACCGTCTGGAACGCCAAACTGGTGATGCCCGACAGCGTCCCCGCCGATGCCACCGTCACCATTACCAGTGGTCTGGAAGGGCCGGGGGAACGGGTGGTGGGCCTGCATGCCAACCGCCCCATCCAGGTCCGCTATAATCCCACCCCCTATATTGAGGGCACGGGGGACCCCGTGGCGGCGGCCCCCTCGCTCTATGATTACCAGTTGGCCAAGCGGCGATAGGGTGGGGTGATGCGGCGGCGGGATTTCTGTACGGGTATGGGCCTGCTCTGGTCGCTGCCCACCTGGGCGGCGGCACCCGGTACAGGCCCCGACTTGGCGATGCTTGAGCGTGCCCGTGTCCTGCGCGCGGCGGATAGGTTCAGGGATGAAACCCCGCTCACCGTCACTGCCTTTCCCGCGCCGCGCAGCCCTGGTGGCCCGCGTGATTACTACTCGGAGGGGGATTACTGGTGGCCAGACCCGGCCAATCCGGGCGGCCCCTACATCCGCCGTGACGGTTTCTCCAACCCGGACAAGTTCACCGCCCATCGTGATGCGCTGATCCGGCTCAGCCGGATCGTGCCGGCCCTGGTGGCGGCCTTCGATCTGACGGGCGACCGTCGCTATGCGGACGCCGCCGACCGGCACCTGCGTGCCTGGTTCGTGGACCCCACGACGCGTATGGCCCCGCATCTGAACCATGCTCAGGCGGTGATCGGCATTAATACGGGCCGTGGCATCGGCGTCATCGATACGCTGCATCTGGTGGAGGTGGCGCGGGCGGTGGCGGTTCTGCGCCGTCTCTGGCCCGATGGCGGTGCCTATGATCCCATCATCGCCTGGTTTGATGCCTATCTAACCTGGATGATCACCTCGCCCAACGGGATTGAGGAGCGGGATCAGAAGAACAATCACGGCACATGCTGGGCCTTGCAGGTGGCGGAATTTGCCCGCCTGACGGGGCAGGCCGCCGCACGGGCGCAGGCATTGGACCGCATCAAGGCCCTGATCGCCGGGCAGATCGCGCCCGACGGGTCACAGCCGCTGGAACTGGCGCGGACCAAGCCCTTTGCATACTGCCTGTTCAATCTGGATGCGCTGGCGGCCTGCGCCCATATCCTGTCGGGTCCCGACCATGGCTTATGGCGGTATAGGGGGGCGGGCGGCGGTTCCATCGCCGATGCCCTCTCCTTCATGGCCCCCTTCATCGCCGATAAATCACGCTGGCCGAAACCACCCGATGTAGAGGCCTGGGAGGGTTGGCCCCTGCGGCAACCGGCCTTACTGTTCGGCGGTCTTGCCCTTAGGCGGCAGGATTATCTGGTCCTGTGGCAGCGCCTCAACCCCGATCCCTCAGACGCCGAACTGATCCGCAATTACCCGCTGCGGCAACCGCTATTGTGGGTTGATGCCTGAACCTCACGCATCCAGTTCCGGCAGCCAGTCGATGCGGTGGCCAAGCTTCAGGGCCTTGGTCTGTAAATAACGCCGGTTCTCCGGCAGGATGGGAACGCGCACAGGCACGCGTTCAGTAATCCGGATGCCGGCCTTCTCCAGCGCGTCTTGCTTGCGCGGATTGTTGGTCATCAGGCGCACGGACCTCACGCCCAGCGCGTCCAACATGGCCGCCGCTACCCCGAACTGCCGCAGGTCGGCGGCAAAGCCCAACTCGTGGTTGGCCTCCACCGTGTCAAATCCCTGGTCCTGCAGCTGATAGGCCCGCAGCTTGTTGGCAAGGCCGATGCCACGCCCTTCCTGGCGCAGATACAGGATGATGCCGGCCCCTTCCTCCCCAATCCGCGCCCGCGCGGCGGCCAGTTGCTCGCCACAGTCACAGCGCAGAGAGCCGAACACATCGCCCGTCATGCATTCCGAATGGATACGGATCAGCGGCGTACCGGTCCCCACCGCGCCCAGCACCATGGCCACATGTTCGCGGCCCGTCGCCTCTTCCCGGAACAGGATCATCCGGAAGGTGCCGTCCGGGGTGGGGATCGCCGCGTCTGACAGGCGGGTGACCACTGATGATCCGGCTTCCTTTTCAGACATGACCTGATCCCCATCTGAACCATATGTAATATTGCTTTACACCCATTATAGTTGCGCGTAAAACGCTTTGTAACTACCCAGACACGTATATCGACCGTGCCTTTTCCAAAAGGAGACGGGATGCGCCCTTTCGTACACCTTAACTTCGCAATTGATGTTGCGACCGAACCATCCGCCTTTCCGGCGGGGGTGGAGGTGTCGTGCGCGGCCGATTGGCGGCGCGTGCATCAGTTGCGGGAGGATTACGACGCCATCGCGGTGGGCGCGCGGACCTGGAACCTGGACCGGCCACGCCTGACGGCAAGGCCGGAACGGCTGGGACGTGAACCGTCGCGACAGCCGGTACGGGTGATCTTCTCCGGGTCACAGGTCTGCATGCCGGCCCAGCCGGGAACCCCGGTCTTTGCCGTCGGTCAGGCGGCTCTGGACAATGCCGATACGGTACTGACCGCCCCGACGCATGGGCTGGACCACCCTCTGGCGGCCTTGGCCGGCCACGGTATCCGCAGCATGCTGGTAGAAGGCGGGCCAACCCTGTTGCGGTCCTTTCTACAGCAGGGGCTGTTCGACTATCTGACCCTTTACATCCGTGCGGATGATGCCTGTTCGGCGGAACGTGCCGCACGGGCCAGCCTATCCCCGTTGCCAGCCTTTCGCGCGGTGCGGCCCTTCGGTGCAGGCTTTCTTGTCGAGGCTGGGATGCCCCCTGGGACGGTGATGCAATGACGCTGTCCATCCGCTTCGTCATCTTCGCGGCCCCACGCACCGGCAGCAATCTGTTGTGCGGTCTGCTGAATGGGCATCCCGATATCCTGTGCCATCACGGCCTGTTCAATCCCGGTGGCGTGCATCTGGCCCGCGACAGGGCTGATCTGATCCCTACCCTGGGCGATATGGCGGCGCGTGATGCCGATCCCGCCGGTTTTCTCGCCCGTATCTGGGGTGTAGACGGGCGGGTGCGTGCGGTGGGGTTCAAGATGAACCGGGGGGAGTGCGCGGTCGCGGAACGGCTGCTGCTGGATGACCCATCGGTCGTGAAGATACTGCTGCGCCGGCAGAACCGGGTGCGGACCTTCGTGTCGGAGGAGATTGCCCGATTCACCGGCGCCTGGGAAAGCTACGCCGGGCTGGTGTTGCCGCCCATCCCACCGGTACGCATCCGGACCGACGCCCTGATGCGCCATGCCGAACTGAATGCCGCCTATTACGCACGCATCGAAACGGCGATGCGGGCCAGCGGACAGGAATGGCTGGAAACCGATTATGAGGCGCTGGCGGTACCACAGGAACTGGCCCGTATCCTGGTCCGGCTGGGTGTGGCACCGCGCGACGCCCTGCCGGCCATCTGCCGCAAGCGCGCACCAGCCGACCTACGCACCAACATCCTGAATTTCGACGAACTGGCCCAGGCGCTGCGCGGCACCCCGCTGGCCGACGACCTGACGCGGCCCGACCTTCCCGATCTTGTCCGGCAACCTATTGCATCCTGAGGACCCGACGATGCCCGACATCCGCCATTCCCCGTCCAGTACGGCCCTGTTCGACCGGCATCGGGGGCCGGTGACGTCCGTTGCCGCCATCCCCGGCACCGATCTGGCCGTGACGGGTGCCTATGACGGGGCGGTCGGCCTGTTCGATCTGGCGACGGAGGCGGTGTCGCTGCTGGGCTATCACCGGCATCTGGTGAACCATGTGGCGGTTGACGCCAATGGGCGGCGGGCGGCTTCCTCCTCCTCCGACTATGACATCCAGCTCTGGGACCTGGATGACCGCCGGCCCGGCCTGCTGCTGCGCGGCCATTCCGACGATGTGGAATGTTTCGCCTTTGTCGATGCGGTAACGGGCGTCTCGGCCTCCCGCGATCGCCGCATCATCGTCTGGAACCTGGAAACCGGCGCCATTCGCCGCGTGATTGAGGGGCACGACAAGGATGTATTGTCGGTCACGGTCCGTGACGGGCTGATCTATTCCGCCGGTGACGACATGACCCTGCGGCAATGGGACCTTGCCACGGGGGAGGCCCGGCACTGCTGGGGTCCGTTTGAGACGGAGACGGATACCTGTGCCGTCGATACGGCCCATCACCGGGCCATCCTGGGCTGTGATGACGGGGTTATCCGTGTGTTCGACAGCCGGACCGGTGACAGCCTGGCGGAAATTCCGGCCCATAGCTCGGGCATCAAGAAGGTGGCGGTATCGCCCGTCACGGGCGACATCCTGTCCTGTGCCTATGACCAGAAAATCCGCATCTGGGACAGTGGCGATTTCAGTTTGAAGGTGGAACTGGCCCCGCATGCGGCCAAATGGGAACGCTCCTTCTGCTGGACACCCGATGGCGCGCGCCTGCTGGCCGGAACGTTCGATGGGACCCTGCTGTCCTGGGACGCCGCCACCGGTGTCCTGCTGGGAGAGGTCGGGGGCAGTGGGGGAGAACGCGGCAATGCCTGCTTCAACGAGGCGTCGGGCGCACCTGACGGGATGACGGCCCTGGTTGCCGATGATGGTGTGGTGCGTTTGGTCCATCTGCGTGACGGCATTGCAGAACTGGCCGCCCTGACCGAACCCGCCGCCGGTCGCGTGCTGATGAATGCCGTGACGCGCGATCCGGCCACGGGCCGTGTCGCGACGGGCGCCCATGATCACCGCCTGCATCTGTTCGATGCGCTGGGGGATAGCCTGGTGCCGACGGTATCTGTGGCGTTGGGTCAGGGTCCCATCAATTGCCTTCGCTTCTCCCACCATGCCGGCCATGAGCGGGCGATCTTCGCCGCCTGCTACAGCGGGGCCATCGTCCGCTATCTGCCGCAGACGGGGGAGCAGCAAACCTATCCTCTGCATGATGGTGCGGTGAAGGCGCTGCGTCTTCACCCCGTCCTGCCGCTGGGTGTCAGTTGCAGCGCCGATGGCGGCCTGTTGACCTGGACGCTGACGGGGGAGCGGGTGCGCGATTTCCCCGGCCACACGGCCATTGTCGATGATGTCGATTTCTCGCCGTCGGGCACTGTGATCGCCAGCGCCTCACGCGATTTCACGCTGCATGTTTACACCGTTGCCGATGGCCGCCTGATCCAGGCGGTCGATATGGGGCGACGCTCGCCGAAATCGCTGTGTTTCTGGGATGAACAGACGGTGCTGGTCGGTGATTACTGGGGCGCTGTCCTGAAGATCGATGTCGCGACGGGCAGGGTGGAACGCCGCACCGTGGCGGCCAACGGCCTCAGTTCCATCACCCGCTGTGCCGGCGGGGTTGCCGTCTCCTCCTATGACGGGGCCGTGCACCTGCTGTCGGTACCCGACCTCGCCATTCTCTCCACCTACCGCGTCATGACCCAGCGTCTGGACAAACTGCCCGGCTGGTCCGACCGGGCCGCGTGATGGCGGCCTGCCTTCACCCACCGATCTGCTGCTTCATCAAGGAGGTTTGCATGTTCAAGAACAAAGTTCTCCATCGTCTTGGTATCGCCGGCGTGGCGGGTGCCGCCCTGCTGATGGCGGGCCAGGCACAGGCCCAGCAGAAGGCCGCATCCGGGACGCCGCTGGTTCCCACGCCCGCGCCGATGTGCGCGGTGTCCCCGTCCACCTTCCAAAGCTGGCTGGCCGGCACGCCGACGGCGGGGAACCCCGCCTCCTTTGTCCCGCCCAACAGCGCCACCTTCACCGTCAACAGCGCCAACCCCGACTGCTCCTTCTACCAGTGGGGTCAGCAGATGTTCCTCTGGCTGATGAGCCCGAACGCGTCGGGCACGCTGAACCTCTACTCGCCCAGCTTTTATAATGTCATCAAGATGGGGGACGGCTTCAACTATGTGCAGAACCCGGCCACGCCCCCGGCCACCAATCTCAAGGCCGGCGCACTGCCCAAGATTCCGCTGAAGCTCAGCGTGCGCGTCAACAAGCCGATTGGCGCCGCCGCGGCAGAGCGGGCCAAGTCACGCCTTGTCGTCAACCGAACCGTCATCGCCAAGGTGACCGGTGCCGGCGCCGCAGCGGCGACGTCGGGCCAGACCGTGGATGAAACCGGCCAGGCCGATGGTGGTGTGCTGGTCGTGAACGGCAACCCCGTCTATCTGAGCGGCAGCAGCGGCCCCGCCACATATCCGGTCGTCTATTACGGCATCGCCGTGAATGACGTGTTCAACGGGCTGCGCGTCAACAATGGCAATGTTGCGTATTTCAACGACACCACCAATCCCAATGTCGGCAACATGCCGGTCACCCTGGCCCAGGCGCAGCAGATCCAGACCGCATCCAGCGCCACCTTCGCCGACATCAATCAACTGGCGGTGGAGGTGAAGACATCCTGGGTTGACGCCGCCTATGTGCCCAAGGCGGCATTACCGTTCCTGATCCAGGGAACGGCCGATGTGCCGGCCTTCACCAGTTCCACTGACGGCAATGGCAATCTGGTCCTGACCTGGGACGGGACGACCATGGCGACGCGCACCCTGGCGCTGATCGGCATGCATGTCGTGGGTTCGGTGGCGGGTCATCCGGAAATGGTCTGGGCCACGTTCGAGAGCAAGTTCAACGCCCCGGACAACAGCTATTTCTACTATGACAATACCTACAATACGACCAACCAGACCTGCACCAATGGCGGCACCAGCTGTGTGAAGCAGGTTCCGTTTATCGGGGCGGTTCCCACCCTGCTTTACAATGGAAAGCTGACCAGCGCGCCGACATCCATTGCGCAGACGGCTTCCTCTGCCAATAATGACGGCACCATCAATTCGGTGGCCGCCACCCTGGTGCCCACCAATGTCGTGCGCCTGAACCCGTGGGGCAGTCAGCAGCCCTCTACTGCGGCGGTTGCCAACAGCGTCATCACCAACAACACCAACCTCCTGTCCCTCGACCTGTCGGTGGATGGGCAATTGCTGACCACCGGCACAAACGGGCCGGTCCTGGCAAGCTATACCCAGGTTGGCAGCATCTGGAGCAACGGGGTCATCCCGTTCCTGTTCAACACACAGCTGTTCGGGTCCCTCTACCTGGCCAACACGACCATGGAGACCTTTGAACAATCCACCACCCAGAACCCGACAGCGCAGAACTGCTTCACCTGCCACAGCACCTCGCCCGGCGCCACGGTCAGCCACGTCTTCAACTGATCTGCCGACCCTTCCTGAAGCCTCATCCCCGCCATGGTGCGACCCGTGGCGGGGCTTCTTTTAGAAGCGCAGAGAGCGGCGATAGAGATGGCGGGCCGCCAGTGGGTCACCGCCCGCGCGGTGATAGGCGGCATGATATTCGGCTGCATTCATGCCATTCACGCTCATGTTGGCGTGATCCGCGCCATAGAGAAGCAGGGAAGGTGCGCGCCGGGCCAGCGTCTCGATCCATTCTTCGTAAAGACGCCGCTTGCCCGACAGGCCGTGATGCAGGGCGCTGTAGATGGTGCAGAAGGCATTGCTCCACCAGATCGCAGAACCGGGCCTGTCTTCGATGCGGTCCAGCAGGGCCGCCGGTTCCAGAATGTTGCAGCGCAGGTAGTCACGCCCGATGGTACGGTAACGCTGCCAATGGTCGGCAAACCGGTCCGCGCCGCCCCAACGGGATAGTTCCCCCTGCCACAGGCGCTCCATCTCCACCCAATCCATCTGTCCTGGCGTGACGCCGGGCCAGAGGTAGAAATGCGTATCGCCGCCTCGCGCGAATTCCCGCCGCAGATAAGCGGGATAATCGCGCCCGTCCCAGCCCTCATCCAGGCGACGGCGGAAATCCAGGGCATGCTGGCTGTAATCGAAGAACAGGATGCGGCTGTTGGCGGTAAAGTCATGGGTTTCCAGAATCCGGTTGGGCTTCAACCCGGCGGCCACGCAGTAAAGCCGTGCCAGCGGGCGTGGAAAATCGGGCGACGGATCTTCCACATCGGCATAGTTCTCGTAGTTAAGCACGAAAACGCCTCGTTCGCCCTTGGCGCCCATGTCCGCCAGAAAGGCCAGGAACGGCCCGGCCCCGCCCATATCGGCTCCCAGGTCCAGCAGATGCGGCGACAGCGCTGCACCGAACGGCATGGGCGACAGTGCGGCGGGATCGGGCCGTCCCGCCGCCTGCCAGCGGGTCAGATCAACCAGAAGGCAGCGGTCGGGCGTGCCCGCCAGGATCATGTCCTTGCCCGCCGCCCAAGCGGCCAGTGCATCAAAGGCGCTGACCGACTTGCCACCGGCGGGGCCGGCATGTTCGGTCAGGATATGGCCATAACCCTGAACCAGCAGGGTGCGGTACCCGGCATCGGCGGCGCGCGACAGCAGGCGGGGCAGGGACGCATCCTCCAGAATGTCGCCGGCATAGTTCCAGCGCAGCCAGGAAACCGTCAGGTCCCGTGCACGGCCCGCGGCTGTCCCCGGCCCCGCTGCCTCCACCACCCCCAGCAGGGCGCAGACCAGTCCATTCAAGATCACCCCCAGGCTGCAACCATGAATATTGATATTCTAGTGATGGCAAAATACCATAAGGAGCATTTTATCATATGACTTAATGATGGAGTCGGGCGCGGCGTGGCAACCCGGATCATCCTTCTGCAAGACGCGGTGCATTTCCCCTCCTTCGGTGGCGGGAACAAGGCCAACCGCTTGCTGATGGAGGCGCTGGCGTCGTGCGGCTTTGATTGCTGGTCACTGTGCCGCCCGGCCGTGGCGGGTTCGGTGCTGGCGCACCAGTTCAGTGGGCAAGGGCTTGCGGCGCGCGGCGTCACCGTGACGCAGACCACCGATGGGACACAGCTTTACCGACATCAAGGCGTGCAGGTGGAGGTGATGGATTTCACCAGCGCCGATGCACAGGCTCGGATCACCGCCCGGCTGCGCGCCATTGATGCCGACTGGATACTGGTATCGGACGACCGCGATGGCCGCCTGTTGAACCCGGCTCTGACCGTGGCGGCTGACCGCACCATCGCGCTGGTCCATACCCATACGCACCTGCCCTTCGGCCCCGCGTCCAACGCACCCGATGCCGCCCGGCATGACCGGGTGAGAAGGGTACGTGCCCTGGTCGCTGTCAGCCGCTACAGTCAGGATTACATCCGCCAGCATGGCGAGCTGACGGCATCGCTGCTGTATTTCCCTGTCTTTGGGCCGGGCCCATTCCCGCAACGGCGCCCCCCGGCGGATGGGGCGGTGATGATGATCAATCCCTGTGCCGTCAAGGGGTTGTCCATCTTCCTGTCCCTGGCCGACTGTTTTCCCGACACCGCCTTCGCCTCCGTTCCAACCTGGGGCGCGGATCAAGCCGTGCTGGAACAGCTGTCGGCCCGGCCCAACATCCGCATTCTGGAACCAGCGGACGAGGTGGGCACGGTCCTGGCGCAGGCCCGCATTCTGTTGGCCCCCTCCCTGATCCCCGAAACGTTCGGGTATGTCGCGGTGGATGCCATGCTGCGCGGTATCCCCGTCCTGACCGGAAATCAGGGCGGGCAGGGGGAGGCTGGGCTGGGTGCCGCCACCGCCCTGCCTGTCCGCCCGCTTGACGCCGATGGGGCGGTCCCCAATCAGGACATTGGCCCCTGGCAGGCGGCTTTGCACCCCCTTCTCAATGACCCCGCACATTATGCGGAACAGTCGCAGCGTGCCTGGCAGGCGGCGATGACGTTCCTGCCCCGCACGGATGTCCGTCACTTCATCCGGTTCCTGTCGGTGCTGGAGCGTCCAGATGCCTGAGGTCCGGTGCGTGGCCATTGTCGATCCGCTGGATGCAGGCGTGCTGCTGGCACCGGCCTTATCGGCCAAGGGGGTGGTCACCATTTTGGTGCCGGGGCGCGATGGGCAGGATGCGGATGGATTTACCCATCATCTGCCCTGGTCGCCCGACCCGCAGAACGGGCTGAAACCGCTACGTAACCTTGGCGTTGATCTGATCATTCCGGGTTCGGAACAAGCTGTAATGGTGGCAGATTGGCTGTCGGAACAGTTGGGGCTGCCCGGCAACGGAGTAGAACTGTCTACCGCGCGCCGGGATAAACACCGTATGCATGCGGTGGCGGCGTCCCATGGCGTGCGCGTCCCGCGTCAGGTTCTAGCCGAAAATCTGACTCAAGTGCTTGATTTTGCGAACAGTCACTGGCCCGTGATCATCAAGCCGCAGCAGGCAAAGGGCGGGGACGGTGTTCATTACTGCACCAATGGCCAAGAGGCCGCCCGTGCCTTCCATGCCCTTTATGGCCATCGCGATGTGATGGGGGCGATGAACTGCGCAGTGCTGGTGCAGGAATTCATTTCGGGTCCGGAATATGTTGTAGACACGGTCAGCCTGGATGGCGTCCACCGGCCTTCAACCCTCTGGACCTATGGCAAGGGTGCGCCCGGCTTTGACAGTGCGGGTCAGTTTACGACTAAGACCCTGCTGCCCCCCGATCACCCCCTGGCCCCCCTGCTGTTTACCTTTGCCTGGGGGGTGCTGGACGCGCTGGGGATAGGGCAGGGGGCGGGCCATTGTGAAATCCGTATGGGGCAGGATGGACCCGTGCTGATTGAGATGGCGGCCCGTCTGCATGGCGGGCCGCTGGCCCATGAACTGGCGCGCACGGCCACGGGTTACAGCCAATGCGACCTGTGGGTGGATGCCATCACCGACCCGGCGGCGTTCCTCGCTGGCCGTACCGGGGAACCCGACCCGCCGCGTGCGGCCTGTATGGTTCTGCTGCGCCGTCCACCGCCGCTGGGTGTTCTGGAGCATCTGTCCAGCCTGGACCGCCTGTTCTGGAACGACCCACGGCCAGCCCCACCGGCGGTGGCCGGATTGGCAACCTTGATCGGGGACGATGCGGGCATGGTGGCCGCTGACATGGCGGTCGCGGCGGGGGAGGTGACCTGCACCCTGCTGAATGATCCAGCCGCCATTGCCGCGCTGCGCCCCGTCTGGCTGTCACTTCTTGCGCAATCCTCATGCAACCGGGCTTTTGCGGGTCCCGTCTGGTATCAGGCGGCGCTGACGGCCCGTCCCCACCTTTCCCCCCGGCTGCTGACCGTGTGGCGTCGCGGGGAACTGGTAGGGCTGCTGCCACTGGTTCAGGAAGGGGAAGGCCCGGCGCGTTTTGCCAGCAACCTGTCGGATTATAATGACGCCGTGGTGGTCCTTGGCGACCGTGCGGCGGCCCATGCCCTGATGGCCCATGCCAGGGCATGGTTCCCTGCCTTGGAACTGGACTGCGTGCGGCCCGACGCGGCCTGTCGCATCACCGATGCCCCCCTAACCGATCCCACCGTGGATTGTCCCTTTGCCGATCTGTCGGGCGGGTATGATGTCTGGTGGGCGGGCCGCAGTGCATCCTTTCGGGAAAAGCTGACCCGGACGCAGCGGAAGGCTGCGGCGGCGGGTCTGATCGTCGACGCACTCAAACCCGATGAATGGTCCTTGGCCGCCGACCTGTTCCTGTCCCTGCATGCAGACCGGTTCGGGGATCGCAGCCTGTTTAACCGCTTCCCCTGGGCCGCCGACTTTGTGCGGGCGGCGCTGCCGGGCCTGTTGGCCGATGGGGCCGCCCATGTCGTCACCCTGCGCAGCGGAGGGGAAATCACAGGGATGTGCCTGTGTATGGTGGGGGACGATCATCTGGGTTACTGGAATGCCGGGTTCCGGGCGGTGATGGAGCCGTTGTCGCCCGGTGTTCTGATGCTGCATGCCGCCCTCGGCGAGGCGGCGGCGCGGGGTCTGGCGGAGTTTGACCTGCTGCGCGGGTTGGAGGCCTATAAAGACCGATGGGCCACGGGCCGGCGGCGGATCGGGCGCTTGCCATGACGCCGCTGCCGCCCGACCCCTGGTCCATCGCGATTTATCAAGGCCCTGACCCGCTGCACCTGTCACCCTTGGCGGGTAGCCATGGGCCGGTGATGACGCGTGAACAGGTGACGGATGTCCGCGCCCGCTTTGTGGCCGATCCTTTCCTGTTTCCGCATGGCGGGCTCTGGCACCTGTTCTTTGAAGTGTTGAACCATGATAACGGGCTGGGGGAGGTGGGGTGGGCCACCAGCACCGACCTGACCCGCTGGACCTACCAGCGGATCGTGCTGCGGGAGGGAATTCACCTCTCCTACCCACAGGTCTTCGCCCATAACGGGCAGATTTACATGCTGCCGGAAACCCTTGATGCGGGGGCGGTACGGCTTTATCGCGCCGATCCGTTCCCCACGCGCTGGGTGCCCGTGGCTGATTTGGTCTCGGGCCGGCTGGCCGACCCCACCTTGTTCTACCATGACGGGCGCTGGTGGATGTTTGCCTGCCCCACGCCTGATCGGCATGACGCACTGGTGCTTTATCATGCCGATAATCTGTTCGGGTCCTGGCATCCGCATCCGGCCAATCCGCTGCGCCAGTCATCGCCCGCTGGATCGCGCCCCGGTGGGCGGGTGGTGGCGTGGGGCGGGGGGCTTTATCGTCTAGCCCAGGATTGCGGCCCCCGCTACGGCCATGGCCTGCGGGCCTTCGCCATCACGCACCTGACATCCACCGCCTATGAGGAGGTGGACTGTGATCAAAGCCCGATCCTGGCAGCCAGCGGCCAGGGTTGGAACGGCAAGGGCATGCACCATGCCGATATCTGGCCCCGGGCCGGCGGCGTCATCGCCGCCGTCGATGGGTTGCGGCGGGCGTAATCCAAATAAACGGGGCGCCGATACGTCAGGACCGACGCCCCCGCCTTATCGTGATTTCCCCCGTCACTCAGGCCGCGGCGGTCGTCTTCCGCCCGGCGCGCACCGCGTCATTTTCCAGGATGAAGCGACGCACACGCGGCTCGATATCTTCGCGCCATTTGCGACCGTTGAAAATACCATAATGGCCGACCGCCTTTTGCAGGTGGTTGTGCTTCTTGGCCTCGGGAATGCTGCTGCACAGGCCATGGGCGGCGATGGTCTGGCCGGGGGCGGAGATATCGTCCAACTCGCCTTCCACCGTCAGCAGGGCTGTCTTTTCGATAGCTGAAGGGTCAACGGTCATGCCGCGCCACTTCATGCGTCCATTGGGCAGGGCGCGTTCCTGGAACACTTGATTGACGGTCTGCAGATAGAATTCCGCCGTCAGATCCATGACGGACAGATATTCGTCATAGAATTTGCGGTGGGCTTCCGCACTCTCCCCATCGCCGCGCACCAGATGGCGGAACAGCTTCATATGCTCGCCGACATGGCGGTCCAGGTTCATGGACATGAAGCCCGTCAACTGCACGAAGCCCGGATAGACCTGACGCAGCGCACCCGGATAATAGAAGGGCACGGTCGTGACGACATTACGCTCAAACCAGCTGATATCCTTGTCCACGGCCAGTTGCGTCACCACCGTCGGGGCGGCGGCGGTATCGATGGGGCCACCCATCAGGGTCATGGAGGCGGGCTGGCACGGATCATCGAGCTGCGCCATCAAGGCGACGGCGGCCAGCGTCGGCACTGCCGGCTGACACACGGCCATGACATGCGTGTTGGGTCCTAAGTGACGAATGAAATCCATCACATAGTCCATGTAATCTTCCAGGTCGAAGCGACCCTTGGACAGCGGCACCAGTTTGGCGTCGTGCCAGTCGGTGATATAGACATCGTGATTTGGCAGCAGCGCCTGAACCGTCCCGCGCAGCAGCGTCGCATAATGGCCCGACATCGGGGCGACCAGCAGCAGCTTCGGGTCGTCACGCGGAATGGCGCGGGCGAAATTCACCAGATTGCCGAACGGCTTTTCCAGCACGACCTGTTCGGTCACGGCCACATCGCGGCCATTGATGCGCGTGGTCGGCAGGCCGAAATCCGGCTTACCCCAACGGCGCGTGGTGCGGTTGAACAGTTCTGCCCCCGCGGCAACTGCGCGGCCAACCTTGGTATAGGAGGCGGGAAGGAACGGGTTCTGGAAGGTCTGCTGCGTGGCCTCCGCCATCAGGCGCATGGGCGTCAGGGCGGCATGCTGAAGATCATACAGGTGATAGAGCACTGTGAACGTCCCCTTTCAACCAAGCCACCATCCCCACGTTGGACGGCGCTCAAACCTTTGAACCCAACCCCGGCGGACACCCATCCGGGGACCCTCGATAGCGGTAACCCTGCGGCACCCTGTCTCAGGTGCGTAGCCTAACCACGCCTGGACAGCTTGCAACAGATAAATCTCGAAACCGTTAAGATGACTTCCAGGCGACTAAAGTAGGGGGTGGCGCTTGACACCGGTCTCACCTGCCCTGTTCGTGGGCCGTTTACATATCAGACGGATGTATGTTGGGTGCCTCAATATCAATGAGGGCATGTCGATTCATCGCCGAACTTAAAGTGGCGATGTCACAGGCTGCGACGTGACCGGAGCGCCGCTGTCAGGGTGCCATCGTCCAGATAATCCAGCTCTCCACCCACCGGCACGCCATGCGCCAGCCGCGACAGGCGCACGCCGCAAGGCGTCAGCCGATCGGACAGGTAATGCGCCGTCGTCTGCCCGCCGACGGTGGCGTTCAGCGCCAGGATCACCTCCTGCACCTCTGGCCGGCTGGCGCGTTCCAGCAGGCTGGGGATGGAAAGATCGTCCGGCCCGATCCCGTCCAGCGCCGACAAGGTACCGCCCAGCACATGGTAACGGCCCCGGAAGGCCCCAGTTCGCTCCAGCGCCCAGAGATCGCCCACATCCTCCACGACACAAAGCAACCCCGAGTCGCGGTGATGGTCGGCGCAGATGGTACAGGGATCGTTGCTATCCAGGTTGCCGCAGATCGAACAGGTACGGATCGACGATGCCGCCGCCGCCAGCGCCTCGCCAAGCGGCGCCATCAGACTGTCGCGCCGCTTGATCAGATGCAACGCCACGCGCCGCGCCGACCTGGGGCCCAGGCCGGGCAGCTTGGCCAACAACTGAATAAGGCGGTCGATATCCGGTCCGATCATGGCGGCGACGCTACAGGATGTTCGCCGAATGTTCCAGAAAAACCTGTTTCTACCCTGCGCCATTGGCGGCGGTTCGCCGGATATCCACGGCGAAATGCTCCACCTGCCGGGCCAGCGCGCCGGCCTGTTCCACCAGTTCCTGGGTCCAGCGTTCGACCCCGGCGGCGCTGTCAAGCGCGGCATTGGCTCCTTGCGAGATACCGCTGACCCGTTCGGACACGGCGCGCGAGGCGGTGGCAGCCTGTGCGGTATTGTCGGAAACGCCGGCGATAGTGGCCGCCTGCTCCTCCACGGCGCTGGCGATGGCGGCGGCGTTGCCATTCACGGCCTCAATGGTCACGGCGATGCGGCCGATGGCGGCCACCGCGTCTGCCACCGTCTGCGACAGGGAGGCAATCTGGCGGGTGATTTCCTCGGTCGCGCGCGCTGTCTGTCCGGCAAGGCTTTTCACCTCGCCCGCCACCACGGCAAAGCCCTTGCCCGCTTCACCAGCCCGTGCCGCCTCGATGGTGGCGTTCAACGCCAGAAGGTTGGTCTGCGATGCGATATCGCTGATCAGGGCGACCACCGCGCCAATATGGCCCGCCGCTGTGGACAGGCCGTTCATCACCTGGCGTGCACTATCTGCTTCTGCCACGGCGCTCTGGGTGACGCTTGTGGCGGTGCTGACCTGTCGTGCGATCTCGGCGCTGGCTATGCCCAGTTCCTCGGCGGCACCCGCCACCGACTGCACATTGCTGGCCGCGTCCTGGGTGGCGCTGGCAATGGCTGTGGAGGAGACGGTGGTTTCGCGCGCCTTTTCCGCCATGTCGCTGGTCAGGGCATGGACCTTGCCGATCCCTTCCACAATGGCCTGAACCGCTACTTTCACCTGCCGGTCGATGGCGTCGGCCACCTGTTCCATGGTCTGGCGGCGTTGGGCCTCGGCCTGCGCGGTGGCGGCGGCGTTCTGCTGTTCCAGGGCGGCATTGGCGACCGCAACATCGCGGAAATGGCCGGTGGCGGCCACCATCGCCGTCAGTTCATCACCATTATTACAGATGGGCAGGGTGACCGCCGTATCTCCCGCCGCCAGCCGGCCCATAACATTGGTCAACCCCTGGATCGGCCCGATGATGGCGCGGCCCACCAGGGCCAGGATGGTGATCATCACCAGCAGTGTCACGCCATAGGCTGCCCCCGCCACCATCCGGGACTTCGCCATCCAGTCGCGGCGCTCTGCCTCCGCCCGGTCGGCGCGCGCCGTGACCAGCGCATCGACCGCATCCAGCTGGCTTTTGATCTCCTCGGCCAGCCCATCAATCTGGTCATCCAGTTCGGCAAAGCGGGCGGTATCGGCCCGTCGTTCCACCGCCTTCACCAACCCGTCGCGCATGGCCTGGGTCAGGGCGGCGGTATCGGTTACGGCCTTGGCAGTGTGAGCCTTCTCCGCCGCTGTGGCGGTCGCTGACAATTGCGCCGTCAGGGCCGCCAACTCATCCAGCCCCTCGCGCATGGCCTTGGTACGCTCGGCGCTGACGGCACCGTCATCCTTGTCCACGATCACATCCATGGCCACCAGACTCATTTCCGTGGCAAGCGCTCCGGCCTGGTGAACCAGCTTCAGGTAGGCCTCCGCCTGATCGGAAATGGCCGATTTCTGTACCGAGACCCGGTCAACGATGAAGAAAGTGGCAGCTAAGGTGGATAGCCCGACAAAGGCGATCACGCCGACAGCGATGAGTTTCATCCGGATGGTCCAACGCAAGGGGAACCTCCATCACCGCTACCTGATATAAGATCAGGCTACGCCTCCTTTTCGGGATCACAACACCCATTTCATCGCGGTTAGGCTGTGGCGATGGCCGTGCCACGCATGGCTTCAGGTGCCGCGCCGCTTGGCCCGGGCCGTGGGTTCGGCGATCAGAGGATCGTCGGGCCAGTAATGGCGGGGGTAGCGTCCGGCCAGTTCCTTTTTCACATCCTTGTACGACCCGGACCAGAACCCGGCCAGATCCCGCGTCACCTGCACCGGCCTGTGCGCAGGCGATAGAAGATGCAGCAGCACGGGAATGCGCCCGCCGCCCAGGCGCGGTGTCTCCGCCAGACCGAACAGTTCCTGCAACCGCACCGCCAGCACGGGTTCTTCGCCGGAATAATCAATGGGGATGCGGTTGCCGGTGGGCACCGTCAGATGCGTGGGAATTTCCGCATCCATGGCCTGCCGCTGGTTCCAATCCAGAATGCCGGTCAGGGCCGAGTGCAGGTCCACCCGGTCCAGATGCGACCGCCGCGTCACACCCGACAGGTACGGTGCCAGCCAGTCCTCCAGGGTCGCCAACAGCCCGTCATCGGAGACGTCGGGCCAGCGGTCGGGCGATGCCCGGTGCAGGAAATTCACCCGCCGCCGCCATCCCTCCAACTCCTTGCCCCAGGGCAGGCAGGAAAGCCCCATGGCCCGCACCCCCTCCAGCATGGCCGGCAGGACTAGATCGGCGGGCGGGTTGGACAGTGGCTCATCCTTCAGTGACAGTTCGTACAAGCGCCGTCGCCGGCGGGCCTGCACAATCTGTTCGCGCCCGTCCCACACCACTTCCGTCTCGGCCCGGATATCGTCGGCAAAGGCTTCTTCCAATGCGCCTTGCGTGACTGGTGCCGCCAGGAAGATGCGGGCATCCCGTCCCTGGCCATCCAGATCAGCCACGGCCAGCAGGTCGGCGGCGGCCAGCGCGTCGGTTGGGTCCAGCATGGCCCCGCGCCCGCCGGACAGGCGGAACTGTCCCGCCGCCCCCGCCCGCCGCTGCCCGATCCGGTCGGGATAGGCCAGTGCCAGTAGCAGGCCGGCATCGTCGTGATCTACCGGCCCCGTCGGTCCACCCACCTGCCGTTCCAGCTGCCGCGCCTGTTCCAATACCTGATGCAGGGCGCCGCGATCGACATCGCCACCGCGCCCGCGTTCATCCAGATGTTCCAGACGGGTGCGCAGGTCGGCATCCCGCCGCCCGCCGCCGCGCAGAATATCCCGCTCCCCGATCAGGGCGGCGATGCGACAGGCCAGACGGGTGCGACCCAGTTCCTTGCCGCGCAGCACCAGATGCGCCAGACGCGGATGCACACCCAGCCCCGCCATGGCCTTGCCGTGTGCCGTGATGCGCAACGCATCGTCAATGGCACCCAGCTGTTGCAGCAGCTTGCGCGCCTGGGTCAGCGTCGCGGCGGGCGGGCTGTCCAGCCACGACAGCTCATCCGCATCGATAATCCCCCATTGTGCCAGTTCCAGGGCCAGCGGCGTCAGGTCGGCGCGCGTGATCTCGGCGGCGGTAAAGGGGATCAGAGCGCGGTCGCTAGCCTCCGACCATAACCGGTAACAGACACCCGCCGACAGACGCCCGGCGCGGCCCCGGCGCTGATCCGCCGACGCGCGGGATGATTTCACGGTTTCCAGCCGTCCCATGCCGCTGCGTGGATCAAAGCGCTGCAGACGCGACAGGCCGCTATCAATGACGATGCGGATACCCTCAATGGTCAGGCTGGTCTCGGCGATACTTGTGGCCAGCACCACCTTGCGCTGACCCGCCGGGGCCGGGCGGATGGCGATGTCCTGGGCCTCCAGGCTCATATCGCCATAAAGCGGGGTCAGCAGGACATTGGCGGGCAGGGGACCGTCGGCCAGCAGCCTCTCCACCCGCCGGATCTCCCCGCTGCCGGGCAGAAAGGCCAGGACGGAGCCATCTTCATCAGCCAGAGCCCGGCGGATTGTGCGCGCCATATGCTCATCCGCGCGGTCGGTCGGCCCCGGCTCCACCCACCGCGTCTCCACCGGAAAGGCGCGGCCTTCCGACGTAATCAGCGGCGCGCCACCCAGCAACGCCGCCACCGGCCCGCCATCGAGCGTCGCCGACATCACCACCAGCCGCAGATCATCACGCAGCAATTCGCGCGTCTGCAGGCAGAAGGCCAGCGCCAGATCGGCATCCAGGCTGCGCTCGTGAAACTCATCGAACAGCACCGCCGCGACCCCATCCAGCGACGGGTCCGATTGCAGGCGGCGCAGGAAAATCCCTTCCGTCACCACCTCAATCCGGGTCGTCGCCGACACCCGGGCATCCATGCGTACCCGGTAGCCGACCGTCTGCCCCACCTCCTCCCCCAGCATCTGCGCCATCCGCCGAGCGGCACCGCGTGCGGCCAGACGACGGGGTTCCAGCATGATGATGCGGCCATGGGCGGCCCATGCCTGATCCAGCAGCGCCAGCGGCACCCGCGTGGTCTTGCCGGCGCCCGGCGGGGCCTGCAACACGGCGGTCGTGCCGCTGTTCAGCGCCGACAGCAGGGCCGGCAGGGCTTCATCAATGGGAAGGGCGGGAAAGTCGGGCATGGGCCGATGCTATAGCGGGACCTGAACGCGGAGACCAGCCTGTAGGTCAGGGCTCACGCGTTGCGCTCGACCTGACCTACATCCCCGGCACCCCCATCCATGCCGTGATATCAAAATAAATCTTCACCCGCTGCCCCTCGACATTCTCCAGTTCCAGCACGTCAAAGCTTTTGCCGTCGCGCTGGATCAGCGACTGCGTCACCTGCTTCCATCCCGGATAGAGCACCCCCACCACCTTATATTCCAGTGGCACACCCTCGTGGCTCCCGGCCAGCGGTTGGGAGAAGGTAATGGCGCTGTCGAAATAATCGCCAGTCCCGCTGCCGGGCGGCAATTCGCCCTTGGTGCGGTGATCGGCCAGCAGCTTATCATAAACCTCAACCGCCATGGCATCGCCCGACCGGCGGGCGATGTTGAACCAATAGGGGGCATGCTGGTTCAGGTTGGCGGAATTGGACATGCGCGACAGCCGCCACAGCGACATGGCCGCCTGTCCATGCCCTTTCTTGGCAAGGTCCAGCAGCATGTCGAATCCTGCGCCCACCTTGTCAGGCCCGGCAGCGCCAAAGGACAGCATGGTGGCATAGCGGAACCGTCCCTCCGGACTGCCCGCCGCTGCCGCCCTCTGCCAGACGGCAAGCTGTGTGGCGGCATC
Source organism: Niveispirillum cyanobacteriorum (assembly GCF_002868735.1). Lineage (GTDB taxonomy): Bacteria > Pseudomonadota > Alphaproteobacteria > Azospirillales > Azospirillaceae > Niveispirillum > Niveispirillum cyanobacteriorum. The sequence continues at coordinate 725,354 of NZ_CP025613.1, read as the reverse complement.
GCTGCTGGCCTTGGATTGCGCCTCCGCATCTGCCAGTGCTGCCGCTGCCTCCGCCGGTTCGGCGGGCGGGGTGATGGGGCCATCGGGCAGGTTGGCCACAAAGCGTGCATCAGGGGGCCGTTCCACCAGTGCCGCCGGTTTCGGCGTGCCGCACCCGGCCAGCAGCAACAGGGCGGCCAAGCCGGCAAAACGCGCGATGCTGAGGGACAACGGCCACTCCTTGGAGAAATGCAACCGACACGACTGTCGCTTGCCCGCCCGTTTCGGTCAATGCACCTGCCGACCTACCCCGAACGTGTGGAAAAATCGCCCTTGGCTCAAGGGTTTGACCATGGCGCTTCAAATCCGGGTTCCGACTGTCTAGTATGGCCGCTTGTTCCACTATTAGCGGGTAGCCGCGAAAGACATGTCCGCGCTGAAAACCGTCATCGTCCCGATCAACAAGGCCGGCTGGCCTTTTATCGCCCTGTTCGCCGTGGTCTCGGCCCTTCTGGCCACCATCTCCCCGGCGCTGGGCTGGATCGGGCTGGTCCTGACCGCCTGGTGCGTCTATTTCTTCCGCGATCCCGACCGCGTGACGCCGACCAAGCCGGGCTTGGTCGTCTCCCCCGCTGATGGCCGCGTCACCTTGATCACCAAGGTCGCCCCGCCGCCCGAACTGGGCATGGGGGAGGAGAAGCTGACCCGCATTTCCGTGTTCCTGAACGTCTTCGACGTGCATGTGAACCGCTGCCCCACCGATGGCGTCATCAAGGCGGCGGAGTACAAGCCCGGTAAGTTCCTGAACGCCGACCTGGACAAGGCCAGCGAGGAGAATGAGCGGATGTCCATCCGTCTGGGCCTGCCCGATGGACGAGAGATCGCCTTTGTGCAGATCGCCGGTCTGGTGGCGCGCCGCATCATCTGGTGGGTGGCACCGGGCCAGTCGCTGAAGGCCGGTGAGCGTTACGGCCTGATCCGTTTCGGCAGCCGTTGTGACATTTACCTGCCCGATGGCGTGCATCCGCAGGTCGTGGTGGGTCAGAAGATGATCGCCGGTGAAACCGTGCTGGCCGATCTGAACAGCACCGAGGAACAGCGCGAGGGCGAGGTCCGCTGATGTCGTCCGAGGAGAACCCGCCCCGCGCGGGTCACCATCGGCACCGGGTCCGGCGGCTGCGGCCGCCGCGCCTGAAGGGCCTGTCCATCAACAAGCTGCTGCCGAACATGCTGACGATGCTCAATCTGGCATCGGGCATGACGGCGATCCGATTCGCCATGGAGGGCAAGTGGCAAGAGGCGGTCATCGCCATTGCCGTCGCCGCCCTGTTCGATATGCTGGACGGGCGTATTGCCCGCATGCTGAACGCCCAGAGCAAGTTCGGCGAGGAACTGGACAGCCTGTCCGATGTGGTCAGCTTCGGCGTCGCCCCGGCCATGATCCTCTATCTCTGGTCGCTGGACGACGCCCGCACCCTGGGCTGGATGGCGGCCTTGCTGATGGGTGTGTGTGCGGCCCTGCGTCTGGCGCGGTTCAACACCATGCTGGGGGCGGCGGCGGAAAAGCCGGCCTTTGCCTATAACTACTTCACCGGGGTTCCGGCCCCGGCGGGGGCATTCCTGGCGCTGTTGCCCCTGATCGCAACCTTGGAGGCGGGGCCGGGCTGGTTCGACAGCCCCTGGATCGTCGCCCCCTGGACCGTGGCGGTGGCCGGCCTGATGATCAGTGCCGTTCCCACCTTCTCCATGAAGGGGCTGCGCATTCCGCAGCGCTATGTCGTGTTCGTGCTGCTGGGCGTGGGGGCCATCGCCGCCACCCTGGTCAGCGCACCCTGGATGACGCTGTCGGTGGTGGGACTGGCCTATATCAGTTCCATCCCCTTCTCTGCCCGCCGCTATAAAGAACTGGCTGAAGCCGCAGCGAAATTGCAGGAAGCGCCCGCAGCGGTGGAATCGGAAGCGAGAGAGTAAACCCGGCGGTCAATGCGGGGCGGCGATGAACAGCCGCAGGCCCCGCACACCAGGCACGGGCCTTTCGACAAACCCGTGCGCCATGGCGTAATCCAGCAGTGGCTGTTCCAGCGGCGGACTTTCCCGCCCGATCAGGATGGCGGCCGGCGGCCTTGCGGCCAGCAGCGCGGGGAGGTCCCGCCGTCCCACCGCCTTCAAAACCCCCAGCCGTTCCGCGCTCAACCGGTCGGCGGTGCGATAGAAGAAGGGGCCGGTGGACAGCTCTGGATAGATGTCCAACCCGGCCTCCAGCACCGGAATGGGCGACAGGGTGGCGACGGGTCCCGTCACATTGGCTTCCTGCATCGCGACCCGGATGCTGCTCCCCGCCTCTGCAATCCGGCTGACCATCCATTTTTCAGGCTGCAACAGCCGGGGGGCGTTGGCCAGCAGGACCAGCTTGCCGGGCAGGGCGCCCAGTAGGACCACCGCCATCAGCAGGGCCCCCCGCACCCGCCCCACACTTTCCAAGGCGGGCCAGGCCGCCGCCATGGCCAGCAGGGTAAAGGCGGCAAAGGGCATGAAATACTGGATATAGGGCGGGCGCGGCAGCAACCCGAAGATCAGCGCCCCCAGCATCAGGGCGGCCAGCAAGCCCATCTGCCGGTCCCGCAACACCGCCTTCACCGCCGCATCCCGCCGGCCCAGCACCCAGGCCGTCACCAGGAACAGCAGGCCCGCCAGTACGGCATCAGTGAAGACCCGCCGGTTCAGGAATACCGCCAGATATTCCACCCCGAACCAACTGCTCAGCCCGGCCTCCGCATGCCACAGGGCGGGTGTGGCGCGGTGATAGGTGAACACCCCTTCCACAAACCCGTCCCACCCGGCCAGCGGCCAGGGCAGCAGAAGCAGTCCGCCCAAAGCCCCGCCGGCCATCAGGCCGGGCAGCAGCGCGCGACGTTGCCAGAGCGACCAGAGGATCAGCAGGAAAGGTGCGAATGCGTAAGACAGTTTCGTGCCCACGGCGCCGGCCAGCAGCAGGCCCGCCAGCGCGGTCATGGCCTGCCTCGGCTTTGGGCGCTCCCTCTCCCACAGCAGCAGGACAACCGCCCAAAGCGCCAGGGCACAGGGCGCCATATCGTTGCGCATACTGTCGATGGCGGGCTGGATCGCGGTGCAGGTGGCGAACAGCAGGGTGACGGCCAGCGCCGGCCATGGCTCTGCCGCCTGCCGACGCGCAAAGCACCAGAGGGCGGCCAGCGCCGCCAGCGTGAAGCCCAGATTGACCAGCCGCGCGACCAGGAAATAGCCATCGCTCATTCCCAGCAGTCGGAACAGGCCGGACAGCAGAGCCGGATAGGCCGGCGGCTGCAGATAGAGAAAGTCGCGGTAGGGCACCTGATCCATGGCCAGGACGGCAGCTGCCAGGAACTGTTCCTCATCATGATTATAGCCGCGCCCCAGCACGAAACCGGCCAGCAGCAGTCCCAGCAACAGCCAATAGGCCAGGATCAACCGGTTCTGATCCACCCTCAGGCCGCCAGACGCGGGGGCGTGGGCTGTGGCTGGCCGGGGAAGCTCGACGGGCGTCCCGCCAGGGCCAGCAGCGCCTGTTCATAGGCCGCTGTAGCACCAGCCACCGTGAAGCCTCGCACCCGCTCACGCAGGACCGAGGATGCCACCGGGTGGGATAGGGCGGCATCCATGCCATCGGCCAGTGCGGCCACATCATCGACCGGCACCAGCGGACCCAGCGCGCCATGGCGCAGCAATTCGCGCGAACCGCCGGGACAGTCGGTGGAGATGACAGGACAGCCCATCGCCATCGCCTCCACCAGCACGCCCGGCATCCCTTCCCAGCGTGACGACAGCACGAACAGATCCGCCGCCGCCATCTGCGCGAACGGATCGCTGATCAGGCCGGGAAAACTCACTTGCTCCTCAATCCCCAATTCCCGCGCCAGCGCCACCAGGGCCGCACGGTCCGGCCCGTCGCCGGCCAGGATCAGGTGAGCATCCGCACGCGTGCGCAGCAGGGCGAAGGCCCTCAGCAGCGTATCGAACCCCTTCTGCCGTACGAACCGGCCCATGGACAGGATGCGCAGCGGACGGCCCGCGCCATCGCGGTCTGACATCAGGCCCGGCAAGCGGTTGGGCAGGATAGGGCTGGGCACGGAAAAGACACGTTCCCCCGCGATCCCCGTGGTGCGCACCACATCGCGGGCGACATCGTCGGATACGGCAAGCACCCCGTCGGCCCGTCGCCACAACATGGCCTCCGCCGTCCGGCGCAGGCTGGCTCCGCCATCACGCCGCCGCGACAGGTGGTTGCTGGCCCGCAGGACCAGCGAGGTCTCCCGCCGTCCGGCCAGACCATGGGCCAGGATGGTGGGAATGACCGCATGATTGGCCATACCGACCAGCATGTCGGGCCGATGATCGCGCAGATAGCGGGCCAGGGGTCGTATCGCCCGGATCAGATCGCCCGCCCGCGCCCCGCCGCTGGCCACCGCCCGCCCTTCACCCGCCGCCAGCGGCAGGCGCATGACATTCCCCGCCACCAGGCCCATCTGCGGCCCGCCATCAATGGCGGTGACCAGATCGACCCTGTGCCCCCGCGACGCCAGCCCATTGGCCAGCATGATGCTGCGCCGCTGGGCGCCGCCAGTGCTGAGCGAATGCAGGAACAGGGCGATATGCATGATAGGGGCCGGTCAGGAAATAACCGACCCACTCTAGCAACCATCGCTGACAGATTTCTGACAGTGATTTTGCTGTTGCGAGATCATATCCCCCGCAACGCCGCTTTCACCCCGCCATCCAGCAGCCCATATGCCCGCTCCAGCGCCGTGCGGAAGGCAGCATTGCCGGTCAGGGCCACCGGGAACACCTGCTCCAGCGCGAAGAATCCACAGACATCGCGGTGCGCGTCGCCCGTGCAGGCCCGACCGATGGTCAGCAGCGCGTCGGCAAGCGGGTCGGTCAGTTTGGTTCCATCGGCCACTTTGCCACGGATGAAATGCATCCAGGCGGCTACTGGCAGGGCCAGATTATCGACCGCCGCCCCCGCCGCCAGCCGCTCTGCGATGGTGCCGAACAGGCGGAAGGGCAGCTTGGCCGACCCGTCCCAGGCGATCTGAGACAGGAGATGCCGGATGCCCGGATTGGCGAAGCGGGCCAGGATGGCGTCGATATAGGCAGGGTAGTCGATGCCCGCATCGGGGTTCAGCGTCGGGCGGATGTCGTCCAGCATCAGGCGGCGGACAAACCCGGCCAGATCGGCATCACCCATGGCATCGGCCACCGTCTCATATCCCGCCAGCGACCCCAGATAGGCGAGCGTTGAATGCGGGCCGTTCAGCAGGCGCAGCTTGGCCCGGTCATACGCGCTGACATCGTTGGTCAGCGTCACGCCGATGGACGCGAAATCCGGGCGGATATTGCAGAACTTGTCCTCGATCACCCAATGCGTGAACCGTTCCCGCTGGATGGGCCAATTGTCTGACAGGCCGGTTTCACTGGCCACCCGCGCGCGCAGCGCGTCATCGGTGGCGGGCGTGATGCTGTCCACCATGGTGCGGGGGAAGGCCACCTTATCACGTATCCAGGCAGCCAGTGCAGCATCCTGCCGCTCGGCCAATGCCGCCACGGCGCGGCCCAGCTTGTGGCCGTTATCGACAAGGTTATCGCAGGAAATGACGGTGAAGGGCGCGGTCCCCGCCTTGAACCGGCGGCGCAGCCCTTCGACCAGATGGCCGATCAGGCTGACCGGGTTCAGCGGCTCGGCCACGTCATGCGCGATATCAGCATGGTCGAAATCCAGCGTGCCATCGCCCTTCAGGCAATAGCCCTTTTCCGTGACTGTCATAGTGACAATGACCGTATCGGGATTGGCCAGCCGGTCCAGCAGGGCCGCGCGTTCCCCCGGACCGGCCAGCGTCTCCTTGATCGACCCGATCACCCGATACCGCGTCTCGCGCTCCAGCTCTGCCAGGATATAGAGATTATCCTGGCGTCGCAGGGCGTCGCGTACATCGGTGCTGCGCAGGGCGGCGGCACAGATGGCCCAGTTGCCCCCCTGCGCCAGCGCCTCATCGAAGAAAAACGCCTGATGTGCGCGGAAGAACGCGCCGGGCCCGAAATGGACCACACCGATGCCCGCCCTATCGCGGTCATAAGCAGGACGGGCGACATCGGCATGCAGCAGGTCCAGATTTGCAGTGGACAGGGTCGGCATTACAGGGTCACTCCGTTCTTCCAGATGGCGATTTCACGCTGGCCGTTCTTTTCTGCGCGGGTTTCCTTGCCCGATGCGGTATCCAGGATCAGGGACCACATCGCGTCCGCGGCCCCGTCCAGTCCGGCATCGGTCAGGGCCAAGCCCGCATCGAAATCGATCCAGTTCGGTTTCTGCCGGGCCAGCGCGCTGTTGGATGCGATCTTCAGGGTCGGCGCCGGAAAGCCCAGTGGCGTGCCGCGACCCGTGGTGAACAGGATCACCGTGGCTCCCGCTGCCGTCAATGCCGTGGAGGAAACGCCGTCATTGCCGGGCGCTTCCAGCAGGGTCAGGCCCTTGACCCGCCGCTGCTGCCCATAGGCGATGACGTCGCACAGGGGCGCGCGGCCCCCCTTCTGCACGGCGCCCAGCGACTTTTCTTCCAGCGTCGTGATGCCACCGGCAATGTTGCCGGGGGAGGGATTCTCATAGACGGGCTGATTATGGTCCAGGAAATATTGCTTGAAGCCGTTGACCACACTGACGACGCCGTCGAACACCGTCTCGTCAACGGCCCGGCGCATCAGAAGTTCCTCCGCCCCGAAAATCTCGGGGATTTCGGTCAGGATGGCGCTGCCCCCCGCCGCCGTCACCCGGTCGGCCATGCGGCCCACCAGCGGGTTGGCGGTCAGGCCGCTGAACCCGTCCGACCCACCGCATTTCAGACCGATGACCAGATCGGATGCAGGGCAGGGCACGCGGGCGTCACCTGCCGCGATCTCCACCAGTTCGGCGACGGCATGGATACCGTCTTCCACCTCGTCGCTGCTGGCCTGGGCGGTGAAGGCACGTAGGCGGGAGCGGTCGATGCCGGGCGCATCGCGGAGCAGCTTGTCCAACTGGTTGCTCTCACACCCCAGACCCAGCAGCAGGACGCCGCCGGCATTGGGATGCTGCGCCAGGGCGGCGATGATGGATTTGGTATGGGCCAGATCATCGCCCAACTGCGAACAGCCGAACGGGTGTGGGAAGGCGACCACACCATCCACCTTGCCGGCAAAGCGCTGGCTGGCCAGCGTGGCGATACGCTCTGCGGTACGGCTGACGCAGCCAACCGTACAGAGAATCCAGATCTCGTTGCGCGTACCCACCCGTCCGTCGGCGCGACGGTATCCCATGAAACTCTGGTCGGGCCTCGGCATGGCGGTCCAGGCCGCGTCCGTACCCGCCGGCGCGTACTGATAGCTCAGCGTACCCGACAGGCCGGTGGCCAGATTATGGCTATGAACATGCGCGCCGGGATCAATGCTAGCGGTGGCAACGCCAATCGGCCAACCATATTTGCGCACCGCCTCACCCGCCCTCAACGGGCGTAGCGCGAACTTGTGCCCGCGCGGAATGTCGGACAGCAGGGTGACGCTGTGCGCGCCCAGATCAATCCGTGTGCCGGCCTCCAGCGCCTTGACAGCGATGGCCACATCATCGGCGGGATCGACGATATGGGCGGGCGGAAGCTCGTCATGCAGCGGTGCGGGTGGTTGCACGCAACTCATCTTGGCGTCATCCTCGGGCATGCGGACAGCCGGCACCTTTCCGGCGCGTACCGCGTCTGGCTGATTGAAACTGACACCGGTTACCGGATAGATCAAGAGGACAGGTGGCATCCAAGGCTGACATCGCCGAAGGGGCGACCACCGATAAAAGCAGGGGAGGGGGCGTGGCCAAGGGTCGGGTACTGCTGCGCGGGGTAACAAAATGCTTTGGCGCCGTCGATGTGATCAAGGGCGTGGACCTGGAAATCGCACCGGGGGAACTGACGGTGTTTGTCGGGCCATCGGGCTGCGGCAAGTCCACCTTGCTGCGTCTGGTGTCGGGCCTGGAACTGCCCACCCGCGGGTCGATCATGATCGGCGACCGCGATGTCACCCTGGTTCATCCGTCTGAACGCGGAATCGCCATGGTGTTCCAATCCTACGCGCTGTACCCGCATATGAGCGTGGCCGAAAATATGGGTTTCGGCCTGAAGATCGCGGGCCTGCCCAAACCCCTGATCAAGGAAAAGGTAGCCAAGGCGGCGGAGATTCTGCAACTGACCCCATTGCTGGACCGCAAGCCGCGCGCCCTGTCGGGCGGGCAGCGGCAGCGGGTCGCCATTGGCCGCTGCATCGTGCGCGAACCGGAAGTGTTTCTGTTCGACGAACCCCTGTCCAATCTGGATGCGGCCCTGCGTGGCCAGATGCGGGTGGAGATCGCGCGCCTGCATGCCAAGCTGGGCGCCACCATGATCTATGTGACCCATGATCAGGTGGAGGCAATGACGCTGGCCACCCGCATCGTGGTACTGAATGCCGGGCGGATCGAACAGATCGGCGCGCCCATCGACCTGTACCGTCACCCCGCCAACCTCTTCGTGGCCGGCTTCATCGGTTCCCCCCGCATGAACTTCATGGATGGGATCGTGGAGGCGGTGGAAACCGACAGCGTGAGCGTGCGCCTGAACGGCGCCACCCTGCGCCTGCCTCGCCATGACGCGGCGGTAAAGCCGGGCGCCAAGGTTACCGTTGGCATCCGGCCCGAACATTTCCGTGTCGGCCCTACGCCGGTGGACGGTGACGATGGACAGGCGGTGGAGTTTGACGCCATCATCGATCTGGTGGAACGTCTGGGTGGGGAAACATTGGCGCATCTGCGCATGCCGTCGCTGTCTGATGGGGTGTTGGTCGTGAAGATCGCGGGCGATGTGCCGCTGCGCATCGGCACCGGTCTGCGCGTGGGCGTCCGTCTGGCGCAATGCCACCTGTTTGACGCCGATGGCCGCGCCGTGGGTGAACCGGCGGCGCGCGCCGTCGTGGCGGCGTGAGGGGGCCGGCCCATGTATGACAACCGCGTCTCCGGCTATCTCTACATCGCGCCCTTCCTGATCGGTCTGGCGACCTTCACCCTGTTTCCTTTCCTGGCATCCTTCCTGCTGTCCTTTTCGGACTATCAGCTGCAGGACCCGGTGGAGCAGGCGCGATTCCTGGGCCTGGGCAATTACACGCAGATGGCGGGGGATGACACGTTCCATGGCTCGCTGGGTGTCACCTTCCTCTATGTGTTCATCACCGTGCCCCTGAAACTGGCCTTCGCCCTGTTCATCGCCTTTGTTTTGAACTTCAAGCTGCGGGGCATCGGCTTTTTCCGCACTGCCTATTACGTGCCTTCCATCCTGGGCGGATCGGTCGCCATCGCCGTTCTGTGGCGCTACGTCTTTGCTGGCGACGGGCTGATCAATCAGGTGCTGGTCTGGGCCGGGGGGGAGCCGCTGAACTGGCTGGGTGAACCCGCCTATGCTCTGTTCACCGTTGTCCTGCTGCGCCTTTGGCAATTCGGGTCGGCCATGGTGGTGTTCCTGGCGGGGCTGCAGAACATCCCCACCGACCTGTATGAGGCGGCGACCATCGACGGGGCCGGCAAGGCCCGCATTTTCTTCACCATCACCCTGCCATTGCTGACGCCCGTCATCTTTTTCAATTTCATCATGCAGATCGTGCAGGCATTTCAGGAATTCAACGGCCCCTACATCATCACCGGCGGCGGTCCGCTGAAATCTACCTACCTGCTGCCCCTGATGATCTATGAGGAAGCGTTCAAGTACTTCAATGTCGGTTATGCCGCCGCCCTCTCCTGGGTCCTGTTCCTCATCATCGCGCTGTTCACTATCATCGCTTTCGCATCCGCCAAATACTGGGTCTTCTACGGTAATGAGCGGGAGGATGGGGAATGAGCCTGATCACAGCACCCCGCCGCGATGTCGCCTGGTTCGGCCGTTTCAGTGCCCTGCTGCGCTATGGCGTGCTGATCGGGGTGGGGCTGATCATGCTGTATCCCCTGTTCTGGATGGTGGCCGCCAGCTTCAAGCCCAATCATGAAATTTTCGGATCTGTCAGCCTTTGGCCGCAGGATCCAACCATGGATGGGGTGGTGAAGGGTTGGCGCACCGGCACGGAATACAGCTTCGCGACCTACCTGCTGAACAGCTTCGCCTTCATCATCCCGAAGGTGGTGCTAACGGTGGTGTCGTCTGTGCTGGTGGCCTTCGGCTTCGCGCGGTTCCGCATGCCGGGCAAGCAGCTATGGTTTGCGCTGATGGTGGCGACCATCCTGCTGCCGAAAAGTGTGCTGCTGATCCCGCAATATCTGATGTTTCGGGAATTCGGCTGGCTGGACACCTATCTGCCGCTTTATGTGCCCTGTGCCTTTGCTACCGACGGCTTCTTCGTCTTCATGGTGGTGCAGTTCCTGCGCGGGATTCCGCCGGATATGGAGGAAGCGGCCGTCATCGATGGCTGCAACTCGTTGCAGGTGCTGTGGCATGTGGTCGTGCCGGTGATCATGCCGGCCATCATCTCCGTAGCATTGTTCCAGTTCATGTGGAGCCTGAACGACTTCCTCTATCCCCTGATCTACCTGTCGTCGGTGGGCAAATACCCCGTGGCCCTGGCGCTGAAAATGGCCATCGATGTGACGGAGGCTACGGCCTGGAACCAGGTCCTGGCCATGTCCACCATCGCCCTGCTGCCCTCGCTGATCGTCTTCTTCCTGGCGCAGAAATATTTCGTCGAGGGCATCACGTCGGGCTCGGTGAAGGGGTGAACTTTACATATCCCTTCAAACGCCAGGCGGGCGCATACGCGCCCTTGGCTTACGCCGTACGTGCGGCGGGCCGGCAGTCGCCGGCCTCCAACGGCCAAGTCATGGCCCTTGGCTTACGCCGCCGGCTGCTGCTGTGTGATGCAGTGGATACCGCCGCCGCCGCGCACGATGTCCAGGGCCGGCACGGGGATGATCTTGCGGTCGGGGAACAGCTTGCCGAACAGGCTGATGGCCTCGGCATCCATCGGGTCTTCGAACAGCGGCATGACGATGCCGCCATTGGCCATGTAGAAGTTGGTGTAGGACAGGGTCAGGCGCACGCCATGCTGTTCCTGACGCGCCGGCGTGCGCAGGGTCACGACCTCCAGCGTCCGGCCTGCCGCGTCGCGCGCGGCCTTCAGCCGGGCGACATTGTCCTGAAACACGGGATAGTTCGGGTCCGACGTATCGTCGGTGACCATGGTCAGAACCACGCCCGGCTTCACGAAGGCTGCGATCTCATCGATATGGCCGTCGGTTTCATCCTGCTCATAGCCCTTGTTCAGCCAGATGAATTCCCGCACGCCCAGATGCGATGCCAGATGCGCCTCAATCTCGCCGCGCGACAGATGCGGGTTGCGGTTGGGGTTCAGCAGGCATTCCTCGGTCGTCAGCAGGGTACCCTCGCCATCGACATGGAAGGACCCGCCCTCCATCACCAGCGGGGCCGCGAACCGCTTCAGCCCCTGGTTCTCCAGGATCAGGCGCCCCACCTGTGTATCCAGTTGAAAGTCTTCATAGTTCCGGCCCCAGGCATTGAAGCCCCAATGCACGCCGGCCACATCGCCCTTGCCGTTGACGACAAAGCTGGGCGCGTTATCGCGCAGCCAGCTGTCGGAACAGGGCACCGGCAGTACCGACACGCCGGGCCCACAGGCCAGCGACACATCGGCCAGCGCCCCGTCCGGGCACAGCATGGTCACCGGTTCGAACTGCGCAATGGCCTTCGCCACCTCGGCATAGGCGGCGCGGGCAGCGGGCAGGCCATTGGGGAACGTCTCCTCCCGCACCGGCCACGCCATCCAGCAGCGCGCATGCGGCGCCCATTCGGCGGGCATGAAAAAGCCTTCGGCGGCGGGATGGGTCATGATGCGATCCTTGGGTTCTGCGATGGGCCAGACATGAAAACGCCCCGGCGAGGGTACCCGCCAGGGCGCTGTCATGACAACCATGCCGGTCAAATGAAAGTGGCCAGCTGATGATTTTTGGTCAGAGGTAAAAATGGGAACTGCTAAAAGAAGCAGGCCTTTCCGCCTCAATCACGGCGGTTGGCCGGGTACTGCTCAACCGAAGCGGCATAACGGGAAAAAGCACCGAGCCGCAGCATAGGAAGCAGGAAAAAGTACCGCATGATGTGTCTCCATCGTTGTTTTCGATGGGCGTAATATAGTTGCGCAGCGACTTTTGCGCCACCCGGGGGCCGCGCCGGGGCAAGACTGCGCGGCGTGCATGGCTTCGGGATCAAGTGAAAGGAGGTGAGGGCAGGGCCCTCACCGCTTCACATCCAGCCCTTCCTCATTCACCAGGCTCATGACGTCGGCCACCGATACCAGATTGGCATCGCCGGGGACGGAGTGTTTCAGAGCGGCAGCAGCAGCGGCGAAGTTGATGGCCTGATCGGCGGCCCAGCCCTTATCCAGCCCATGGATCAGGCCGGCCGCAAAGGCGTCGCCGCCGCCGATGCGGTCGATGATGCCGTTCAGCTTGTAAGTGCGCGAATAGTGTACCCGGTGGTCCCGCGCGGCGACACGGCCCGTCAGTTCCTGATGGTCCACGTCATGATGGGTGCGGATCGTGGAAGCCAACCATTTCAGACCTGGCCAGGTCTTGAAGGCCAGTTCCGCCGCTGCCAGGAACCGCTCCGACAGGGGAAGAGCATGGAAATCAGCACCCAGGATCAGAGCGATGTCGCGCTCATTCCCGAACATCAGGTCGGCGCACGACGCCAGTTTGGCGAACACCGCCGGTGCATCGCCGCCCCGGTCGGCCCACAGCTTCGCACGGTAATTACAGTCGAACGATACCTTGACGCCGGCCGCCTTGGCTGCCTCCGCCGCCGCGACCACGGCCTTCTCCGCCTCTTCGCTAACAGCGGGCGTAATGCCGCCAACATGCAGCCATTCGGCACCCTTCAGCAGCGTGGGCCAGTCATAGGCACCGGCCTCCGTCACTGCAAAGGCGGACCCGGCGCGGTCATAGATGATCTCCGATGGGCGTTGCATGGCCCCGACGGTCAGGAAATACAGGCCCATGCGGCCATGGCGCATCTGAATGCCACGCGTGTCGATGCCATGACGGCGCAGTTCGCCCCGGCAGGCCTCGCCAATGCCCTGGTCGGGCAGGGTTGAGACAACGGCGGCATCCCAGCCGAATCGGGCCAGCGACACGGCGACATTGGCTTCCGCCCCGCCGAAGGTGACGTCCAGGCGCGGGCTTTGCAGCAGCATTTCCCGGCCCGGCGCCGTCAGGCGCATCAGCAATTCACCAAAACACACGATACGCCCGGTCATCGGGTCTCTCCCTTCCACCTTGCAAATCCGCCTACTGCGGGATTTGTGCCACATCCTGTGACGAACTTGGACATCTCAATGCAAAAACGTATTGCCACCGGTGTCAGATCGGATCATTAATAGCCCTGTCACCGGTGTCAACGCCTACCGGCTCTGACGACTGGTATAAAGACCTAAATCGTTCGTCCTACCCCCTGCTTGCCGTTCCGGCTGCGGGCTGGATCGGTGCGGCCAGAACGATAAATCTGAAGGGGAAGGAAGCAATGATGAAGTTCGCGGGTACGCCCTGCATCCGCCGCCGTCTCGCCGGCGCCTCGGCTCTGGTCCTGCTAGCCGGCCTGATCCCTGCGGGTGCGCAGGCACAGGAAGCCCTGGAAGAAATCGTGGTTACGGGCTTCCGTGGCTCGCTGGCCAGCGCCATCAACAAGAAGCGGAACGAGAATGACATCGTTGATGTCATCAATGCCGAAGATATCGGCAAGTTCCCGGATACCAATCTGGCCGAATCGCTGCAGCGTATTCCCGGCGTCTCCATCGACCGCGATGGCGGCGAGGGCCGTTCGATCACGGTGCGCGGTCTGTCCTCCACCTTCACCCGCGTGCGGCTGAACGGGCTGGAAGCCCTGGCCACCACGGGCGGCAAGGATGGGTCGGGCGGCGCCAACCGTGGCCGCGGCTTCGACTTCCAGATTTTCGCGTCGGAGCTGTTCAACAGCCTGACGGTGCGCAAATCCACCTCGGCCCAGACCGAAGAAGGCTCGCTTGGCGCCACCGTCGACCTGCAGACGGCCCGCCCGTTCGACTATAACAAGTTCGTTTTCTCCGCTTCGGGCAAGATCGGTTACAACGACCTGTCCAAGTCGAAGGACCCGCGCGGCACCCTGCTGATCTCCGACACCTTCGCGGATGGCAAGATCGGCGCTCTGTTCTCTGTCGCCTATTCGGAGACCAACCGTCTGGAGGAAGGTTCCTCCACGGGCCGTTGGGAACGCGGCATCGACACGATCGGCACCATTCCCGCCAGCGGCAATGGCAGTGCTACCGCCAACTTCCTGTTTGGCGGCGGTGGTGCGTCCAACACGCCGGGCAACCGCGCCCTGCCTGAACAGTCGGCCTGGCACCCGCGCATCCCGCGCTATGGCCGTCTGGATTACGATCAGGAACGCCTGGGCGCCACCGCCGCTTTGCAGTTCCAGCCTTTTGAAACCACGCGCATCACGCTGGATGGCCTCTATGCCGATCTGAAGGGCACGCGCCAGGAACAGTATCTGGAAGCCATCTCCTTCAGCCGCAACACCGGCGCTGGCGGCATGGGCGGCACCACCGTCACCCAGGCCACCTATGATGATCTGGGCAATCTGATCAAGGGCACCTTCAACGGCGTCGATATCCGCACCGAACAGCGCCGCGACCGCCTGCAGACTGAATTCCTGCAATATTCCTTCAATCTGGATCAGGAATTCACCGATACGATCCGGTTCAAGGGTATTGCCGGCTGGTCCTCCTCGGTGCAGGACAATCCGGAACAGACGACCCTGTCGCTGGAAGCCTATAATGTCCAGGGCTACAGCTATGACTATTCCGGCAACAAGAACCTGCCGGCCTTTAATTACGGTTTCGACGTCACCAACCCGGCCAACTATGTCTTCAGCCCGTCGACCCGTCTGGTCCGCAACGGCGCCGTCATTGGTGACCAGTCGCTGATCCGTATTCGTCCCAACAAGACGAATAATGATTTCCAGACCTTCCGGGGCGAGTTTGAGTGGGATGCCCAGGATTGGGTGACCCTGAAGGCCGGTCTGGCCCACAAGGATTACAAGTTCAAGACCCAGGAATGGCGCCGTTACGGCACGCTGGACCCGATCCAGGGAACTGGCAACCTGACCGAGGCCGCCGTGCCCCTGCCGGCTGGCACCAACCTCGCCAGCCTCACGGAACTGGTGTCGGGCTTCGGTCGTCACCTGAGCGTTCCGAACGGCACGCCCACCGCCTGGATCGTGCCCTCAATCGACAAGTTCGAGGAACTGCTGGGCTTCTACTGCAATTGCGTCAACCAGTATGGTGACTTCCGCGTTGCCAAGGATGGCCAGGGTGCCATCGGCAGCAACCGTCAGGCGCGTGAACGCAGCCTCAGCGCCTTTGTCCAGGCCGATTTCAACACCGAACTGGCGGGTATGCCGTTCCGGGGTAATGTCGGTGTCCGTCAGGTGAAGACCAAGCTGACCTCCACCGGCTATGTCGGCACCACGCTGGCGACCGTGGAGCGTGAATATGATGACACGCTGCCGGCGCTCAACTTGTCGCTGGAACCGATTGATGATTTCCTGGTCCGCTTCGGCGCTGCCAAGGTGATGTCGCGTCCCGACCTGCCGCAGCTGACGCCCGGTGGTTCGATCACCAACGCCAACCAGACGCTGAGCAGCGGCAACCCCTACCTGAACCCGATCCGCGCCAATACCGTCGATCTGTCCTTCGAATGGTATCCGGAGAAGGAAACGCTGGTGTCGGTCGGGCTGTTCTACAAGGACATCAAGAGCTACATCCAGAACATCTCCGAGACCATTCCCTTCCGTGAGACCGGCCTGCCGGAAAGCCTGCTGGCCAACGGCAACACGATGGACAGTATCTTCACCATCACGCGTGCTGGCAACACCAAGGGCGGCCCGCTGAAGGGCTTCGAAATCTCCGTGCAGAAGCCGTTCACCTTCCTGCCGGCGCCATTTGATGATTTCGGTGGTATCGCCAACTTCACCTATGTGACGTCGGACATCGACTATCGCGTTGGCACCCGCACCGTGCGCGAGCCGCTGGTCGGTCTGTCACCTAAGTCGTTCAACGCCACTCTGTACTATGAGAACGACGATTTCAGCGCCCGCGTCTCCGGCTCCTTCCGTGACGAGTATCTGACCCAGATCTCGCCCGGCAACGCCAACGACATCCGTGGCAAGGCCTCGACCTTCAACCTGGACTTCTCGGCCAGCTATAACTTCTCCGAGCAGATCTCGGTGACGTTTGAAGCCATCAACCTGACCGACGAGTTTGACGAGCGCTGGGTCGGTACCAGCACCCGCCAGAACTCCGAAGAATATGTGCATTATGGCCGCCAGTTCTTCCTGGGTGCCAAGTACAAGTACTGATGACCCGCCACTCCCCCCAGCCCAACAGGGCCGGGGGGAGACCCCACGGGGTCGCATCGCGGCCCGGCGTGGAAACCGGTGGCAATGCATCATCGCCTCCGGTATTGCCTTGATTTCCTGTTCCGACCTCATCACGGCCCCACCGGCACAGGCGGGGCCGTTTTCCTGTTGATGGGAGCCCACCGACGTGAATATCCAGGCCTTCGCCCTGCTGCTGAAAAGCTCGCCCGTCATTCCGGTCCTGACCATCGAAAGGGTGGAGGATGCCCCACCCCTGGCCGTGGCCCTGAATGAGGGTGGCCTGTCGGTGGTGGAGGTGACCTTACGCACGCCCGCCGCCCTTGACGCCATCACCGCCATGAAGCGGGCCGTGCCCGGCCTGATCGTGGGTGCCGGCACCATCCTGAAGCCGTCGGACCTGGATGCCGCCATGTCGGCGGGGTCGGATTTCATCGTAACCCCGGCCACGACGGCGGCCCTGGTGGCCCCGCTCAAGGCCTGTGGCGTGCCGGTCATCCCCGGCGTGGCCACGCCCAGCGAGGTGCTGGAACGTCTGGATGACGGGTTTGAGGTGCTGAAGCTGTTCCCGGCGGAACAATATGGTGGTGCTGCCACCATCGCCGCCCTGGCCGCCCCCCTGCCGCAGGCCCGCTTCTGCCCCACGGGTGGCATCGGTCGCGACAAGGTCGCGTCATACCTAGCGCTGAAGAATGTGGTCGGCGTCGGCGGCTCCTGGATCGCCACCAACAAGCAGATCGCGGATGGCGACTGGGCCGGCATCACCGAAAATGCCCGCGCTGCGGCAGGGTTCGCGAAGCCTGGCCTCTAACACCAACGCCTCAAACGGGGTAAGCCCGGAACCAGGGGCAGGGTGGTATCGTTAAGGCTGCATCCACTAACCGGAGGATGCAAACCATGAAGATGCTTCTCGGCACTGCCGCCCTGTCCCTGATCCTGGCCGCTCCGGCGTTGGCCGCCAGCTCCGACAGCGACATCGCCGCCTTCCGTCAGGCCAAGGTTTCCCTGACCCAGGCCATCGCCCAGGCTGAACAGCAGGGCAAGGGCAAGGCGGTGGATGTCGATTTCGACACCAAGAACAGCGTCGGCCTGTACCAGATCGACATCGTGTCGGGCGAGACGGTGACCCGCTGGGATGTCGATGCCTCCAACGGCAAGATCGCATCGGCTGACAAGCAGACCCTGGCCACCTGGGCACAGCAGCTAGGTGCGGGCGTGGAGCCGCGCGAACTGACTGCCGCCTCCACCAGCCTGGCGCAGGCCATCGGCATCGCGGAGAATAAGGGCGGTGGCAAGGCCATTGAGGCCGAGGTTGATCACGACAATAACCGCCTGACCTATGAGGTCGAGGTGCTGAACGGCAATGGCACCCGCACCATCCGCGTCGATGGCGCCACCGGTCAGGTCATGGCTGACAAGAGCTGATGATAAGGGGGCGGGGTTACCCGCCCCCTGTCACAACCCGTTCAGATATTCTTCCAGATTGGTGTAGCCATCGCCATTGCGGTCGGTGGCCCCATCCGCCGGATCGGCCGGGTTCAGGCCGTTGGTCTTTTCCCAGGCATCGGGCATACCGTCCCGGTCGTTATCGGTCGGTGACACCCCCGCTGCCAGCACCGGCCAGCCGCCGACATCATCCTGATTATCGATGATCCGGCCCTCACCCTTGGCAACGCCTGCCGTGATCCGTTCGTCCACGCTGTCGCGCACGCGCCCCGCCCCCGCCTTGGCCAGAACCGCGCGAAAGGCAGCATCGGCTGGTTCCGTCGTCACCGCCGCCATCGGGATGGGGGCAGACTGGCGATAGCCATCGGCCTGCACACCTGTCACCAGTGACCAGGGGTCCGCTGGTTCGGCATGGTTCATCCAATTGCCGGCGAAGTACGCCTTGGCGACGGGGCTTTTCTCATCAAAGGCGTGCGCGCCCTTCGAATCAGATCCCGCCACATAATAGTTGTTCACGAAGTTGTAGGCGGTGACGGCGTCCGTATCGGCGTTATAACCCGACGCCCCGCCCTTGCCTGTCCCCTTCCAATTGAAGAAGACATTGTTGCGGAAATCCATGAAGGCGCCGGTCGGATCATCGGCCTGCTTCTCAAAATTGCCCGGACGCGGCATGCGGGCCGTGTGGCTGGCCCAGAGATTATGGTGAAACGAATAGCGCGATCCGAACGATCCACGCGCCAGCGTGCCATAGCCGTGATCGCCCTTGGCATGCACCGATTTGTTCAGGCTCTCGGCGATCACTGACCATTGCACAGTCACATTGTCCAGCCCCGTCATCCCTTCCTTCCATTTGAAGGACAGCGACAGGCTTTCATCGGTGGACCAACTGGCCGACACATGGTCCAGGATGATGTGCTTGCCATCAAAGACCGTGACGGCATCGGCTTCCTGCCCCGCCGCACTGCCCAGGCGGGAACGGATATGGCGGATCACGACATGGCTGGCCGTCACGATCAGCGGATAATCGCGCAAGGTGATGCCGCCGCCGGGCGCCGACTGGCCCGCGATGGTGATGAAATCGTTCTTGATGCGTAGATCGGATTTCAGCTGGATGGTCCCCGACACCGCGAACACCACTATGCGCGGCCCCTTGGCCTCCACCGCCTCGCGCAGGCTGCCCGGTCCCGCATCTTCCAGGCTGGTAACGGTGAAGACACGTCCCCCCCGTCCCCCCATGGCATAGGCGCCAGCCCCTTCGGCCCCCGGAAAGGCCGGAATGGCGGCGGGCGCCACATCGCGGCCGATGGCGGCAGCAGGAAGGGAGGGCAGCAGGCACAACAGGGCAGCAAGTGCTGCCGGGCGCATCTTCATCAGGCTCTCCCTATATCACGGAGTGCGGTATTAGCTTTGCGTACCGTCTTTACACATGAACTGACACCGGTTACCATTATTCATCAGGGTTCGGCAAATGAAAAGCGGAAGACCAACGCCGCGAAACTTTCGCCCTGACGGATTTGGGGTTGCGCCATCCCGGCGCACAGTGCAGTACATTCTTATTGTCCCCTGGGGGGACAATTGATGCCGATAAACACATCAAAATGGGACAGCACCCTCCATGCCCCGTGCCCGCACTGCCGACGCTGCCGCCGTGACCGAACAGGCCGAAAAGCCGGAAGCGCCGAAGACCTATATCTGGGACCTGAAGCGCCGGCCCACCATCAATGATGTGGCCCGTCTGGCGGAGGTGTCGAAGAAAACCGTGTCGCGGGTCATCAACCAGTCGCCCCTGGTGAATGAGGAAACCCGTCAGAAGATCACCAAGGTCATTGATGATATCGGTTATGAGCCGGACCCCCAGGCGCGCGGATTGGCGTCCCAGCGCTCCTTCCTGCTGGGCATCATCTATGACAATCCCAACAGCCAGTATGTGGTGAATGTCCAGGCGGGTATTCTGGAGGCCTGCCGCAAAAGCGGGTTTGAACTGGTCGTGCATCCCTGCATCCGCACCAGCCCGACCTATATGAAGGAGATGCGGCAGTTCGTGGAGCGGCAGAAGCTGGATGGCGTCATCCTGCTGCCGCCCTTGTCGGAGGATGAGGCGCTGGCCGCCATGCTGGTGGAAATCGGCTGCCGCTTTATCCGCGTCGCCTGCGTGCCCCTGGATGTCGCTGCCCATCTGGTCGTGTATGAGGATTATAAGGGTGCGGCAGAGGTGGCCGATCATCTGGTCGAGCTGGGCCATCGCCGCATCGGCTATATCGCCGGCACACCGCAATATAAATCCGCACAGGAACGCCGCCGTGGCTTTGCCGATGGTCTGGCCCGCCACGGCCTGTCACTGGACCCGGAGCTGTCGGCGCAGGGTGCCTACACGTTCGAAAGCGGCCAGGAATGCGCTGAAAAGCTGCTGTCGATGGCGAACCCGCCCACGGCCATTTTCGCCTGTAACGACGAAATGGCCGCCGGCGTCTATCGCATCGCCTATCAGAAGGGGATCGCCATTCCCCAGGACCTGACGGTTGTCGGTTTCGACGACAGTCAGCTGGCGCTGCGCATGTGCCCCGCCCTGTCAACGGTGCGCTCGCCCGTCCGCGACATGGGCCGTGTGGCGGCCGAAAAGCTGATCCAGCGCATCGCGCAGCCCGACGCCAAGCTACGCGAGACGATTTTCCAGCCGCATCTGGTGGTCCGCGAAAGCAGCGCGCCGCCCAAGGCCTGATGGTTCGGGCCGTGGGTTCATCCACGGCTCCTGCCGCCTTGCATGGAAACCGGTGTCATCATAGGATGGCGCCTGATATATCCCATATTTCAGGAGTTATGACGGTGTCCACCGCCCAGGAAATCGCTCAGCGTTTTGTCGCTGCCCGCCGTGCCGCTACCGCGCTGCCGGATTATCCCGGTACGATCCCCGATCACCTGACCCAGTCCTATGATATTCAGGATGTGGCACGCTCTCTGTGGCCCACGCCCGTGCGCGGCTGGAAGATTGGCATGGTGCCGCCGGCGTTCCGGGAGAAACTGGGGGCCATGCGTCTGGCCGGTCCCGTGTTTGACGGCAATGTATGGGATTACAGTGAGGGTCAGGTCATCGACCTGCCCGTCATTCCCGGCGGCTTCGCAGCAGTCGAGGGGGAGTTCGTGGTGAAGCTGGGCGCTGATATGCCGGCCACCGGCCCCTCGGATGAGGCGGAAGCGAAGTCCCTGATCGGTTCCATCCATGCCGGTATCGAACTGGCCGGCAGCCCGCTGGCCACCATCAACAAGCTGGGTCCCACCGTGGTGGTCAGCGATTTCGGCAATAATGCCGGCCTGATCGTTGGGCCTGAACTGAAAGGCTGGGAGGATGCGGCGCCTGAAAGCCTGACCGTTGAAACCCGGATCGAAGGTGAGGTGGTTGGCACGGGCAGCTTTGCCAGCATCCCCGGCACGCCCGTCCAGGCGGTCGCCTTCCTGCTGGCCCATTGCCGGGCGCGGGGCATTGCCCTGCCGGCAGGCACCCTGATCACCACCGGGGCGGTGACGGGCATCCATGACATCGCCTTGGGTCAGTCCTCCACCGTCACCTTCGTGCCGGGTGGGGAGATCAAGGTGCGGACCGTCCAGGCACAGCCGCGCTAATCGGCTCACGAAGGTTGGGGGCGGGCATCGCCCCCAACCTTCACTTGACTTCAAACAGTAAATGAACAACGTTCAATTCGGCGGGGCGCAGCACCTTCCCGGAATTGGCGCTCTTGGGCGCGGGCGTCGGGGTGCTATAATGCGTCCGTCTGTTGAAGGGGCGTCTGTTCCATGAAGAAAATCATCCTGCTTGTCCTGGCCTTGCTGGTGCTGATCGGCGCCGGTGTCGGCGGCTATGTCATGTTTGGGCCGAAGCCGCACAAGGAAGGCGAGCATGTAGAAGAAGCGCCCAAGAAGAAGGAGCGCACGGGTCCCCCCGTCTTCGTGCAGGTGGGGCCGATGATCGTGCCCGTCATGGGCGCCAAGACGGTCGAACAGAACATCATGGTCACGGTCAGCCTGGAAGTGGATGACGACACGATCCGCGAACAAGTCCGCGTGCAAAGCCCCCGTCTGGTCGATGCCTATGTCCAGGCCCTTTATGGTGGCATCGACAAGGGGCAGGTGATCGACGGCCAGGTCCTGAACATTCCCGCCCTGAAGACCAAGCTGATGGAAACCACGGACAAGGTGCTGGGCCCCGGCGTCGTGCATGACGTGCTGATTCAGTCGGTCAGCCAACGACCGGTTTATTAAGAGCCGGCGGCACTGCGTCGGCACTGCTGACCCGCTGCCGCCCTTCTGTTAGACTGCCCATATTAACGCCCCTGCTGCGCCTGCCCCCCTTCGGAGCCATCGGCTTTCGGAGCGGGGAAAGGCCTGCCTCCGTGAAACAGCCCTCTGTTTTCTGTTTCATCATGTTGCACGGACGCTGCCGCATCCGCGTCCGAATCATCCCGCACTGCAATGCCGCAGTGCAAAGTGCAAGTCTGGTTAATGGTGGCGTATTGCCGCATTCAAAAACGCATGGCATGCTTGCGCCCGCCTAATGCCGCCGGCCGTCCGGTCAGAAAAACAGAAGCGGCATCTTCAACAGGGTAAGGAAACGACATGACCACGCAAGTGCTGTACTTCGTGCTGGCATGTGGGGTGCTGGCCATTCTTTATGGGCTGGTAACGGCCCGTGCCGTGCTCTCCGCCAGTCCGGGCAATGCCCGCATGCAGGAAATCGCCCACGCCATCCAGATCGGTGCGGGTGCCTATCTGAACCGTCAATACACGACCATCGGCATTGTCGGAGTCGTGATTGCGGTGCTGGTCGGTGTGCTGCTGGGTGCCAAGGTTGCCATCGGCTTCATCATCGGCGCGGTCCTGTCCGCCGCCGCCGGCTATATCGGCATGAATATCTCCGTGCGCGCCAATGTCCGTACGGCAGAGGCTTCGCGTCAGGGTCTGGCCCAGGGCCTGTCGCTGGCCTTCCGCGCCGGTGCCGTGACCGGCATGCTGGTGGCGGGCCTGGCCCTGCTGGGTGTCGCCGGCTATTACTTCGTGCTGACCTCCATGGGCGTCACGGGCCGTGAACTGATCGACGCGCTGGTCGCGCTCGGCTTTGGCGCCTCGCTGATCTCCATCTTCGCGCGCCTGGGCGGCGGCATCTTCACCAAGGGTGCCGACGTGGGTGCCGATTTGGTGGGCAAGGTCGAGGCCGGAATCCCGGAAGATGACCCGCGCAACCCCGCCGTCATCGCCGACAATGTCGGTGACAATGTCGGCGACTGCGCGGGCATGGCTGCCGACCTGTTCGAAACCTATGCCGTCACCGTTGTGGCCACCATGGTGCTGGCCTCCATCTTCTTTGCCGGTCAGGGCGTGCTGTCGTCGGCCCTGGTCTATCCGCTGGCCATTGGCGGGGCGTGCATCATCACCTCCATCATCGGCACTTACTTCGTGAAGTTGGGCTCGTCCAACAACATCATGGGCGCGCTGTACAAGGGCTTCATCGCCTGTGGCCTGCTGTCACTGGTCGCCATCGGCGGCGTGACGCATTATGTGCTGCCCGAAGGGTTCCAGACCGTCTTCACCACGGGTGATGGTGTGACCTTCACAGGCCGGCACCTGTTCTATTGCGGTGTGGTCGGTCTGGCCGTCACTGGCCTGATCGTCTGGATCACCGAATACTACACGGGCACGAACTACCGCCCTGTAAAGTCGGTGGCACAGTCCTCCACGACCGGGCACGGCACCAACGTCATTCAGGGCTTGGCCGTGTCGATGGAATCGACGGCCCTGCCGGCTTTGGTGATCTGTGTCGCCATTATCGCCTGCTTCCTGCTGGCAGGATTGTTCGGCATCGCCATCGCGGTGACCAGCATGCTGGCCGTGGCTGGCATGGTCGTGGCGCTGGATGCCTATGGCCCCGTCACCGACAATGGCGGCGGCATCGCCGAAATGGCCGACCTGCCCAAGGATGTGCGCGTCACCACCGACGCGCTGGACGCCGTGGGCAACACGACAAAGGCCGTCACCAAGGGCTATGCCATCGGTTCCGCCGGTCTGGGTGCCCTGGTGCTGTTCGCGGCTTATAATGAGGATCTGAAGTTCTTCATCGCCAATGCCGGCACCTACCCCTATTTCGATGGGGTGACGGTGGATTTCAGCCTCGCCAACCCCTATGTCGTCGTCGGTCTGATCCTCGGCGGCCTGCTGCCCTATCTGTTCGGCGCCATGGGCATGACCGCCGTGGGTCGCGCCGCCGGCTCTGTGGTGGAAGAGGTGCGCCGTCAGTTCCGGGAGGATAAGGGCATCATGGCCGGGACGTCCAAGCCGGACTATGGCCGCGCCGTGGACATGCTGACCAAGGCCGCGATCAAGGAGATGATCATTCCCTCGCTGCTGCCGGTGCTGGCCCCGGTGGTCCTGTATTTCATTGTGGCCGCGATCGCGGGCAAGGGGGCGGCGTTCAGCGCCGTTGGCGCCATGCTGCTGGGCGTGATCGTCACGGGCCTGTTCGTCGCCATCTCGATGACGTCGGGCGGCGGCGCCTGGGACAATGCCAAGAAATACATCGAAGAGGGGCACCATGGCGGCAAGGGTTCGGACGCACACAAGGCGGCCGTGACCGGTGACACCGTGGGCGATCCCTATAAGGACACGGCAGGCCCCGCCGTGAACCCGATGATCAAGATCACCAACATTGTGGCGCTGCTGCTGCTGGCCATCCTGGCCCACGGCTAAGCGTTACGCATGCACTTGATAAGCCCCGGTCTGGTGACAGGCCGGGGTTTTTTCATGCCCGCCCGTCATGGTCGATGATCGGCCCCTTCGCCACATCCTCGGCCTTGGCCGTGCTGACTGAATGCCCATCCAGCCAGGCGCGGGCCTGCTGACGGTGTTCCTCGCGGATGGAGCCAGCAGCCGTACGCAGGGCCAGTGTCAGGACAGCCAGATCGTCGGTGAAGCCCAGCAAGGTGACGAAATCCGGGACCGCATCCACTGGCATGATGAAGTATGCCAGCGCCCCCAGCAGCACTGCCTTGTCACGAAGCGGTGTGGCCGGGTCGGTGGCGGCATAGCGGGCGGCGATGACGCGGTCGGCAAAGGGTATACGGGCAAGACTGCCGCGCAGCTTGTCCCAGAAGCGGCGGCGGACAAGGTCGGCATCGCTGCGCATCTTGATCGGATCGATGCGTAGGGCTTTCTCACTATATTTATCAGCGGGCTCGCTCATGCCCTGGATATGGCGAAGATACCGCGTCTGGGCAAGGGGTCAGGCAGGCCGCACCC
Organism: Niveispirillum cyanobacteriorum; assembly: GCF_002868735.1. Lineage (GTDB taxonomy): Bacteria > Pseudomonadota > Alphaproteobacteria > Azospirillales > Azospirillaceae > Niveispirillum > Niveispirillum cyanobacteriorum. Next base: position 700,140 of record NZ_CP025613.1, on the reverse strand, counting down.
CTGTGTAGCGGGCGCGCGGCCGGATCAGGACACCTGACCGCACCTGTTCCAGAAGATGCGCCACCCATCCCGCACTGCGCCCCAGGGTGAAGATAGTAATGGGCGCATGCGGCGGCAGTCCCAGACGGTCGGCCAGCAGGACCAGCGCGAAATCGATGGTCGGTGGCGTCCCCGCCATCTCCGTCGCGGTGCGGGCCAGGGCCATGGCGCGGCGCATACGGGTATCGGCCCCCCAGATCGCCGCCATCCGCTTCAACATCCAGGCTGCCCGAACATCGCCCCTGGCATAAAGTGGATGGCCAAATCCCGGCAGCTCATCCCCGCGCGCCAGATGGGCGGCCAGGGCCTGTGCCGGGTCGGGCGCGTCCAGCAGGCCCGGCAGGATGGCCGCCACCCGCGCTGTCATCCCACCATGGCGGGGGCCGCGCAGGGCGCCGATTCCCGCCGACAGGGCGGCATAGGGGCTGGCCCCGGTGGAGGCAACGCAGCGCACGGTAAAGGCGGAGGCGTTCAGTTCATGATCCGCACATAGGACCAGTGCCGCCCGGATCAGCTCCGCCCCCGGTCCTGCCACACCCCAGGCGCCGCACAGTTGCTGATGCAGGGGCAGCGCGGAGGGGTTGGTGCCTGTCAGGATGCCCGCGATCAGGCGCAGGATGCGGGCACCCGTCCGCGCCAGTCCTGCCGGTGTGCGGTTCACGGACCGCAGGTCGCCCGCCGCCGCCAGTGGCAGCAACGACAAAAGCCGGTCCAGCGGGTCCAGTCCGGGCGGCAGGTTGGCAAAGGCGGGCAGGACGGGCGGTTCCTCCGCGAAAGCATCCTCCGTGCTGTCCCACAGCAGGCTGGCTACCGCCTCCAGCGTGGCGCTGGCGGCCAGATCGCCGGCATCCCGCCCGCGATAATAAAGCCCGTCGCCCGTGATCAGGGTAATGGCCGATTCCAGGACAGGTGCGCCCCAATCCAGCGCCCGGTCGCTGGCGGCCTCAACGGGCCGGTCGCGCCGGGTCACCAAGGCGCGGACATCCTCGGCCCGGTATAGCCGCGTGCGCCCGCCCGCCGGCGCCTCTGACCGGATCAGGCCCCGGCTGACATAGGCGTAAAGCGTGGCCAGGCTGACGCCCAGCTCGGCGGCGGCTTCCTTGGCGGACAGGGTCAGGGGTGCGGTCATAATGATATATTGATTTATTGAATCAATATTGACTGTATATCTGCCCTGTCCAACCCTGTCCAGGATACAACAAGCTGGAAGGAGCCGGAAATGACGACCGGACTGGATGGGATCATCGCCGCCGAAACCGTATTGAGCCATGTGGATGGGGCGGCAGGCGAACTCATCCTGCGCGGTCTGCCCGTGGAACGCGCGGCGCAGACCCTGGATTTCGAAGGGATCACGGCCTTGCTCTGGCAGGGTTTCCATCCGCTGGGCGGCCGGCCCGATGCCCTGCGCGATGCCATCGGTCGGGCGCGGGTGGCCGTGGCCGCCCACCTGCCCACCCTGCTACCCGCGGCCGCGGGATTAAGTGATGTGGAGGCGCTGCGCCTCATGCTGTCATCGCTGCCTGATGGCGCGGCGGCGGATGATGCGGTGCGCGTGGTGGCGGCCGTGCCCGTCTTCATCGCGGCCCGGGTGCGCCATGCCCAGGGCCTGGAACCCATCGCCCCCGACCCGACCGCCGGCCATGCGGCGGATTTCCTGCGCATGATGACGGGGCGTGTCGCGGACCCGGCCTTGGCGCGCGCGCTCGACACCTATCTGGTGACGGTCAGCGACCATGGCCTGAACGCCTCCACCTTCGCCGCCCGCATCGTCGCCTCCACCCGCGCCGGCATGGTCAGCAGCGTGGTGGCCGGCCTCTGTGCCCTAAAGGGTCCGCTGCATGGCGGTGCGCCCGGCCCCGTGCTGGACATGCTGGACGCCATCGGCAGTGCGGACGCCGCCCCCGCCTGGATCGCCGGCGAACTGGCGGCGGGCCGCCGCTTGATGGGCTTCGGCCACCGCATCTACCGCGTCCGCGATCCGCGTGCGGAGGTGCTGAAGGTCGCTGTCCGCCCCCTGCGCAGCCCGCGCATCGAGCTGGCCGAACAGGTGGAGCGTGCGGCTCTTTCGGCGTTGGCCGCCCACCGGCCCGACCGTCCGCTGGAAACCAATGTGGAGTTCTACACGGCCCTGCTGCTGGATGCCGTCGGCCTGCACCGTGACCTGTTCACGCCGATCTTCGCTATGGGTCGCGTTGCCGGCTGGAGCGCGCATGTCATGGAGCAGGAGGCCACGGGCCGTCTGATGCGTCCCGCCTCGCGCTATGTGGGGCCGATGGCGGCTTAAGCGGGCCTCTTTATGCCCGCCTCTGTCACCACGCGGTCGAACTCCGCGATGGCGCAGATGATGTGATAAAAGCTGCTGGCCGGGGCCGGCTCGTCCACGAAGGTACCGTCGGGCGACAGCCGGTCCCACCACAGGCCTTTGACGGGCGTGTTCAGATAGAGGGACAATCCATCCGCCGCCTTCGCGGCCTGGGTCCAGTATTGTTCCTCGCCCGTGATTTCGGCGGCCAGCAAGGCAGCCTTCAACCGCTCCGTCTGTGGCCACAGACGGGCGGTATGGTCATGGATGGAGAAATCATCCAACAGACTGTTGAACGCCACGCCCCGCGCGGGATCGACCCCATGCGTCTCCCCAATCTCCAGCAGCCGCAGACCGGCGCGGGTGCCATCAGTCCGGTCCCGCGCCCGACCCCAGCGCAGCAGCAACCAGGCCCATTCGAACTGGTGCCCCGGCTCCACGATCCGCCCAGCCTCACCAGCCGCCGGATGCCAGCCCGCATCAAAAAACTCCCGCAGCGCGCCGGTAACCGGGTCAATGAAGCGCGCGAGGGCCAGTTCGGCGATGCCGTCGGCCATGGCAGTCCAGCGTATGTCCCCGCCCGCCTCTTCCCAGGCCAGCGATGCCTCCAGCAGATGCATGTTGGGGTTTGATTGCAGGGGCAGGGCATCGGGGGCGAGCAGTGCGAAGCCGCCCTGACGGCCACAGCGCCCGATCAGCATGACGCGCAGCGCCGTGGCCATCGGCTCCAGTTCCGCCCGCTTGTTCAGCGCGCGGGACGCATGGGCCAGCGCGAACAGGGCGAAGGCCTGATCATACAGGTCAGTGCTGTCATCCAGCACCCCGCCATCCGCCGCCACCAGCGTGCGGAACAGGCCATCCTCGCGGCGGTAGCGCGCCAGATAGGCATCCAGGGCCCGATGTACGATGCTGCCCGCCGGTCCTTCCCAACCAAGGGCAGGGGCCGTGGCATAGGCATAAATCTGTCGTGGCTGCACCCGCGCCCGTCGGGGCAGGTCCACCGGCTGCCCGGCCTTGTCCAGTTTCTCATGAAAACCATCGCGCGCATGGTCGTATCCTGCATCCCACCACAGAGGGAAGGCATACTCAACGGCCCATGTCACCAGGGCGTCACGGCGGCGGGCCGCCTCATAGAGGGGGGATGCGAACATGGGCTTGATCCTCGGGGTTTCCGGTCGGGTGGCAGGCTATCGCCAACAACGTCCCGTCGCTCCCATTGTTGCCTATTCTTCGGCGGTTTTCATCAGGACCGAACGGCCCGGCAGCAGCCGCTGGTTGAAGGGCAGGATGGCCGCCCCGACGGCGGGCGCATCGGCGGCCATGGCGGCGCGGCGCAGGGGGGCCAGGATCGGCACCTGTCCCCGGCCCGCCTGCATGCGGGCATTCACCGCCACCGCCAGTTCATCCACCAGCGGTGCCGGCAACCGCCCGCCGATGAACAAGGCCTGCGGGTTGATCAGGCAGGAAATGGCCAGCATCGGGCCGGTCAGCAGATCCGCTGCCAGGGTGATCCAGTCCGCCAGGGCCGCCTTGCCCGCCCCGTTCAGAGACAGAAGATCGTCGGGCTGTGTCACGCGGTGACCGCGTGCCGCCATGTGATCGAACAGGGCCGACAGCGACACGGCATCCTGCAATGCCGCCGCCTTGGTTGCCGGATGCTGTACGGGCAGGAATCCGATCTCGCCCGCGCGCCCGTCGGCCCCCCGGAAATACTGCCCATCCAGGACCAGCCCACCGCCCAGCCCTCGGCTGATCAGCAGATAGAAAAAGCTGGGATGGCGCAGGCCCAGGCCGAACTGTGCTTCGCCCAGAGCCGCCGCCGTCGCGTCATTCTCCACGAAGATGGGCAGGGCCGGCAGGCCCGTGAACAGCGACGGGATATCGGTCTGGTTCCAGACCTCATACTCATCCGGCTGATGCGGCAGATGCACCCGTCCCAGATCGTCGGGCAGGGCCACCCCCAGCCCGATCAGGCGCTTGGCCTTGATGGTACCCTTGGCCAGGATGGCCGACAGTTCGGTGCGCGCAAACTCCGCCACCTCATCCGGTAGGGCGAAATCCACCTCCCGCGTGGCCCGCGCCCGTACCTGACCCAGAAGGTCCAGCACCACCAGAGTGATATGGTCGCGGTCGATATTGACGCCGATGGAAAAGCAGCCATCGGGATTGATGGCCAGCTTCATGGCCGGCTGTCCGCGCTGTCCCAGCAGTCTTCCGGCCTCCAGGATCAACCCTTCGGCCAGCAGACGCTTGGTGATATTTGCGATGGCCGGTGCCGTCAGCCCGGTAATCTCCGCCAGATCAGCCCGCGTGATGGGCCCACCCACCCGGATCGCCTGCAACGTCACCCGCTGATTATGGTCCCCCGCCCGCTCCAGGTTGGTCCCCGACAGGCTGGCCCCCACGGCAGCGGGGATGGCGGGGGAGGGATCAGACGGCTGGGACATGGGCGGGGGGCGGCTTTCGGGCATGCGCGGGGGTGGATGCTTCTGGAATACGCTGGCGGGGGGCGGAGGGCAATGGCGGCGTGCCGCCACCTGCCGCTTCACGCATAGCGATCTTGACTAACACCATCCAAAAGGCGGAACCTCACAGAACTACATAAATTGAAATGTTGTTTTGTGAGGCCGCCCATGAGCGCCACCCCTGTTCCTCTGACCCGCGAACTCCTCCCCAAGCTGGTCACCACTCTGCGCGAAGGTTACGGCCTTGCTGCACTGCGGGCCGATGCCATTGCCGGGCTGACGGTGGCCATCGTAGCGCTGCCGTTGGCCATGGCGCTGGCGATTGCGTCGGGGACGACGCCGGACAAAGGGTTGGTCACCGCCGTGGTGGCGGGGTTCCTGATTTCGGCGTTGGGCGGCAGCCGGGTGCAGATCGGGGGACCGACGGGGGCGTTTGTCGTCGTCGTGGTCGGGGTGATCAACCAGCATGGCTATGATGGTCTGGTGCTGGCGACCTTGATGGCGGGGGTAATCCTGATGGCCGCCGCCCTGCTGCGCCTGGGGCAATGGATCAAGTACATCCCCGAACCCGTGGTCACCGGTTTCACCGCCGGCATCGCCGTCATCATCTTTTCAAGTCAGATCAAGGACCTGCTGGGCCTGTCAATGGGGGCGGTCCCGGCGGAGTTCATTGATAAATGGCCTGCCTTCTGGTTTGCGCGTGACACGGTGGGGGTGGCTGCCCTGGTGGGCCTGGGAGCGTTGGCCCTGATCCTGGGCCTGCGTCGCTGGGCGCCGAAGATACCGGGGTTTCTGGTAGCGGTCGTGTTGGGCTCCGTCGCGGCCTTCGCCCTGGGCCTGCCGGTCGAAACCATCGGCTCAAAATTCGGGGGTATCCCTGATCATCTGCCGATGCCGGTGATGCCGGATATTACGTGGGTGAAGCTGCGCACCCTGCTGCCCGCGGCATTGACCATTGCTTTTCTGGCAGGGGTCGAGTCGCTGCTGTCGGCGGTCGTGGCGGATGGGATGACAGGGCGGCGGCATCGTCCCAATGCCGAATTGCTGGCCCAGGGGGTGGCCAATACGGCGTCGGCCCTGGTGGGTGGGCTGCCGGCGACCGGGGCCATTGCCCGCACCGTGACCAATATCCGCTCCGGTGCCCGGTCGCCCGTGTCGGGCATGCTGCATGCCGTTTTCCTGCTGCTGTTCATGCTGGGTTTCAGCGGGTTGGCGGCCTTCGTGCCGCTGGCCGTGCTGGCCGCCGTGCTCGTGGTCGTGGCCTGGAACATGAGCGATGCGGGGCGCTTCCTGCATGCCCTGCGCACCGCCCCCATCAGCGACCGGGTGCTGCTACTGACCACCTTCACCCTGACCATCGCCATCGACCTGACGGTGGCGATTGAGGTCGGGGTGCTGCTGGCCGCCGTTCTGTTCATGCACCGCATGTCGGAAAGCGTGGCCGTGTCGGACAGTGGCGAACAGCCCGGCCTTGCCAAGGGTCTGCCCGCCGGGGCCGCCCTTTACCGTATCGACGGGCCAATGTTCTTCGGGGCTGCACGTAAGCTGCTGGATGTGCTGGACCGGACCGGCGGCGCGCCGCGTGTCCTGATCTTAGACATGAATGCGGTGCCCATGCTGGACGCCACGGGTGCCGACGCCTTGTCCACCCTGGTGGCGCGCGCGGCCAAGCGCGGGGCGCATGTGGTGATGGCCGGGGTACAGCGCCAACCGCTGGGCGTGCTGCGCGGACTGGGCCTGCGCCACCGCAAGGGGCCGGTGATCTTCACCGCCGATATCGCGCGGGCCAAGGCGGAGGCAAAGCATCTCCTCTCCGAAGGTTCCGGTACCAGCGCGGGAGGCAGCCCGGCGAGCGGGGCGGATTGACAGCAGTGCCGCTTTCGCGGTCAATGCCGCGCTTGTACCGATCCCGATCCGGTTGATGATGACCAAGCTTGTTTACCTGTGCGACTGGCTGCCGCCTGATTTCGGCGCCGTCGGCCAATATGCCGTAATGCATTGCCGTGAACGCGCGGCACTGGGCTATGACGTCACCCTTGTGGGTTTGACCTCGGGCAACGAGGCCAACCTGACCGAAGAGACGGTTGGCCCTGGCACCGTCCGCACCCTGCGCCTGCCGGCCCCGCCGCTGGACCGCGCAAGCCTGGGCCGCCGCCTGGCCTGGACCGTGCGCACCAATGCCATGCTGATCAGCCGGGCCTGGAAATACCTGTCAGCGGCAGATGAGGTTCTGTTCACCGGGTCGCCGCCCTTCCTGCTGCATTTTCTGGTGCCGCTGAATGTCGTATTGCGCAAAAAGCTGATTTATCGGATCGCGGATTTCCATCCCGAATGCCTGATTGCCTCGCGGGCCAAGCCGTCCAAGGTTCTGGACGCGGCCCTGGCTCTGACCATCTGGCTGCGCCGCCGGGTGCAGATGTTTGAGGCATCGGGAGAGGATCAGGTCCGCCTGCTGCGCCGATATGGCATCCCCGCCGATAACATCGTGCTGAAGCGTGACCCGCCGCCCGTGGAACTCAAAGGCGATGAGGTGCCGCTGGCCGTCCCTGCGGAGCTGACGGGCAAAAAAATCCTGCTCTATTCCGGCAATTGGGGTGTGGCGCACGATACTGACACCTTTATCGACGCCTATATCCGCCACCATCGCTCCGGCAGCGGCACCGTTGGTCTGTGGCTGAATGCCATCGGCGCCGGGGCCGATGTGGTGGAACAAAGGTTGAAGGATGAGGGCCTGCCCGTGGCGCGTGGTCGTCCCGTGCCGTTCGGGGACCTGGGCCGCCTGCTGGTCACTCCCGATGCGCATCTGATCACCCTGCGCGACGGGTTTGTGGCCTATGTCATTCCGTCCAAGACCTATGGCTGCATCGCGTCGGGCAAGGATGTGCTCTATGTCGGGTCCCCGGAATCAGATGTCGACCTGATCTGCCGTGAGGGTCAGCGCGAGGGTCAGCGATATATCCGCACGGATGTCGGCGATGCCGACGCGGTGTTCCAGGCGCTGGAGACGCTGGGGGCGTAACGGCTTCGCGTTCGGCGTGGGTTCACAATTCTGCCGCGACGCGGTAGAAGCACGGTTTGTTTGCCGCTGGCGGGGCGGTCAGGCGGTTCCTTTAACGGCGGTGGGCCAACCATCGCCCCGGAGAGTAGAAGCATGTCGCGTAAGGTTGCCTTGATCACCGGCGTCACCGGCCAGGATGGTGCCTATCTGTCGGAACTGCTGCTGTCCAAGGGCTATATCGTCCATGGGTTGAAGCGCCGCTCCTCCTCGTTGAACACGGCCCGCATCGATCATCTGTATCAGGACATCCATGAAAAGGACGTCCGTTTCCAGCTGCATTATGGCGACCTGACTGACAGCACCAACCTGATCCGCATCGTGCAGGAAACCCAGCCGGACGAGATCTATAATCTGGCCGCACAAAGCCACGTCCAGGTCAGCTTCGAGACCCCGGAATATACTGCCAATGCCGACGGTATTGGCACGCTGCGCCTGTTGGAAGCGATCCGCATCCTGAAGCTGGAAGATAAGACACGCTTCTATCAGGCCTCCACGTCAGAGCTGTATGGTCTGGTGCAGGAAGTGCCGCAGCGGGAGACGACGCCGTTTTATCCGCGCAGCCCCTATGCCGCTGCCAAGCTCTATGCCTATTGGATCACGGTGAATTACCGCGAAGCCTATGGCATGCATGCCAGCAACGGCATCCTGTTCAACCATGAAAGCCCGATCCGCGGTGAAACCTTTGTGACGCGCAAGATCACCCGCGCCGTGGCCGCCATCCATCATGGCAAGCAGGATTGCCTGTATCTGGGTAACCTGGACGCTAAGCGCGACTGGGGCCATGCCCGCGACTATGTCGAAGGCATGTGGCGCATCCTGCAGCAGGAAAAGGCTGAGGATTACGTGCTGGCCACGGGCGAAACGCACACGGTGCGCGAATTCGTGGAACGTGCCTTCGGCCATGTCGGCAAGAATATCGAATGGAGCGGGGAGGGCGTGGATGAGATCGGTCGCGACGCCGCCACCGGCGCTGTCCTGGTCCGCATCGACCCGCGCTATTTCCGCCCGACCGAGGTTGATCTGCTGCTGGGCGATCCGGCCAAGGCCAAGGAAAAGCTGGGCTGGACCCACACAACCTCCTTCCCTGATCTGGTGAAGGACATGGTTCTGTCTGACGTGAAGCTGCTGGCCTGATTGGTGCCCCAAAGGAACGGATGATGAGCGAACTGAAGCCCTATGACTTGACAGGCAAGCGCGTCTGGGTCGCCGGCCATCGTGGCATGGTCGGTGGCGCCGTTGTGCGCCGCCTGCAATCCGAAGGCTGCACCGTTCTGACGGCCGGTCGTAATACGCTGGACCTGACCCGTCAGGCGCCGGTGGAGGAATGGGTCGCCGTCAACAAGCCGGACGCCGTCGTGGTGGCTGCGGCCAAGGTCGGCGGCATCATGGCCAATAACAGCTATCCGGCAGATTTCCTTTACGACAACCTGATGATCGAGACGAACATCATCCAGGCGTCGTTCCGCAACAATGTCGAGAAGCTGCTGTTCCTAGGGTCGTCCTGCATCTATCCAAAGCTGGCACCGCAGCCGATGACAGAGGATGCATTGCTGACCGGCCCGCTGGAGCCGACCAATGAATGGTACGCGATCGCGAAAATCGCGGGCATCAAGCTGTGCCAAGCCTACCGCAAGCAGCATGGCTGCGACTATATCTCCGCTATGCCGACCAACCTTTACGGTATCGGTGATAACTTTCATCCCCAGGGCAGCCATGTGCTGCCGGCCCTGATGGCCCGGCTGCACGATGCCAAGCGCGACAAGCTGAACGAGGTCACGATCTGGGGTACGGGCAAGCCGCTGCGTGAATTTCTCTATGTTGATGATCTGGCCGACGGTCTGGTCTTCCTGCTGAAGAATTACAGCGGCTATGACCATGTGAATATTGGCACCGGTCAGGAAGTGTCGATCCGCACGCTGGCTGAACAAGTGGCCGCAACCGTCGGTTGGCAGGGCCGGTTCGCGTTTGATGCGACCAAGCCGGACGGCAGCCCGCGTAAGCTGATGGACAATTCCAAGCTGGCCAAGCTGGGTTGGACTGCCAAGACCAGTCTGGCTGAGGGGCTTCGCCTCACCTACGAATGGTTCCTGGAAGAAGGGGCCAAGGGCGGGCTGCGGGGCATCTGATCCCCACCGTTTTCTGATTGAATGACGGAAGGCCGGACAGCGATGGTTGTCCGGCCTTTTGCGTTCCACTCCCCCGTTATAACAAAATCACCTTCCGCAATAGCATCCCTATGCTTGTTCTGGTGGGGTGACGGCGCGACACTTCCCCCACGCAACCTCACCCATTTGATCCAATCACGCCGCCGGCAGGGCCGGGCGGCCAAGGGGGAAGTCATGTCCTGGTATGCCCTTGCCACGCTTGAACATGCCGACGGTCTGGCAGCATTGGTCCTGCCCGACGGGGCCGTTCTGCTCTCGGCCCTTCCGGATGCCGGTGAGTTGGGCCGCCTGTCGGTAACGGGTATCATTCGCCGTTGGGGTGAAATGGAAGCCCGGATCGACCGTCTGGCTGTCGATGCCGATAATCGCGCGCGGCAGGGGAATGTCGTGCTGACAAAGGTTCCGCGTACCGCCGTCCCGTTCCAGCCGTTTCGCATCTTCGGCGCCGCTTCGAATTACATCGAGCATGCGGCGGAGATGGAGACGAAGCTGGCGGCCAAGGTGGACAGCACGCCTTTCGTCTTCATGAAGTCCCAATCCAGCATCATCGGCCCCGATGAACCCGTGGTCCTGCCGCCCGAAAGCCAGAAGGTGGATTGGGAGGTGGAATTGGGTGTGGTCATCGGCAAGGCCGGCCGCCGCATCTCCGAGGCCCACGCCCTGGACCATATCGCGGGATATGTCGTGGTCAACGATATCTCGGCCCGCGATCTGACGCGCCGCACCGACTTCCCCTTTAGCCATGACTGGTTCCGGGGCAAGAGTTTTGACAGTTTCACGCCCGTCGGCCCCTGGTTCGTGCCGAAATCCTGCGTGCCCGACCTGCACCGCCTGCGCCTGACCCTGTCCGTGAATGGGGAGATGATGCAGGACGGAACCAGCGGCGACATGATTTTCAACACATTCGAACAGATCGCCTATCTGTCGCGCCTGCTGGAACTACGCCCCACCGACCTGCTGGCCACGGGCACGCCCGCCGGTGTGGGTATGGCGCGCGGTATCTTCCTGAAGCCGGGCGACCGCATGGTGGCCGGTATCGAGCATGTCGGCGAAATTGCCAATCCCGTGATCGCGGAGGGCTGAGATGCGCGAGCTTGTCCGCATAGTGACCGCCGCCACCCTGCTCACCGCCGGCCTGTTGCTGGGCGGATGCGGGGAGGAAAGCCGCGAGGCGGAGAAGGTCACGTTCAACATGTCCTGGCTGCCCCAGGGCAGCATGGCCGGGGTCATCCTTGCCATCGACAAAGGTTTCTATGCCGAGGAAGGGCTGGCGGTGGAGGCCGTGCGCGGATTCGGCGGCATCCGCACCGCCAATGAGCTGGACCAGGGCATGTTTCAGTTCGGCTATGCCGATCCCCTGGCCGTGATCCTGAACCGTGCCAATGGTGGTACGGCCCGCATGATCGGTGCCATCAGCGACCGCTGGCCCGCCGGCCTATGCTTTATCAAGGAACGGCACAAGGTCGAAAGCCCCGCCGATCTGGCCGGCATGGTGGTCGGCGGTGGCCAGAACTCCCCCATGCAGGTGCTGGTTCCGGCCTGGCTGGAAAAGAACGGGGTGGAAAAGGGTGAGGTCACGCTGATGCAGTTGGATCCCGCCGTCGTCGTCGCCTCCCTCGTAGAGGGCAAGATCGATGCGGGCGAATGCTGGCTGGGCAACTCGTTACCTTTGTTCCGCCGCCGGGCGGAAGAGGCGGGGCTGAGCCTGGGCTGGCTCGCCTATTCCGACTTCAACCTGGACATTTATGGCAATGGCCTGATCACCAGCGACAAGGTGATCAAGGAACGGCCCGAACAGGTGCGCGCCTTTCTGAAGGCGACATATCGCGGCTATGCCGCCGCTCTGGCCGATCCCGACGCGGCGGTGGCGGTGATGCTGAAACATTACCCTGTGCTGGATGCGGCCATCACCAAGCAGCAATTGCTGGAAACCGGCGCTTTGCTGAAGCGGCAGGCTCGCGCCGGCTGGATGGAGCCGGACCGCGTGGCCGGCACGCTCGACTTCCTGCGCGGTGCCTACGGGCTGAAGGCGGATGTGAAGGTCAGCGAGGTGTTCACCACCGATTATCTGCCGCAGCCATGAGGAGCATTCCCATGTTTCGACCCAAGCCGCTGAAGCTCGGCCATCTGGTGCTGAAGGTGCGGGATATCCAGGCATCGCTGGCTTTCTACCGTGATATTGTCGGGCTGGAAGTGTCCGACTGGATCGACGGGCACATGGTCTTTCTGCGGGCCGGTACTGATCATCACGATCTGGCCCTGTTGCAGATGCCGCCGGACCAAGCAGCCAGGCACGACCCGGCCACGTCCCCGGTGGAGCATTTCAGCTATCAGGTCGCCGATATGGCGGAGATGGAGAAGATTACCGCCTTCCTGATGGATCGTGGTGTACCCATCGACCGGGGGTACGGGCGGCACGGGCCGGGCGGCAACACCTTCATCGTGTTCAAGGACCCGGACGGCAACAATGTCGAATTCTATTCCGACATGATCCAGGTGGATGAAGATCATCCCCATACGCCTGCCATCTGGCCCGGCAAACAGATGCACACGTTCGACCGCTGGGACCTGGAGAAATTCGTGGTTCCGCCGCCGGCGCGCATCGAACAGCTTAAAAAGGGAGGGGGGAAATGATCGGCACGATCCGGCGGGCGGCAGAGGCACTGCTGTTCTGCGTCGCCCTGATCATCCTGTGGGAAGGCGGGGTACGGCTGTTCGAGGTGAAACCCTATCTGCTGCCCTCGCTCTCCGCCATCGCAGAGGAAACGTGGCGGGCGCGGGCTCAGCTCTGGCAGCATTCGCTGGTCACGCTGGGGGAGGTGGCATTGGGTTTCGCCTTTGCCACCGTCCTGGGCGTGGCGCTGGCTGCCCTGATCTTTTTTGTGCCGCTGGCCCGGCGCACGCTTTACCCGTTCGTGGTGGCGCTGCAATCCATCCCGAAGATCGGGCTGGCGCCCATCATCGTTGTCTGGTGCGGCTATGGGCTGGCATCGAAGGTCACCATGGCCTTCCTGTTCGCCTTCTTCCCCATCGTCATCACCACTCTGGGCGGGCTGGCCAGCACGCCAGCCCATCTGGAGGAACATTTCCGGGCGCTGGGTGCCAGGCCCTGGGCGTCATTCTGGCGGCTACGTGTGCCATCGGCCCTGCCCAGCTTTGTCGACGGGGCCAAGGTCGCCATGCCGCTGGCCGTTATCGGGGCCATCGTGGGGGAGTTTGTCGGGTCCAATGATGGCCTTGGCAATCTGATCCTGATCGCCACGGGGTCGTCGCAGACGGCCCTGTCCTTTTCGGCCCTGCTGGTCGTCACGGGCCTGTCACTGGCCCTGTTCTATCTGATCGAGGCATTGGGGAGGCTGGTATGGTGGCGGCAGGGTTGAAGCCCGTGGCGGATATGGCCCCGACGGCCATTGCCATCAACGGCGTGACCAAGCGCTTTGGCGGCCTGACGGCGCTGGAGAATGTGACGGCGGATATCCGTGACCGGGAGTTCGTTTCGATCCTGGGTCCCAGTGGCTGTGGCAAGAGCACCTTGCTGCGCATCCTGGCGGGCTTGGTCGGGTGCGAGGAGGGCGGGATCGACATTTTCGGTGGGCGGGTCAGCGGCCCCCGCGATGATGTTGGTGTGGTGTTCCAGACCTCCAACCTGCTGCCCTGGCTGAATATCGAGGCGAATTTACGCCTGGGCCTGGAAATCCGCCGTGGCAAGGCCGCGGCGCGCGATGCCGACATCGGACCTATGGTCGAAACGCTTGGCCTGAAGGGGTTCGAAAAGCATTTCCCGCACCAGTTGTCGGGAGGTATGCGCCACCGGGTGGCCATCGGCCAGACGTTGCTGTGCGATCCGCGCGTGCTGCTGATGGATGAACCGTTCGGGGCCCTGGACGCGCTGACCCGCGACCGGCTGAACATGGAACTGCTGCGCATCTGGCAGCGGGATGCCAAGACCGTCGTTCTGATCACCCACTCCATCGCGGAGGCGGTGCTGCTGTCCGACCGGGTACTGGTGATGTCGGAACGGCCGGGCCGGATCATCCGCGACGTCACCATCGACCTTCCCCGCCCGCGCGATCCCAGCCGGACGCGAGAGAGCGCGGCGTTTGGGGAATATGTCGTGGAGTTGAGCCGGCTGATGGGCGTCGGCTGACGCACCCACCGCATTCTTTCTTGAAATTGGGGAATTCCAATGCCCTATCTGTCTCTTGGTGACGATCAACTGTATTTTGAGACCCATGGCGAGGGGCCGGCCATTGTGCTGGCCCACGGGGTGGGCGGCAATCATGCCATCTGGTTCCGGCAGGTGCCGGTTCTAACCAAGGCTTATCAGGTCGTGCTGTTCGACCATCGCGGCTTCGGCAAATCCACCGATCGGGCCGGCCTGGGCCGTAGCGCCTTCGCCGATGATCTGACCGCATTGCTGGACCATCTGGGCCTCGACCGAGTGGCGCTGGTGGGGCAGTCGATGGGGGCGGGGACCTGTATCAATTTCGCCGTGCGCCATCCAGCCCGGGTTGCAGCCCTGTGCATCGCATCCTCCCTGCATGCGGTTGCGGAGGAAGGCGATGTGGCCGACCTGATGACGGCGGCGCGGTCGGCCAGCAATGACCTGGCGCAGCTTGACCGGGTGCTCGGTGCGCCGTTCAAGGTGCGGGAGCCGGAACTGTCATGGCTCTACGCCGCCCTGTCCGGTTTCAACAATACCGACCGCAAGGGATTGAAGGGTGATTGGCCGCGCAGCGTGCCGCCCGCCCTGCTGGGCAACCTGGGGTTCCCTATCCTGTTCATTGCTGGGCACCTAGACCCTGTCTTTCCCGTCGATGCCATCCGGGCTGTACAGGCGCAGGTGCCGGGCAGTTTCCTAGTGGAAGTGCAGGACACGGGCCATTCCGTGTTCTATGAACGTCCAGTCGAATTTAATGACAGCCTGTTGAGCCTTTTGCAGATGGCAGGGTTCAAGGGCCGTCGCAGGTCCGTCCATTCCAACAGCGCCGGATATAAACCGGTCGTCGCGTGAAAGAGGTTATCGCCATGAAGCCGCCCGTGCTGCTCTATGCCTGCCCCACGGTGGACCAGAAAGCCTGGGTCGAGGCCTTGAATGCCGCCTGGCCCGGCATCGACATCCGCCTATGGCCGGACACGGGCGACAAGGCGGAGATCGACTATGCCTTAGTCTGGAAGCAGCCGGCGGGCATCCTGTCCGATCTGCCGAACCTGAAGGTGATCTTCTCGCTTGGCGCCGGTGTCGAGCATGTGTTGACCGATACGACCCTGCCCGCCGACATACCCTTGGTGCGCATGGTGGACCCGACCCTGGTCACCGGCATGGTGGAGTTTGTGGTGATGCAGGTCCTGCACTATCACCGGTCCATGCCGGACTATGCCGCACAGCAGCGGGCCGGCATCTGGAAGCAGTTGCCGCAGCTTCTACCGTCCGAACGCCGGATCGGTATATTGGGCATGGGCGAACTGGGGGCTGCCTGCGCCAAGGCGTTGACCGGGTTCGGGTTCGATGTGGCGGGGTGGAGCCGGACGGCCAAGGATGTTCCCGGCGTGCGCGGCTTTGCCGGGCGGGAACAGTTAGACGCGTTCCTGGCCCAGACGGATATCCTCGTCTGCCTGCTGCCCCTGACCGACCAGACGCGCGGCATTCTCAACCGCCGCACCCTGTCGGCGCTGCCCAGGGGGTCTTATCTGATCAATGCCGCGCGCGGCGGGCATCTGGTGGAGGATGATCTGATCCCGCTGTTGGATGCTGGCCATCTGTCGGCGGCGACGCTGGATGTCTTCGCGGTGGAACCGCTGCCGGTTTCGCACCCCTTCTGGACCCACCCGAAGATCACGCTGGTGCCGCACGCGGCTGCCCTGACCCACCCGGGCACCGCATCGCGCATTGTGGCAGCCAATATCGACCGTCATCGGCGGGGTGAGCCGCTGCACAATGTCGTAGACCGCACGCGCGGCTATTGATCCCTGTCAGCCCTTGTCCAGGGCACCGGGGAACCGGTCCACCTTGCGCAGGGCGGGGAACAGGACGCACCATAGTGCCACGATCACCAGGGTGCCGACCCCTCCGACGATCACGGCGGGGCCGGCCCCCCACCAATGGGCCGTCAGGCCGCTTTCAAACTCGCCCAACTGGTTGGATGCGCCGATGAACAGGCTGCTAACGGCGCTGACGCGGCCGCGCATGTCATCGGGCGTTTCCAATTGCACCAGCGACTGGCGGATGAAGACGCTGACCATATCCACCGCGCCCATGACGATCAGAGCGATGCCGGCCACGACGGCGGATGTCGTGGACCCGAAGATGATGGTGCCCACACCGAAGGCCGCGACGCAGACGAACAGCACCCGGCCCACCCGCCGCCGCACGGGCCAGAAGGCCAGGATCAGCCCTGTCACCAGCGCACCGACCGACGGGGCAGCGCGCAGGATGCCGGCCATGACGGGGCCAGCATCGAACTGGTCCTTGGCCAGCACTGGCAGCAGCGCCGTCGCGCCGCCCAGCAGCACCGCAAATAGGTCCAGTGAGATGGCGCCCAGTACGATGGGCTTGCTCCAGATGAAGCGGAAGCCCGCGAACAGGGTTTCCAGGCTGACCTTCTTCACCGCCGCCGGCGTTGACTTGGGCGGAAGCTTGATGAACCGGACCAGAATGAAGGCGACCATGAACAACAGGGCGCACAGCGCGAAAACCCAATGGCCGATAAAGCCATAAAGCAGCCCGCCCAGCGCCGGCCCGACAATGGAGGCCCCTTGCCAAGCCGATGAATTCAGCGCCACCGCGCGCGGGAAGATGGCGGGCGGGATTAGATTGGGGACCAGCGATGCCGCCGCTGGCATCTCAAACGCGCGGGCGGTTCCCAGGATGGTGACCGACAGGAAGGCCGGCCACAGCGCCTTTGTATTATCATCCCAGAGCGCCAGCCACAGTACCAGCATGGCGACGATTTCCAGCCCCTGGCAGACGTTGATCACGCGCCGCCGGTCGAACCGGTCGGCGACATGGCCGGTGACCAGGACCAGAAGGATGGAGGGCAGAAACTCCGCTAGCCCGATGAAGCCCAACGCCATGGCACTGCCCGAAACGTCATAGACGCGCCAGCCGGTGGCGACGATCTGCATCTGCAACGCCAGAATGGCGCAGATGCGGGCAAACCAGTAAAGCCGATAGGGGGTATAGGCGAAGGGGCTGGTCGGCTGATCGACCGGGGAAGCGTCGGACATGGGACCGGGGCAGGTGACGGGCGACAGGCGGAAACTATGCGCCCCGGCCTTGCGATCCGTTAAGGGCGCTTCCTGCAACGCTGGGCCGCGCGCGGTAGTGGCGTTGAAAGGCGGGGTGATTTCGCGTATATGTGGAGGCGTCCTGACGGTGCGCGAACACCGCCAGGACATTCCTTCCTACCAGCAAATCTCCAGCTTCAGGGTAACGCCCAGAAACCGGAGATGCAGGCGGAGGGTTTTCGGATGTCTGACCATCCTACCTCCTCCGTGGCGGGGACGGCCTATCCGTCCCCTTCAGCCACGAAAGAATGAGAAGGCGTCATGTCTGGTTGCAATTAACTGTAATCAGGTGTGGCGCCTTTCTTTTTCAACCGCAGCCAACGTGCGAAATAGGTTCGATCCCGCCCCCTTGCGCTCTATGATGGCACTCTGGCTTTCAGGGGGAATGCATGTCGATCAAGGATGATGTCGTGGTCCGTGTGGCGCAGCGCCGCGACGTGCCGGAGATGGTTGCGCTGCTGACCGACGACATGCTGGGCCAGGGGCGGGAAGGGGCCGCTGACCTGGAGCCCTATTACGAGGCGTGGGATGAGATCATCCTGGACCCCAATGCCGAAATCCTGATTTTGGACCTGGATGGTCGTGTGGTGGGCATGGCGCAGCTGAACTATGCGCGGGGCCTTGGCCGCAAGGGTATGCGTCGCTGCACCATTGAGGCGGTGCGGGTGGCGTCCAATCTGCGCTCCAAGGGGCTGGGTGCCATTCTGATCGAAAATTGCCTGGATATGGCCCGCGCCCGTGGTTGCGGCATGGTGCAGCTGACCACCGACAAGCGGCGGACCGATGCGCACAGGTTCTACCAGCGCCTTGGCTTTGATGCTTCGCATGAGGGCATGAAGCTGTATTTGTAACGGACGGGTGCCAGTGTGGGGCACCCATCTTTGACCAGGAGATCGCAGTAAGATGAGCACCGCTTCCGCCTTCACCCCCGTCCGCGTCGCCATTCTGGGCGCTTCCGGCTATACGGGTGCCGAGCTGATGCGATTGCTTCTGCGCCATCCACGTGTCCGAATCACGGCGCTGACGGGGGAGCGTGCAGCCGGCAAGCCGGTAGCCGACGTGTTCCCCCATCTGGCTCCCTATGACCTGCCGGCCCTGACCAAGATCGCCGATGTGAACTGGGACGATGTGGATTTCGTCTTCTGCGGCCTGCCGCATGGTACCACGCAGGAGGTGATCGCCGGTCTGCCCGCCCATGTCCGTGTCTGTGATCTGTCGGCGGATTTCCGGCTGTTCAATGTCGACACCTATGCCGAATGGTATGGCCACGCGCACAAGGCCGTGGACCTGCAGGAAACCGCCGTCTATGGCCTGTCGGAGGTGGCGCGCGAACAGGTGGCTACGGCCCGGCTGGTCGCAAATCCCGGCTGCTATCCCACGGCATCGCTGCTGCCGCTGCTACCGCTGCTGAAGGATGGCCTGATTTCCGCCGATGACATCATTATCGATGCCAAGTCGGGCGTGTCGGGTGCGGGCCGCGATGCCAAGCAGGGGAGCCTTTATTGCGAGGTGGCGGAAGGCATGCATGCCTATGGCATCGCCTCGCACCGTCACGCACCGGAGATTGAGCAGGGCCTGGGTTGGGCCGCCGGTCGTGGCGATATCCGCATCGCCTTCACCCCGCACCTGATCCCCATGAACCGGGGCATGATGGCCACCACCTATGTCCGCCTGAAGGATGGTGTGGATGTCGCTTCCCTGCGCACCAGCCTGGAAAAGGCCTATGCGGGAGAGGCGTTCGTGAAGGTGCTGGCCCCCGGTGTCGGCCCGCAGACGCGCCATGTCGCCGGGTCCAACCTGTCGCTCATCAATGTCTTTGCCGACCGTATTCCGGGCCGTGCCATCCTGGTCTCCGTCATCGACAATCTGATGAAGGGTGCCTCGGGTCAGGCCGTACAGAATTTCAACATCATGAACGGGTTTGACGAGACGTTGGGCCTGGACGTGGTTCCGGTGTTCCCGTGATCCATACGCGCCCCATCCCCACCATCCTGCCCTTCAAGGGCAAGCTGCCCATCATCGACCCGTCGGTGTTCCTGGCTAATGCTACCGTCATCGGCGATGTCGAGATCGGGGCTGGGACAAACCTGTGGTTCGGCGTCACCATTCGTGGTGACGTCAATGCCATCCGCATCGGCCGTAACAGCAACATCCAGGACGGCAGCGTCGTCCACTGCACCCGTGAACGGTTCAGCACGACCATCGGTGACAATGTCACCGTCGGCCATCTGGCCCTGTTGCATGGGTGCGTGGTGGAAGATGGGGCGTTCATTGGGATGAAGGCCTGCGTCATGGATGGGGCCGTGGTGGAGGCAGGCGCTATGGTCGCCGCCGGTGCCCTGGTCACGCCGGGCAAACGGGTGAAGGCCGGTGAGTTGTGGGGCGGCAGCCCTGCGAAGTTCCTGCGCCCCCTGACCGAGGACGACATCCGAATGCAGATGTCCATCGCCCCGCATTATGCGGAAATGGCGAAGGTCTATCTGGAAGAGGTGGGGGGCGGGGTCGAGTAACGCGGCCGCATCCCCTCCATCAATATCCCGATGGATGTATCGATCCAGCGGTCGATGGGGGTGAAGTTGCTGTCGCCCTTGGTGATGACCAGGGAGACAATACCGTGGCCCATGGCCCAGACGCTGTCTGCAAAGCCTTCCGGGTCGTCGGCGCGCAGCAGGCCGGCGGCGACCAGCCGCTCAATCCCGGTCTGCAAGATGCCGAAGGAATGCATGGCCTTGACGGTTTTCTGCGCCACCTCCGCCGGCACCACGCCGGAGCAGGGCAGGCCGCGATGGCCCAGCGTGGGCACGAAGCGTGACAGGCTGGTCATGAAGACCAGCCGGTACTCATTGGGATGTGCCAGCCCATAGCGCACATAATTGATCATCAATTGCCGCAGCAGGCCCAACGGATCGGTCGCCGCATCGGGCGGCACCGTCATGGCCGCCACCAGACCATCGAAGAAATCCGCAGCGATGGCGGTCAGCAGCGCTTCCTTGTCTGCGAAATGGTCGTAGATGGCGGTGGGCGTAATGCCGGCAGCATCGGCGATGCGGCGCATGCTGGCATGCTCAAACCCCTGCGTCACGAACAGGTCACGGGCCACGGTCAGGATCTGCGCGCGCCGTTCGGCAGCGGGAAGACGTGTCCGCTTCGCCGGTTTTACTGCACGCCCGCCTTTTTCGTTAATCATGCCACCAACCTTCAGAATCCCTATTGACCTATAACGCGTTCGCACTAAACCTAACACCGTAAACTTATCGGCGTTAGGTTAGGTGTGCCATGCTGCGCGCGTCCATCCCACTGATCCTTGTCCTTGCCCTGTCCGCCTGTGGCAAGGCCGATCCCGAAACGGCGCAAGCAGCCACGGCCGCCTCACCCGTGCCTGTATCGGTCAGTGTTGCCCGTCCGGCACCAGAGGCGCAGATGGTAAAGGCCACCGGCAGCGTCGCCTTCAAGCGGGAAATCCCGCTCTCCTTCAAGGTGGCGGGCAAGGTGGAGGGGTTCCAGGTCGATATCGCCGACCCGGTGACACGCGGTCAGCGGCTGGCGCGCATTCAGGTGACGGAGGTGGATGCGCAGCTGCGCGCGGCGGAAGCCCGTGTGACCAAGGCGCGGCAGGATCTCGACCGACTGTTGCCGCTGGTTGCCAAGGGTTTTGTGGAAAAGGCGCGGGTGGATGCCGCCAAGTCCGCGCTGGACACGGCACAGGCCGACCGTGACGCCATCGCCTTCAACCGTGGCCTGTCGGAGATTTCGGCCCCCGCCGATGGCGTGGTGCTGGCACGGCCGCTGGAACCGGGGCAGATCGTGCCCGCCGGTACCACGGCGCTGGTCATTGGGGACCGTGAAAGCGGGGTGATCGTGCGGGCCGGCCTGTCCGACCGTGACGTGGCCCGCATCGCCACCGGCAACAGTGTTGATCTCGACCTGCCAGAAGGCAAGCTGACAGGCCATGTCACCCGTATTGCAGCCAAGAGCGCGACGGGCACCGGTGTCTTCGACGTGGAGGTGACGCTCCCGGATGCGCCGGGCTTCCTGTCCAGCGGGCGCATCGTCACCCTGCATATCGCCCCCCGACCCGGTGGTGCCGCTCCGCCGCTGGCGGTGCCGGCATCTGCCGTCATCGAAGGGTTTGGCGATCTGGCCACGCTCTATGTCGTGAAGGCCGATGGCAAGACGGTGGAGCGGCGGCAGGTGAAGGTCGCGGGCCTGCGTGGCGCCGACCTGCTGGTCGCGGCTGGTCTTGTGGAAGGTGAACGGGTGGTCTCTGCCGGTGGTGCCTATCTGCGGCCCGGCAGCGCCATCAGCATCGCACCGGCGGGGAAGTGAGCCATGGGCAATGTCGCCGCCTTTTCCGTGCGCCAGTGGCAATTCACGCTGGTGCTGTTCGCCATGCTGGCCGCCATGGGCGTCAGCTCCCTTCTGTCCATCCCGCGTGCAGAAGACCCCAGCTTTCCCATTCCCACCATCCTGGTGGTGGCCGTGCTGCCCGGTGCCGATACGATTGACCTGGAAAAGCAGGTTACCGACCCGCTGGAAGATGCCATCGACAGCCTGGACGACATCAACAAGATTACCTCTCGCACCCGCGACGGCGTTGCCGTGATCACGGTGGAGTTCGACTGGTCCAGTGACGCTGAACGCAAATACGACCAGGTGGTGCGGGAGGTGAATGCCATCCGCCCGACCCTGCCCGCCGGCCTTGTCCGGCTGGAGGTGAAGAAGTTCAACACCGCCCTGACCAACTTCATGCAGGTGGCACTGGTTGGGGATGGCGTTTCCGCCCTGGAACTGCGTAAGCGGGCTGATGACCTGCGCGACATTATCGACCGGGTCCCCGGCGTCTGGGAAAGCGAGATCTGGGGGGAGGAGCGGACGGAAGTCCGTGTCGCCGTTGATGCCGGGCGGCTGGCCGAACTGCGCCTGCCCGTTACGGCGGTGGCCGATGCCTTGAAGGCCGAAGGGGCGGCCGTACCCCTGGGTGCCCTGCATGCCGGCGAACGCCGCTTCACGGTGAAGACAGAGGGCGATTTCGACACGCTGGACGATATCGCCAACACCGTGGTCCGCGCCGCGGATGGCCGCGTAGTGCGGGTGCACGATGTGGCGGATGTCACCTGGGCGGCCGATGAGGCCAACCATATTGCGCGTTTCAACGGCAAGCGGGCAGTGTTCGTTACCGCCAATCAGAAGCCGGGGCAGAACATCTTCGAGCTCAAGAAGAATGCCTATGCTGCGCTGGATGAGTTTGAGCGGTCGCTGCCATCCACTATCAAGCTGGAGCGCGGCTTCGATCAGTCGGAGAACGTGGCCAAGCGCCTGTCGGCTCTGTTCCGCGATTTCGCCATTGCGCTGGGGTTGGTGCTGATCACCTTGATCCCGCTGGGCTTCCGCGCCTCGCTGGTGGTGATGCTGGCCATTCCGTTGTCACTGGCCATCGGCGTGACGGTGTTGCAGTTCGCCGGCTTCACCCTGAACCAACTGTCCATTGCCGGCTTCGTCCTGTCGCTGGGCCTTCTGGTTGATGACAGTATCGTGGTGACGGAGAATATCGCCCGCCATCTGCGCATGGGCAAAAGCCGGGAAGAGGCAGCGATTGAGGGCACACGGCAGATCGCGGTTGCCGTCCTGGGCTGTACCGCCACCCTGCTGCTGGCCTTCCTGCCCTTGATGTTTTTGCCCGAAGGGTCGGGCAAGTTCATAAAGTCGCTGCCCGTTTCCGTCCTGGCCACCGTCGCGGCATCGCTGTTCGTGGCGCTGACCATGATCCCCTTCCTGGCGGCGCGTATTCTGTCGCGCCATGAGGACCCGGAGGGGAACAAGGCCCTGCAATGGGTGATGGGCGCCATCCATGCCGTCTATCGCCCCATCCTGCACCGGGCGCTGGAACGGCCCGGCATCACTGTCCTGATCGCCACGCTGCTGTTTGCCGGCTCCATCGCCCTGGTGCCGCGCATCGGGTTCAGCCTGTTTCCGTCCGCCGACATCCCACAATTCCTGATCGAGATCGACCTGCCCGACGGCGCGCCCCTGGCGGAGACGGACAAGGCTGTGGCGTTCGTTGAGGAACAGGTGAAGCGGATGCCGGATGTGCGCTTTGTCATGGCCAATGCCGGGCATGGTAATCCCCGCATCTATTACAACATCACCCCGCGGGAGGATGACCCCACGCACGGCGCCATCTTTGTTGGCCTGACGGAATGGAAGGGCCGGCAGAGCACGGCGGAACTGGACAAGCTGCGCGCCCGGCTGGCCGCATATCCCGGTGCCCAGATCATTGTGCGGGTGTTTGAGAATGGCCCGCCCATCGAAGCACCCATTGCCGTGCGCATCCTGGGCCCGGAACTGCCCGTGTTGAAGGAGCTGGCGGCCAAGGTGACCTCGATCATCGAGGGTACGCCTGGTTCCCGCGACGTGGTCAACCCGCTGCGCCTCGACCGCACAGACCTGGATCTGGGGATTGATCTGGATAAGGCCGGTGTTCTGGGCGTGCCGGCGGGTGCCGTGGACCGTGCCGTGCGCCTGTCCCTATCGGGGGAGGCGGTGGCGACATATCGGGAAAGCGATGGCGACGATTACCCCGTCACCCTGCGCCTGCCCATGGAGGGGCGGCATGAACTGTCGGTGCTGGGTGATATCCGTGTGCCGGGTGCGGCAGGCGCTGTGCCCCTGTCGGCCATCAGCGACCCGCATTTCATCACCAGCCCGGCCCGCATCGACCGGTTTAACCGCGAACGCGCCGTCACCATCACTGCTTTCACGGCCACGGGCCACAATACCGACCGCGTCACCCGCGCCATCGGTGACCAATTGTCGGCCCTGGGCCTGCCGCCAGGCTACCGGCTGATGACGGGCGGGGAGGCGGAGACGCGGTCGAAAAGCTTTGCCGGCCTGTCGGGTGCCATCCTGGTGGCCATGTTCGGCATCATGGCGGTGCTGATCCTGGAATTCCGCAGTTTCGCGACCACCGCCGTGGTGGCCGGCGTCATCCCGCTGGGCATCATTGGCGGCATGGTGGCGCTGTTTGTGACGGGTTACACCCTGTCTTTTACGGCCGTGATCGGCTTCATCGCCCTGATCGGGATTGAGATCAAGAATTCGATCCTGCTGGTCGATTTCACGACCCAGCTGCGCCGCGCGGGCACCCCGCTGAAGGCCGCAATTGAGGAGGCGGGGGAGGTGCGGTTCCTGCCCGTGCTGCTGACCTCCGTCACGGCCATTGGCGGGCTGATGCCTCTGGCACTGGGTGGGTCCGGTCTCTATTCCCCACTGGCCGCCGTCATTATCGGCGGCCTGGTGTCGTCCACCGTCCTGTCACGCTTGGTGACGCCGGCCATGTACCTGCTGCTGGCGCCAAAAGAGGTGGATTAAAGGATGGGGGTATGCTGTCAGTCTTGGCCGACAGCATACCCCCCAATCCCTTAATGATGCCCCATCGCCGCTGCCTTGCCGTCGGCGCCGGGCAGGACGATCTGCACATTCTGCATCATGCCCTTATCCTCGTGGTCCAGGATGTGGCAGTGCAGGACGAACTCACCGATATAGCGATTATAGCGGGTTCGGACCGTGATGATGGCGTTGGGGTCGGTGATCAGCGTGTCCTTCCACGTTCCCTGCATGCCCGCATAGATACCGTCCGTCCATTCCGGTCCTGGCGTGCCGTCGGGATTCTTCTTCCGGATCGACACGACCTGGAACGGGTTCACATGGATGTGGAACGGGTGGTTCACGAATTTCGACATCAGGATCCATTGCTGGGCCGTCCCTAGGATCAGAGTCTGATTCACCACCGCGGGGTCATATTCCTTGTCATTGACTGTG
The DNA here is from genome assembly GCF_002868735.1 of Niveispirillum cyanobacteriorum. Lineage (GTDB taxonomy): Bacteria > Pseudomonadota > Alphaproteobacteria > Azospirillales > Azospirillaceae > Niveispirillum > Niveispirillum cyanobacteriorum. The sequence goes on along the minus strand of NZ_CP025613.1, from coordinate 675,006 downwards.
AACCGCGTGGGTTGATTGGGTTGGATATCGATGTTGAACGTGATGGGGATGTCCGGCTGGCCCCATTTGGCAATCTCCGCGTCCGTGATGGTCGGGTGCGGCACGTACTTGGTCAGCTTCAGATCGGCATTAATGTCGCTGACCACGATGTCCCGCACCGGCCCTTGCAGGCGCGCGGCTCCTTCCAGAAGCTTGGCCTTCACCACGGCGTCGGTGTCGGCCACCGTTTCACCTGTTGCCTCAATGAAGCCGATGATCTTGGGGCTATCCTCGCCTGAAACCTCATCCTTGCCATTGCTGTCATCATAGACGCAATAGCGTCCGGCTTCGGGCAGTACGACCAGGATATCGCTGCGGTAACCAGGTTGCAGGTTGTTGACCTTCTTGGTGAAGACCTGCGGTCGGGTCAGGCCGTCGGTCGCCACCTCATATTGTTTGACCTCTGCACCGGTGCAGGCCTTCGCCACTTCGTCCGATGCGGCCTTTACGGTTTTCACCAGACCGGTGGCCGGCGCTTTCGGTCCCATCTTGCGGATGCGCAGATTGATTGTCTCTTCCACCCCGGCATGGATCAGACGCCAGCGATACATTTGACCGGTTTTGGCTTCCATCTGCGGACGGACAACGCCATTGAACATCGTGAATCGGCCACTCTGTGACCAGGCTTTGGGGTCGAACTGCGCGTCGAAATTCTCCACCTTGCCAATCTGGTCATCCTTGCAGACCCATTGACCCTTGGCGTCCTTCTCAATGTTGCCCTGGTCATCAAAGCAGGCATAGGGAAGCTGTTGGATCAGCATCACCTGCGATGCGAAATCGGCATTGGCCGTCACCGGCTGCAACAGCGTGTCCAGATCGCCATTCGACAGTTCCGTTGGCGCACGGCTGCCCTTGATCACCAGGGCACCCGCCATGCCGCTGCCCACCTGGATGGAGGTGGAGCCGTGCTTGTGCGGGTGGTACCAGAAGGTGCCGGCGGGGTGATCTTCCGGCACATTATACTCATACTGGAAATTCACCCCCGGCTCGATATTCAGCAGGACATTGTCGCTGTTGCCGGTTGGGGAAACCCATAGACCATGGCTGTGCAGGTTGGTGTTGTTGAAACAGTGCGGCTTGTTGGTGGCGTAGGGCTTGCCCGTCTTCGGATCAATCTTGCAGTTCGGTTCCGCCGGCAACTGGTTCAACAGGCTGATGCGCACCGTCTGCCCCGGTTCCATAAGGATCATCGGGGCGAGGAACTGATCGCCATAGGAACGCAGCCGTACCTTGTCATTCTTGCCTGTCGACGGGTTATAGATTGTGCCGTCCGTATACTTGATGGGCAGGACATAGTGGATTTCACGGCCCTGCTGAATGGCGGCGTTCAGGGCGCCCAGCGACAGCAGGTTATAGCCCTGGGGCTTTTCCTGATCGCGCGGCTTCTGTTCGTCCGACTTCAACACCGACGGTGCCTTCAACAGGCGCGGCGGTTCCGCTGACACGCTGCCGCACGCCGTCAGCAGCAGGCCCGCCCCGATGAAGGCGGCGCCCCCGCGCCACATGTTCCGGTCCTGTCCCATCTGCCCCCTCCTCTATCTTGGATAAGGGCAGTAATATGACCTATGCGTCTGGCGTAGGGCAATCTCAATCAAAGCAAGAATGAGGCAGATGTTTATGCGCGCATCAGGGTGCTTTTATCGTCGCCTCCTCCGGCCCGACCAGCCCACCGGACACCACCATCTTCAACCCATCCTCCACACTCATGGCCAGCGGCTTCACCTGATCGCGCGGCACGAACATCAGATAGCCAGAGGTGGGGTTGGGGGTGGTGGGCACGAAGACATTGACCCAATCGCCACCGCCCAGGGCCTGCTGCAGATCGCCCTTGGTGCCGCCGGTTACAAAGGCAATGGCCCAGGCGCCGGGACGGGGAAACTCCACAAGCACCACTTCCCGAAACGCGTCCGACTTCTGGGCCAGCACGGTTTCAAAAACCTGCTTTACCGCCGAATAGATGCCGCGCAGCACCGGCATCCGGCCCACCAGCGCCTCACCGAGTCGCACCAGCAGATTGCCGACGACCCCCGCCGAGACCATGCCCACCAGGATCAGGAAGATCAGCAGCAGTAGCAGGCCCAGCCCAGGCAGGGTGAAAGGCAGCAACTGATCAGGGTGATAGGGTGCTGGCAACAGGCTGTCGACCAGATTATCGACCCCGTCCACGACCAGCCAGGCCAGATACAGCGTGATGGAAATTGGGGCGGTAACCAGGATGCCGGTGAACAGATAGGCCTTCAGCCGGGCCGCCAGCGTCAGGTGCAGGCCCGCAAACCGCGCCCGGCCTCGCCGTTCTTCCCCGCCATCGGTTCCGCTCATGCTGGTCTCCATCCGCCATTGCTGCAAAAACAAGGATGTAACCGTAGCGGTTTGCAGGCGAACGGCCTAGATATACATTCCGATGACCGTATCCCAAGCCCGGATAGACGACGTGAGCGACGCCCATAACGCTAATCTCGACCGGATCGAACTGTTGCAAAGCCTGACGCCGGAAGCGCGTGCCGCTATCGCGCGCCAGTGTAGCTGGCGCCACTTCCATCCCCATGAACAGATTGTGGACCGGTCGTCTGACAGCCGCGACGTCTGTCTGATCGTGGAGGGGCGGGTCCGCGTCGTGAACTACTCCCTGTCGGGACGCGAGATCACCTTCGATGATATCGATGCCGGTGGTTATCTGGGCGAATTGTCGGCCATTGATGGGGGGCCGCGGTCTGCCAGTATCGTGGCGCTGACCGAAACGCAGGTTGCCTTCATGTCGCCGCGCCTGTTTCTGGAGACGGCGACAAACCATCCGGGAGTGGCCGCCAAGGTCATGCACCGCCTGACCCAGATCGTGCGCGCCTCCACGGGCCGCATTATGGATCTGTCCACGCTCGGCGCCAACAACCGCGTCCACGCTGAATTGCTGCGCCTGGCCAAGGCTGGCCTGCGCCCGGACGGCAAGGCTGAGATTACGCCCGTGCCCATCCATTCCGACATCGCGTCGCGCGTATCCACCACCCGGGAAACGGTGGCGCGGGTGATGAGCGACCTGTCGCGCGATAACATCGTCATCCGCCAGGGCAACAGTCTGGTCGTTCCGGACTTTGAGCGGCTGGAGGAAATGGTGGAAGAGGTGCGCGGCGATTGAGGGGCAGCGTCCCGCCCTACGCAAGGGGTCGGAATGTGAAATTTGCCGAGTGTAGCCTTTCGGACACGTTTTTTGCTTTTCAAACGGCTCGTGAAGGGCTATAAGAAAGTGACTTGACCGTTGCATAAGGGCAACGGTCAGGGACTTTACCTCCTTATGAGGCTCCCTTCATCTCTGGCCGGCTGCGTCTCGCAGCCGGCTTTCTTTTTGGCTTAGGCACTGATTATGCGCCTGTGACTGGCGCTGTGCAACGGGGGTAGGGCTTAGCAGCCCAAGAAAACCGCCCCCCCGGCGAAGAAGAGGCGGTCGTAATTTGTACGATCAGATCTTGGCAATGCGCAGATTGTTGGTGCTGCCCGACTGACCAAAGGGGATGCCGGCGACGATGACGATCCGCTCACCCGGCCGCACGAACTCTTCCTTCACGGCAAGCGTGCGGGCGCGGTCCACCATCTCCTCGTATGTCCCGACATCGCCGGAATGGATGGCGTGTGCGCCCCAGACCAGCGCCAGACGGCGGGCCACACCCACATGCGGGGTGGTGGCCAGCACCGGCACATCGGGCCGCTTGCGGGCGATACGGGCGACGGTATTGCCGCTGGACGTATAAGCGAAGATAGCGGCGGCATCGATGGTGCCGGCCAGATCGGCGGCCACGCCGGCGACGGCATGCGACGGGGTGTGGTCCACCTCCGGCTCCAGCGCCGTGATGATGGGGCGGTATGTCGGGTGATGCTCCGTGCTGGCGATGATGCGGCTCATCATCGATACGGCTTCCACCGGATATTGGCCAGAGGCGCTTTCAGCGGAGAGCATGACGGCATCGGCACCATCATAGACGGCGGTGGCGACGTCGGACGCCTCTGCGCGGGTCGGGGTCGGGCTGGCCACCATGCTGTCCAGCATCTGGGTGGCCACGATCACCGGCTTGGCGGCCAGACGCGCGGCGCGGACCAATTCCTTCTGACGGCCGGGCACATCCTCATGCGGGATTTCCACGCCCAGGTCGCCGCGTGCCACCATGATGGCGTCGGACAGGCGGATAATATCCTCGATCTTCTCCAGCGCCTGCGGCTTTTCGATCTTGGAGACAAGGCCCGCCTTGTCGCCGATCAGGGCCTTGGCCTCAATCACGTCGGACGGGCGCTGCACGAAAGAGAGCGCGATCCAGTCCATGCCCAGCGACAGACCGAAGGCCAGATCGGCGCGGTCCTTCTCCGTCAGGGGTGACAGGTCCAGGGCGGTGCCGGGCAGGTTGACGCCCTTGCGGTTGGAGATGACGCCGCCGACAATCACCTCTGCCGTGATCTTGTCATCGCTGACGCCGCGCACGCGCACCCGCACGCGACCATCATCGATCAGCAGGTCCTGGCCCGGCATGATGGCCTTGAAAATCTCCGGATGGGGCAGGGGGATGTTGTCCTTGCCGCCCGGTTCCTTACCCAGGACGAAGGTCACCTTCTCCCCGTTCACCAGATCTTCCTTGCCGGCGGTCAGGGTGCCGATGCGGATCTTGGGGCCCTGGAGGTCCTGCAGGATGCCGATGGGACGGCCCACTTCCTTTTCCAGCGCACGGATGGCGGCGTGGACCTTGGCATGGTCCTCATGGGTGCCGTGGCTGAAATTCAGACGGAACACGTCGGCACCAGCCAGGAACAGCTCCTTCAGCTTTTCCGGCGTATTGCTGGCCGGGCCGACGGTGGCGACGATCTTGGCGTGGCGGTGGCGGCGCATGGGCGATCCTTGATGCTCTGGTGGTGCGATAATCTTATGCGGGCACAGACGCGCCCGTTCGTTCCCATGCCTTATAGCATGGTTCGCAGGGGATTTGATCCCCCCAGTTACAAGAATTCAACGTCAGTTTGGTAATTCAGTTACCAAAACGCCACCCCTGCCGCGTTCGTGCAACAGGATGCAACATAAAACACAGGTGTGTTGCATGGAGCCGGGTGAGCGGCCTGTCATTCGGACAGGGTCCGAGCTTTACCGCGCAGAGTATAGCAGGGTATGGCACGGAAGTCAGCGGTCGGGAGGGTGAGGGATCACCCTCCCAAACCATTTTACCCCCGCGCGGGACGGCGCAGGAAATCGGGCGTCCAGTCACCGCTGGCAGCGTCTGCGCCATCGCGTGCCGGGCGCTGGGGACGCTGCGGCTTGCCGGCACCGTCACGGGCAGGGCGGTTATCGGCGGTCTGCTTGGCGGCGGGGCGAGAGTGCTGCTGCGGCTTGCCCTGCTGGGCCGGGCGCTGTCCCTGACCCTGCGGACGCTGTCCCTGCTGGCCCTGCGGGCGTGGACCCTGGGGACGGGGTTGCTGCGGACGGGCGGATGGTGCGGCGGTGCCGTCGGCGCGGGGAGCGTCCGCACGCGGCGCATCCGTGCGCGGCGCGTCGTTACGATTGGCCTCGCCCTGACGCGGCGGCTGTCCACGACGACCGGGGCGGCTCTGGTTGCTGCGCTCACCCGGCTTGCCCGCCGGCTTGGGCCGGTTGCCGCGCTTGGGTTGCGGCTGCGGCGGGCGTTCGGGCTTCAACTGCGGCAGGATTGCAGCGGCGGCGGGTTCCATCGGGTGGCGCGGGATCGACTGCCGCGTCACCTTCTCAAT